>DASRJR010000105.1:0-15791 GCA_035649395.1 Vicinamibacterales bacterium
CGGCTGGTCAGGTAGTTGTAGAACCACACCGCCGGGATGGCGACGAACAGACCGAGCGCCGTTTCGACGAGGGCTTCGGCGATACCGGCCGACACGCCAGCGATACCGCCCGATCCGGTCGAGGCGATACCGACGAACGCGTTGATGACGCCGACGACCGTGCCGAGCAGTCCGACGAACGGTGCCGTCGAGCCGATCGTGGCGAGCGTGTTCACACCCTTCTTCAGATCGTTGGTCGTCAGCGCCGAGGCGCGCTGAATCGAGCGGCGAACCGTGTCGAGAACGTCGTCGCGATTGAGGTTGGTGCCGCTTTCCTGCTGGAACTGATACTCCTGGAGGCCGGCGAGGACGACCTTGGCGAGATGGCTGTAGCGATAGTCCTTCGACGCCGACAGCGCGATCGCTTCCTTCAGGCGCTGATCGCGCAGGTGCTTGGCGACCTGCGGCGCGAACAGCTTCGACTGCTTGCGCGCCTGGCTGAAGGTGTAGATCCGCTCGATGGCAATGCCCACCGAGAGGAACGACATGCCGAACAGAATGATGGCGACCGCCCAGGCGAGGGCGCCCATCTGCGCGAACATGTCATAGAGATCCAGCCCGCCGCCGGCCGCCGGCGCCGCCTCCTGCGCGAACGCAGGCGCGCTCAGCGCCAGGACACCGACTACTCCAAACGCGATCTGCCGCATTTTCCGAACGTCCATTACTCCATCCTCCGCATCCCGCTAGGGTCTGCCTCTGTGAATTGCTAGCCGGTGTCTAGCTAAGCGTGAACTGCACGGTGACCGTCATGATGACCGGCACCGGTGTGTTGTTGAGCAGCGTGGGTGTGAACTCCCATTGTTTGACCGCATCGAGTGCCGCCTGGTCGAGCAGCGGAATCGAGCGCAGCACGCGCGCGTCCTGCACCTTGCCGTTCGGCCCGATGACCGCTTCGATGATCACGACGCCCTGCACCCGCGCGGACTGCGCAATCGGCGGATACGTCGGGTTGACGTGCTTGGTCTTGGTTGGCTGCTTGATCTGGCCACCTACGCGTACCGGCTGCGTCGGCGGTGGCGGCGGTGGCGGTGCTTCCGGAAGACCACCGACCACGCCACCCACGACACCACCCGGCACGCCACCCTCGACACCGACGTTGCGATCGAAGTTGGTGTCGAGCGGCTCCGGCTTGATCTCGGGCGGCGGCTCGGTCGGCGCTGCATTCGGGTTCACGACTTCCACCGGCTTCGGCACGTCCACCTTGGGCGGCGGGGGCGGCGGCGGGGGCGGAGGTGGTGGCGGCGCCGCGACGAAGGCCATCATCGACGGCGGCGTCGGAAGTATGTCGGTCGCCATCAGGGGAATGATGACGATGAGGGCGATAATCAGCGCCTCGAGGAAAATCGTCAGCCCGATTGACTTCCCCTGATTGCTTCCGAGCTTGATGGAAGGATCGACGATATCGCCAAATATGCGTTCATCACGTGGCAAGGGTCTTCTTCCTCTCTGAAAGCGAGCTCCGAGGCGCGCAGAGCGGCCGATTATAGCTACCCCTAAAAAAGGGTGTCAACGAAACCTTCCGCTGCCAGCCCGGCCGGCTGCTCACATTCCGCTGAGAGCAACCGGTGCAGGCTTAGACACCGAATGTCCCAAAGTGCTCCGCGTGCCCGGTGCGGCTGACAGCCCGTAGAAGAGGCTCCCAGCTCGCCTTTTTCCGGCCACACCAGAGTCGCGACCGGGGATCTTATCCCGGAACCCCAGCCGCAATGCGACCGAAAAAGCTCCCTTTTCCCGCCACAGTGTCGTCACACGTCGGCTCAGTGAGCCGAGCCGATTCGCATCCCGTAGAACGAGCGGTAGACGAACACAATCGATATCGCCAGAAACACGGCCGCAAGCAAATGGCTCGTGCCGGGTCCGCTCTCCTCACTCAGTCGAACCGCCAGCGAAACCGCCAGCAAGCCGAACAACGTGGTGAACTTGATCACCGGATTCAGTGCCACCGACGAGGTGTCCTTGAAAGGGTCGCCGACGGTGTCGCCGACGACCGTCGCCGCATGCAGCGGCGTGTTCTTCGCCTTGAGCTCGGTCTCGACGATCTTCTTGGCGTTGTCCCAGGCGCCGCCGGCGTTGGCCATGAAGACGGCCTGATACAAGCCGAACAGCGCGATCGAGATGAGGTAGCCGATGAAGAAGTACGGCTCGACGAACGCAAACGCGAGCGTGGCGAAAAACACCGTGAGGAAGATGTTGAACATCCCGCGCTGCGCGTACTGCGTGCAGATCTGGACGACCTTTTTGCTGTCCTCGACCGACGCTTTCGTCACGCCCTCGAGCTTGATGTTGGCCTTGATGAACTCGACCGCGCGGTAGGCACCGGTCGTGACCGCCTGCGTCGACGCGCCGGTGAACCAATAGATGACCGCGCCGCCGGTCACCAGGCCGAGCAGGAACGGCGCGTGAAGCAGCGATAACTTATCGGTGTTCTCGGTGAGACCTTTCGTCAACTCGACGATGATCGAGAAGATCATCGTCGTGGCGCCGACGACCGCAGTCCCGATCAGTACGGGCTTGGCGGTTGCCTTGAACGTATTGCCGGCGCCGTCGTTCTCCTCGAGCAGCGCCTTGGCGTGCTCGAACTGGACGTTCAGGCCGAAGTCCTTCTTCAGCTCCTGCTGGACGCCCGGGATCGACTCGATCACCGAGAGCTCGTACACCGACTGCGCATTGTCCGTGACCGGGCCGTACGAGTCGACGGCAATCGTCACCGGACCCATCCCGAGGAAGCCGAACGCCACGAGACCGAACGCGAAGACCGCCGGAGCGAGCATCAGCGACGACATCGATGTGCTCCACCCGCTCACGAAGTAGGCGATCGACATCAGCGACACGATGCTGAGACCGAGCCAATAAGCGCTGAAGTTGCCGGCGACGAAGCCGGCAAGGATGTTCAGCGACGCCCCGCCTTCCCTCGACGCCGTCACGACCTCGCGGACGTGACTCGATTCCACGGACGTAAATACCTTCACGAGCTCGGGGATGATCGCACCAGCCAACGTGCCGCACGTGATGATCGCGGAGAGCTTCCACCACAGCGTGCCGTCGCCCATGTCGGCAATCAGCAGGCGTGAGACCACGAATGTGAGCACCACCGACACGATCGACGTCAGCCAGACCAGCTGTGTCAGCGGCGCCTCGAAGTTCATCTTCGCGGCCGAACCATACCGCGCCTTGGCGATCGCTTCGTTCAGCAGGTACGAACCGACGCTGGCGATGATCATCATGACGCGCATCACGAAAATCCAGACCAGCAGCTGCACCTGCGTGTTCTGCTGCGGCACCGCCAGCGAGATGAACGTAATCAGCGCCACGCCGGTCACGCCGTAGGTCTCGAAGCCGTCGGCGCTCGGGCCCACCGAGTCGCCGGCGTTGTCGCCGGTGCAATCCGCGATCACGCCCGGGTTCCTGGCGTCGTCTTCCTTGATGTTGAAGACGATCTTCATCAGGTCGGATCCGATGTCGGCGATCTTCGTGAAGATGCCGCCCGCGATCCGGAGCGCCGCGGCGCCGAGCGATTCGCCGATGGCGAAGCCGATGAAGCACGCCCCGGCATAGTCGCCCGGAATGAACAGCAGGATGAGCAGCATGATCAGCAGCTCGACGCTGATGAGGAGCGTGCCGATGCTCATGCCGGCCTTGAGTGGGATGGCGTACACCGGGTACGGACGGCCCTCGAGGCTCGCGAACGCCGTGCGCGAGTTGGCATACGTGTTCACACGGATGCCGAACCACGCCACGCTATAGCTGCCGAGAATGCCGACGACGCTGAAGATCAGGATGATCGCGACGCGCGTGACGCCGAGCTGCTGCAGCACGCCGAAGTACAACACGATGATCGCGGCAATGAAGATCTCGAGGATGGCGATGAACCGTCCCTGGGTGATCAGATAGGTCTTGCACGTCTCGTAGATCAACTCCGAGATCTCGCGCATCGAACGATGCACCGGGAGGTTCTTCAGCTGGTTCAGGATGACGAGCCCGAACAGCAGCCCGAACACCGAGACGCCCAGACCGGCCATGAGCAGCGTCCGTCCGTTGTAGCCGCCGACGGGCACGAGGCCGAGATCGGGCAGCTTGATGTCCGCTTCTCCACCGCCTCGGGCCGCAGCTTCCGGCGCCGCCTGCGCCGTCGGCTGTGCCGGGTCCGCCGGCGCCTGCGCCTGCGTCAACGTCGGCACCGCTAGTGCAATTACCACCGCGATCGCCCACAGCGCAACGGCACGACTCACTCGGCCGAATCCTCTGATCGACTCGGTCATCACGGTCTCAGCTCCTCTCATGGGCCCGCGCTCTGTGCGCGGCCGGCCCCGTTTGTGGCTCCTGCTTGCTTACGATTCGCCCCGGCAGCGACATGCCGCCGGTCAAGACGATCCGGATCCCTTCCTCGACCGTCAGCTCCGGAAAGAACACGCGGTCGCGCGGGTACATCCGGATGTCGCCGAGATACAGATGGTTCGTCGGTACGTATACGGCCACCAGGATCTCGGGACCCGCCTTGCGCTCGACTCTGAACTCCTTCGTCTGGAACCCGAGGACCCAGCCACGATGCGGGTCCTCTACCATCACGACGCGCTTGAAGCCCTGCTCGGAGTCGGGCGAGAACGCCCCTACGAGCTGCTTGACCGGCGCGTAGATGGTCCGGAACACCGGGATCATCATCAGCCAGCCCTCCGCTCGCGCCAGCAGTCTTCGGCCGATGACGTTCGTCGCCACCGCTCCCACCGTCAGCACGACGAGCAGCGTCACCAGCACGCCGACGAAGCGTGCAACGTAGTCCTGCAACGTGCCGGCGGCAGGTTGACCCAGGGCCTGTCTCGCGAGCGGGGCTGTGAAACCATCAATGATACCGAAGATCCACACCAGCGCGAACACGCTGATGACGAGCGGTACCGTGACGAGCAGGCCTGCGATGAAGCTGCGGCGAAGCCACTGCATCACAGCCAGCCGGCTCTTAACGCGGCGAGGATCGCCAGTCCGGCCGCAATGCGGTACCACGCGAACGGGGCGAACCCGGATCGAGCCACATAGCGAAGAAACGGCTTCACGACGACGAGCGCCGCGAGGAATGCCATCACGAAACCAATAGCGATCTCGAGCCCGCGCTCGGCGGCGAGGTGGTCGCGCACTTCCCACAGGTCGTGCACGAAGGCGCCGGCCAAGGCCGGCATCGCCAGGAAGAACGACAGCTCGGCGGCCGCGGGACGATCGACGCGCGCCAGCATGCCGCCCATGATGGTCGCGCCCGAACGCGATACGCCGGGCACCAGCGCCAACATCTGGCTGACGCCGACGGCGAGCGCCCGCAGCACTGGCGTCTTGTCGGCCTCGAAGACGACCGGCCGGGGCCTGAACCGCTCGATCAGCAGAATAGCGATGCCGCCGATGATAAACGCGAAGGCAATCACGGCGGGCCGCTGATACAGGTCGCCCTTCACGAAATCCGACAACAGGACGCCGGCGAGTCCGGCCGGAATGGACGCAATCACCAGCATCAGCGCGAACCGGCGGGCCGAGGGATCGGACGCCAACCCCAGCGTGACGCCCAGAATCTTGGCGCGATACAGCCACATGACCGCCAGCACCGAGCCGAACTGGATCATCACCGTAAAGACGCCGCCAGGGTCGTCGTAGTGGAACACCCGCGCCGCCAGCAGCAGGTGCGCCGTCGATGAGATCGGCAGAAACTCAGTCAGGCCCTGAATGATCCCGAGCAGCGCGGCGATCAGGTAGCTCACACAGAAGGGGGCAAGGGATAGGGGGCAAGGGGGCAGGGGAGGGGACGGAGTCAACGGACGACTCCCCTGCCGGCCTGGCTGCTATCTCACGAGGCGCGCGCCCGGCGCTGCTTCTTGCCGGGGCGCGGCTGCGCCGGGGCGTCGGTGGCGGCGACGGCCGCCGCCGCGCCATGGCGACGTTTCTGGCTCAGGAGGATCGCGATGGCCGAGGCGATGAACACGGTGGAGTAAGTGCCGCTGATGATGCCGACCAGCATCGTGAAGGCGAAGCCTTCGAGCGCCTCACCGCCGAACAGGAACAACGCCAGCACCGAGAGGAACGTCAGCCCCGCTGTGATGATCGTGCGGCTCAGCGTCTGGTTGACGCTGTCGTTGACGATCTGCTCGAGCGTGTCGCGCCGGCGCGACCGCAGATTCTCGCGCACGCGATCGAAGATCACGATCGTGTCGTTGACCGAATACCCCGTGATCGTCAGGATGGCGGCGACCACGTTGAGCGACAGGTCGTAGCCGAAGAACATCAGAAACGCCAGCGTCACGAACACGTCGTGCAGCGTCGCCGCAATCGCGCCGACCGCGAACGAGAACCGGAAGCGGATGCCGATGTAAATCGTGATGGCGAGCAACGAGGCGATGGTCGCGTAGATGCCGCGCAGCTGCAGATCGCGGCCGATCACCGCGCTCACCAGCTCGCGATTGACGATCTCGAACTTCGGCAGCCCCGCCTTGCGCAGCGCCTCCTCGACCTGCATCGATGCCTGCTCGAGCGTGCCGGACTGCGTGCCACCCTCCGGCTGGGGGAGCCGCACGAGAATCCGGCGATCGGCTGCGGCCCCGTACTGCTGCACGACCTCGTCGCCGGGCAGCGACGACACGGCGTCGCGGACCTGCTGCTCGGTGACCGCCTGCTCGAACTGCACGACGACGAGCGTGCCGCCAGAGAAATCGATGCCGAGCGGCAGCCCACGCATCGCGATCATGACCGCGCCGGCAATGATCACCGCCAGCGACAGCGTGATCGCGTGCCACTTCCAGCGGATGAAGTTGTAATTGGCGTTGGTGAGTATCTGCATGTCAAATGCTCAAGGTCTGGGCGTTCGGCTGGCGCCGCGCCAGCACGATCTCGAACACGGTGCGCGACACGAACACGGCCGTGAACACGTTGGACAGCAACCCGATGATCAGCGTCACCGCGAAGCCACGAATCGGACCGGTGCCGAACTGCAGCAGCAGGAGCGCCGCGATGAGCGACGACACGTGCGTATCGACGATCGTCCACCACACGCGATCGAAGCCGGCGTTGACCGCGGCACGCACGCCGCGGGCGGTCCCCAGCTCCTCCTTGATGCGCTCGAAGATCAGCACGTTCGAATCCACGCCCATGCCGATCGTCAGAATGAACCCGGCCACGCCCGGCAGCGTCATCGTCGCGCTTATGAACGCCATCAATCCGAGCAGGATGACCAGATTGACGACGATCGAGACGACCGCATTGAGGCCCGTCAGCTTGTAGTAGAACAACATGAACAGCACGACGAAGGCGAGGCCAGCGAGCGAGGCGGTCACGCCGGCGCGGATCGAATCGGCGCCGAGCGAGGGGCCGACCGTGCGTTCCTCGAGATACTCCATCGACGCCGGCAACGCGCCCGACTTGAGCATGATCACCTGATCGACCATCTCCTCGCGGTTGATACCCGTGATCTGTCCGCTGTCGGTGATCCGCGCCTGAATCGTCGCCACCGACATCACCCGCCGATCGAGCACGATGGCCATCGGTCGTCCGATGTTGCTTTCGGTGAACGTGCCGAATCGGCCCGCCGCATCCTGCTTCAGTGAGAAGTGGACCGCCGGCCGGTTGTACTCGTCGACCGACTGCTGCGCGTTGCGAAGGTCGCGGCCGGTGACCGCGGCCACTTTCTTCAGCGCGTAGAACGCGGTCCCGGCCGTCCCGGCGGTGCCGCCGCCCTCCTGGCGTCCGGGAAGAATCTCGAGGTCCGACGGCAGACTGTTGTTGTACGCCTTGAGCGCGTCGTCACGCGTCGAGAACGGCCCCATGTCGACGAGCGTCAGCTCCAGGAGGGCGGTCGATCGGATGATCTCCTTCGCGCGGCGAACGTCGCTCACGCCAGGGAGCTGCACCAGGATCTGATCCTGCCCGCTGTAACGCGCGACGATCGGCTCGGCCACGCCCAATTCGTTGACACGCCGCTCGATCGTCTCGAGCGCCTGCGTGACGGCGCCATCGCGAAGCTGGTTTGCGATGTTCGGCTTCAGACGATAGGTATAGCCCCCGGCTTCGGACGAGCGGTCGAAGTTGGTGTCCGCCTCGATCGCGGCAGTCCGGTACGCCCCATCGTCCTGGATGCCTTCCACCCTGAATTCAGTGGAGCTGGTCTGCTCCAGCTTCGCGAACGCCACACTGGCCCGCTGAAGCGAATCGCGCAGCCGTTCGACCGTCGTTTCCGTTTCGAGCTGCAATGCGTCGTCGGTCTTGACGCGCAGCACCAGGTGCACACCGCCCTTCAAGTCGAGGCCGAGCTTCACTTTCTGCGATGGCGGGACGAAGGCCCAGATCGACAGCGCGATGACCGCAAGGATGACGATGACCCGCGTGCGGACGTTCTTCATCATGAGGGATTGCTCTCTGAGACCGGCTCTTGACCCTGGTAGCCGACGATGGCCGAGCGCGATACTTCGATACGCACGTTATTGGCGATTTGCAGTTGGACCGACTGATCGTTCACGCGAGTGATCGAGCCGTAGATGCCCCCGGATGTCACGACACGGTCACCGGCTTTCAACGCCTGCAGGAACGCCTGGACCTTCTGCTGCCGCTTGCGCATCGGCAGCACCATGACGAAGTAGAAGATCCCGAGAATGAGCACCATCGGGATCAACGTCGAGAGGAGGCCCTGCGCCCCTTGCTGAGGCGAGGCCATGCCGAGCAGGAACGGCCACGCCGTGTTCAATAGTGCGGATCCGACGGTTGCTGGCGTCATCAATCGAGAGACAGGCGGGAAACCGAGCGAAGGAACTCCTGCCTGAATGTATCGAAGTTTCCAAAACGAATAGCCTCTCTGATCCTCCGCATAGTGTCAAGGTAAAAGGTCAAGTTATGCAACGTGTTAAGGGCAGCACCGGCCATCTCGCCGGCGAGGTGCAGATGCCGCAGATACGCCCGTGAATGACTCGCGCACGTGTAACAGCGGCACGCCGGATCGAGCGGCTGGTCGTCCTCCGCGTACTTCGCATTCCGGATGTTGATCCGGCCCTGACTGGTGAAGAGCTGTCCGTTCCGCGCGTTGCGCGTCGGCATCACGCAATCGAACAGATCGATGCCGCGCGCGACGCACTCGACCAGGTCCTCGGGGGTCCCGGCCCCCATCAGGTATCGCGGCTGGTCCGCAGGCAATGCCGATGCAGTCCGGCCGACGATGTCGTACATCTGGGCGGTCGGCTCGCCGACGCTCAATCCACCGATCGCGTAGCCTTCGAAGCCGATGGCGACCGTGGCCGCGACGCTCTCCTGGCGCAGGTCGTCGAACACGCCACCCTGGATGATCCCGAATTGGGCCTGCCCGGGGTTGGTTGGCGTCACGCCGGCAGACGGAAGCGACTCGAATCGTTGCCGGCACCGCCCCGCCCAGCGCACGGAGCGCTGCATGGCGTCGGCGGCCGCATCGTGCGTCGCGGGATACGCCAGGCATTGATCGAACACCATCGCGACATCGGAGCCCAGTCTGGCTTGAACGTCGACGGTGTGCTCGGGCGTGAACCGATGACGCGAACCGTCCAGATGCGACTGGAATTCGGCGGCGTCTTCAGTAATCACGCAACGGGCGGCAAGACTGAATACTTGAAAGCCGCCGCTGTCGGTCAGGATGGGCCGGTCCCATCCGATAAATCGGTGCAGACCGCCACGGCGCGCGATCAGATCGTCGCCCGGTCGAAGATAGAGGTGATAGGTGTTGCCGAGGATGATCTCCGCGCCCGCGTCGGCCACGTCGCGGTTGAGGACGGCCTTGACCGATCCCTGCGTGCCCACCGGCATGAATGCCGGCGTGTGCACCACCCCGTGAGGTGTGTCGCATTCTCCGAGGCGGGCCGCCCCTTCGCGCCCGTACACGCGGAACCGAAACGCGCTCGCCAAGACGTTTATTATTAGTTGAAGGGGTTGACTGTGATTCGCGTTGGAGTGATTTACGGCGGCCGCTCGGGCGAGCACGAGGTCTCGATCGTGTCGGCCAGCTCGATCTTCAAGCACCTCGATCGCAGCCGTTTTCGGCCGGTGCCGATCCTGATCGCCAAGGACGGCCGATGGATCCTGTCCGACCGTGAACCAGCGTACGCATCGGCGGCGGATGTCACGGCACTGGGACCGCCGGCTCCGGCCGGACGCGTCGTCGATCCGACGACCGCGCTCGCGGCCGTCGACGTGATTTTCCCGGTGTTGCACGGTCCCTTTGGTGAGGACGGCACGGTTCAGGGGCTGCTCGAACTGGCCAACGTCCCCTACGTCGGTGCCGGCGTGCTCGGATCGGCGGTCGGCATGGACAAGGCGGTGATGAAAACGCTCTTCGCTGCCGCGGGCTTGCCGATCGTGAAGCACCTGACGGTGCTGCGCCGGGAGTGGGAGCGCTCGCCGGCGGCGATTACGGCGGAGGTCGTGCGCGGCCTTGGCTATCCGGTGTTCGTCAAGCCCGCGAATCTCGGCTCGAGCGTCGGCATCTCACGGGCGACGTCCGATGCCACGTTGTGTGACGCGATGGCGCTCGCCCTGCAATTCGATCGGAAGATCGTGATCGAAGCGGGCGTGCCGAACGCGCGCGAGATCGAGTGCGCCGTGCTGGGCAACGACGATCCCGAAGCGTCGATTCCCGGCGAGATCGTCGTGACCCATCGCGACGGCTTCTACTCCTACACGGCGAAGTACATCGATCCGGACGGGGCCGTCACGAAAGTGCCGGCCGATTTGCCGCAGCCGGTCATCGATCGCGTCCGTCGACTCAGCGTCGAGGCGTTCAAGGCGCTGGAGCTGGCCGGCATGGCGCGCGTCGATTTCTTCGTCGACGCCAAGACCGACGCGCTGTATCTGAACGAGGTCAATACCATCCCCGGCTTCACGTCGATCTCGATGTACCCCAAGATGTGGGAGGCGACCGGCCTTCCCTATCCGCAACTGCTCGAGCGCCTGCTGACGCTGGCGCTCGACCGGCACGCGGAGAAGCAGCGGCTTCAAACCAGCATCACGTGACGCGACGAACCGGCCGGCGGCCGCCGACGCGTCTGATACGACTGGTCGCGCTCGTCGTCACGGTGGCTTCGCTGGTTCCTGCGTCGGCGCAGACGCCGCAACCGTCACACCTCACGGCCGCTCCGGCGCTGGCCGCGGCCTACGACGCCATCTACGACGCGCGCTTCGACGACGTCCCAGCCCTGTTGACGCGTGCGTGCGGCGGCAGCGGTGCCACTCGCTCGGCACGAGCCACGGCACCACGCGAGGCCTGCCAGCTCCTCGAAGTCGTCTCCACCTGGTGGCGGATTCAGCTCGACCCGAACGATCGATCCCGCGACGAGGACTTCCGCGAACGCGCCGATGCGTCGATCGCCGCGATCGACGCCTGGACGATGCGCGAGCCGATGCGGGGCGAGCCGTGGTTCTACCTTGGCGGCGCATACGGGGCCCGCGCGCAATGGCGCGTGTTGCGGGGTGAACGGCTGGCCGCCGCGCGCGATGGCAAACGGATCAAGGACGCGCTCGAGCGCTCGCTCGCGCTCGACCCGGCGTTGCAGGACGCCTACTTCGGCATCGGCCTGTATCACTACTACGCCGATGTCGCCCCCGCGGCGGCGAAGTTCCTGCGCTGGCTGCTGCTGCTCCCGGGCGGCGACCGGGTCGAGGGGCTGGAGGAGATGTTGAAGGCGCGCGACCAGGGCGAACTGCTCCGCAGTGAAGCCGACTATCAGCTCCATCTCGTGTACCTGTGGTACGAGAAGCAGCCGCAGCGGGCGCTGGAACTGCTTCGCGATCTGCGCGCGCGCCACCCGAGAAATCCACATTTTCTCGAGCGAATCGCCGACATCGAGGACGTGTATCTCCACGACACCGCGGCGAGCATGCGCACGTGGCAGACGCTGCTGGAGGCGGCACAGAGCGGCCGCATCGCCGAGCCGGTCATGGCCGAAACCACCGCCCGGCTCGGGCTCGCGCGCCAGCTCGATCGACGTCACGAGACAGACGCCGCCGTGACGCAGCTCCGGACGGTGATCGACAGTAAGCCTGCAACACCCGTCGGCGCGCTGGCGCGCGCCCAGCTGCAACTCGGTCAGGCACTGGATCGTCTCGGGCAGCGCAGCGAGGCGATCGCCGCGTATCGCGCGGCGCTCGAGCATGTGCCGTCCGGTGATCCCGATCGGGTTGCGCCGGCCGCGCGCGCGGGATTACGCGCGCCACGCGCGCGATGAACTCAAAACTCACGATCCCTTTTTGAGTTTTGCGTTGTGAGTTTTGAGTTGACGACGCGCTCACGCTGTTGAACGCGCGTCGTCGATCCGACACTTGACAACGTGGGTGCGATTTGATGCTGTGGCCGGACATCGCGGCGCGGCGATCTTTGACAAGCCGATCGATTTTGTGCTTGACACTGAGGAAATCTCACCCATAATCTACATCTGGTATGAGGGTGGATGGCTCAGCCCACCCGTTGTGACGGCCAAGCGGTTCGTCGGAGGCTGAGCTGCTAATCCTGAGGAGAACACAATGGCGAAGAAAGCCAAGGCCTCGAAGAAGAAGGCCGCGAAGAAGCGGTAGTTCTTCCGCACGGCTTCACGGGGTGCTCGAAGGGAGCACCCCCTTTTTTTTGTCCCACAGCTTTCAAGATCTCCCGACGCGCCACCCGCGCCCGGGAGCGAGCCCGCGAAGCAGCGTCACTGACAATCGGGCCGACGTGCCAGGCGGCAGAGTGCGCCGAGTGCTCCGCTGACGCGTTCGCGTATCCACACCACGGGCGAAGGGGGGGATTCACATGGCGAAGAAAGCGAAGGGCGCAAAGAAGAAGGCGGCGAAGAAGAGATAACCGCCACGCGAGACAACCAACTCCTGATCCCAGTGCACCAGGTGCGGTGGGATCGGGGGTTGGCCTCAATCGATCAGCTCCCAAATCCCAACTTCCAACTCACACCTTTCAACGCACCTCGCGACCGACGGGAGAACGCACCTGCAAGCGAAGCGAGCTACTGGGAACTGACCCCGTCCCACACCCTCACGCTGCGGATCACATCCCACGGCAGCAGGCGATCGACGACGTCCATCCCGGCGACGACGTGGCCGAACACGGTGTAGCGCGCGTCGAGGTGCGGCTGCGGTGAATGCGTGATGAAGAACTGACTGCCGCCCGTATCCTTCCAGTCGAGCGCCATGCCGACGACGCCACGAAGATACGGCCGCTGATTGAGCTCGTCCCGAATCGTGTAGCCCGGCCCGCCTTCCCCGTCTCCACGCGGGTCACCACCCTGCACCACGAAATCCGGCACGATCCGGTGAAACGCGATGCCGTTGAAGAATCCCTTGCGGGCGAGCGTCATGAAGTGGGCCACCGTCAGCGGTGCGTCGAGCACCGCCAGCTCGATCTCGATAGCGCCCTTGTCGGTCTCGATGTAGGCGTGCGGCGAATAGCGTGGGGCCACGACCGCCTGGAACTCGGCACTCCCGATGGGCACCGCGGCCGCTGGACGAGTGGGCTGCTCCGGAGCGTTCTGCTGCCGCAGGAGCTCCGCCGCACGAATCCGCACCGGCCAGTCGCGATCCTTGAGCGCCTCGACGAGCACGGGCCGCGCCGCTGCCGGATCAATCTTGGCGAGCGCGCCGAGCGCACTGGCGCGGGCGCCGTACTCCCGGTCGGGCGCGCTGCCTCGGTACGCGTCGATCAACGACTGCACGGCCGACGTCGGCTTGAGGTCGCCCAACGCGCTCGCCGCGGCGCCCCGTACGACGACATCGCCGGTCTTCAACCGATCGATCAGGATGCGCTCGGCGTTGGGCGCTTTGACGGCCGCCAGGGCCGCGAGCACCGCCGGAATGACGCGCTGATCCGAATCCTGCAGCATCACCGTCAGCCGCGGAACACTGCGCTCGGCCGGCAGCGTCGCCAGCGCGTTGGCGACCGCGACCCGCACCGTCCAGTCGCGATCGGCATCGAGGCCGGCCAGCGTCGACAGGAACGTATCGCGATCGACCCGGGCAAGCGCCCCGAATGCCGCTCCTCGAAGTGCCGGCGTCGGGTTCGACAGCAGATCGAGCAGGAGATCGAGCGCCGACGCATCGACCAGCGTCGCAAACGCGGTGGTCGCCTCGAGACGCAGCGCCGGATCGGCCGACGGCGTCGTGACGATCGTCCGCAGGACGGGAACGGCCGCCGCGTCCCCCATCGCGGCGAGCGCGCGGATCGCCTGAACCACTACACCCGACGGCGCACGCCGCTCGCTGACGATCTGTCGAAGAGCCGGCGCGGCCTGCGTCGCCTTGGCCAGGCCCAGACCACGAGCGGCGAACGCTGCGGTGTACCGACCGGGCGTGGACAACAGCGCGGTGAGCGCGGATGCGGCGCGAGGGTCGCCGACGCGCTGAAGCGCGTACGCGATCGGCCACCACGCGGAAACTGGTTGACCGTTGGCGAGCACCGCCGCGGCAAGCGCGTCGTAGTCCTGCAGCCGCGTCAGTGCATAGAGTCCCAGGCGCGTCGCCTCGATTTGGGGCGAGAGCGGATACCCGAGGTCATCGGGCATCACACCTTTGAGAACGCCGGAGCGAACGTGCGCCTGCACCATCGCGGACACGGCGGAGGCATCCATGCGATTGCCGATGAGCCCGAGCGCCTCGGCCGCCCGTCCCTGCACCATCGACTGCGAGTCCTTCAATGCGTTGAGCAGCGCGGGACGCGCCATCCCGTCGCCGATCAGCCCGAGCGCGAACGCGGCCATCTGCCGCACTTCCATTTCGCTGTCGGTGAGCAGCGCCGTGAGCGGCTCGATCCCTTCCGTCGACCCGACGCGGCCGATCGCCAGCGCCGCGCGGCGTCGCACTCGCGCTTCCTCGTCCTTGAGGAGGCGGGTGAGATCCGTCGGTGGTGGCGGCGCCACGATTGCGGGCTCTCGCTTCGTTGCCGGGCGAAGGATGACCGGTGCCGGCGGGTTGGGCTCACGCAGGATGCGCTGATCCTCGAGCCGGACGATCGCGCTCACTTTCTGGTCCCACGTGATGACCGGAACGGTGGGAACGATCGGAGCAGAGGCGCAGGCAGAAGAGACGATGGCGATAGTGACAGCAACCAGTGCGCTGCGACTCACCGTGCGCATCGGTCGCGATGATAGCATGCACGAAAAACCCACCGAGGCCTCCATCGTTGTATGGCCGTGGAGCCCTGGGCGAGCCCCCCACATGTCTTTTCGGTACATCGCGGTCGAAGGTCCAATCGGCGTCGGCAAGACTGCGCTCGCCGAACGCCTCGGCGCACGGCTCGATGCGACCGCGGTGCTCGAGGAGAGCGAGAACCCGTTCCTCGCCGACTTCTACAACGCCCGCGCTGGAGCGGCGCTGCAAGCGCAGTTGTTCTACCTCTTGAATCGACATCGCCAGCAGCTCACGCTGCATCAGGGCGACCTCTTCGCGCAGTCGACGGTCAGCGACTACCTGTTCGACAAGGACAAAATCTACGCGTATCTCAATCTCGACGATAACGAGCTGTTCATCTATCAGCGTCTCTACGATCTGCTGGCCAAGGACGTCCCTGCACCCGATCTCGTGATCTATCTGCAGGCACCCACCGACGTGCTCGTGCGTCGCCTGCGGGACCGTGCGCGCGACGTCGAAGGCGAGTCACTCGATCCGGACGAGGGCTACGTGAAAGAAGTGAACGAGGCGTACCAGCACTACTTCTTTCACTACAGCGCCACGCCGCTGCTGGTGGTCGAAACCTCGCAGCTCGATCTCGCCGGCAGCGACGATGCGCTCGAGGACCT
>DASRJR010000106.1:0-6229 GCA_035649395.1 Vicinamibacterales bacterium
CCGGCAATCAGCTGGAAGTCGCTGCGCACCTCGCGATCGGCGCCGAGCGGGAGAAACTGCTTCTCCTCGATCGCACGGAGGAGCACGGCCTGCTCGTCGGCGCCGAGCTCGCCGATTTCATCGAGGAACAGCACGCCGCCATCGGCCGAACGCAGCAGTCCCGGACGATCGCGGACCGCGCCTGTGAACGAGCCGCGCACGTGGCCGAACAATGCGGAGGCGGCGGCGTCGCCACGAATCGTCGCGCAGTTCACCTCGACGAACGCGCCGGTGAGACGCTGCCGGGTCTTCTTCAGCTCGTAGACGCGGCGGGCCAGCTTCGATTTGCCGGCGCCGGTCGGCCCGGCGATCAGCATCGGTGCGCGCGAGGCAATCGCGACCTGCTCGATCCGCGCGATCACGTCGTTGAAGGAGCGACTGCGCGTATCGATGCCGGCCTTCAGAAACGAGAGGTCCTGCCGCTGCCGCTGTTGAAAGCGTGCTGCCAGCCGGTCGTATTTCGACAGGTCGAGATCGATGATCGTGACCGAGCCGGGCTCTGTCGGTTTGTGCTTGCGCGGCGGCGCGGTCTGCACCAGGCGCGCGGGAATATGGCGCGTCTCGGTGAGCAGGAACAGACAGATCTGCGCGACGTGGGTGCCCGTCGTCACGTGTACGAGGTAGTCCTCGCGATCGGTGTCGAACGGGTACGCCTCGGCGAAGTCCTGCAGCACTTCGTAGACGAGACCGAAGTCCCACGGGTCGCCGAAGTCGACGGTGTGGGTGCGCACGTCCGTCTCGGGCGAGACGGAGGCGATGTCGGCCGCGACGGTCGCGGCCAGCGCCTTCTCACGCAGGGTGTGAAGCAGCTCGAACCGCGTCACGATCAGATCGTCGTGCCGGACGAGATCGACGGTCGGGCGCCAGATGTTCCAGCGCCCCGGCCCCTCGCCACGATCGAGGCTCGAGCCGATCAGGCCGATCACGACGAGGCCGCGTTTTCGTAGCATTAATAATCGCTTCATATCTTAACGTATATGGTTTCGGGCGCCGCAGATTGCCAATGGGTCGTGAATCCCGAGCAATTCGTGGTTTTTGGCCCGTGGCACGTCAACTGCTCTAACAACGCACGAGCTCGCGCTTCGACTCGGCCCCGAGCGAAGTCGAGGGGGACGAGCGTGCGGACGGCCGGCGTGGCACCACGAGGGTGTCCGCGCCGGCCGCGGGGCGTGTAGGAGGGGCCGCCCCGAGCGAACGAAGTGAGTCGAGGGGCCGAACAATATGACGACCTGTTCCAGAATCGACGCGATGATTACCATCGACGGATCCACGGGCGAGGGCGGCGGCCAGGTGCTGCGGACCGCGTTGGCGTTGTCGCTCGCAACGGGCCAGCCGTTCCAGCTCGAACGCATTCGCGAGCGGAGGCCGAAGCCGGGACTCCTGCGTCAGCACCTGACCGCCGTGCAGGCGGCAACGGCGATCGGCACCGCCGAAGTCGAGGGCGACGTGCTCGGCTCACGCGAGCTTCGTTTCATCCCGAAGGCAATCCGGCCTGGTGACTATCGCTTTGCGGTCGGCACGGCCGGCAGCGCGACGCTCGTCCTGCAGACCGTGCTGCCACCGCTGCTGACGGCTTCGTCTGCGTCGACGTTGGTACTCGAAGGTGGTACGCACAACCCGTGGGCGCCGCCGTTCGATTTTCTGGAGCGGGTGTTCCTTCCGCTGGTGAATCGACTTGGCCCGCGCGTCGAGGCGTCGCTCGCGCGCCCGGGTTTCTATCCGGCCGGCGGCGGATCGTTCACGGTGACGATTCAGCCGACCGCAGCGCTGAAGCCGCTCGACTTGCAGGTCCGCGGCGACGTCGTCAGCCGGCGTGTCACCGCGCTGATCGCGAACCTGCCGCGGCACATTGGTGAACGCGAGGTGCGCACGGCGGTGAATGGGCTGAACTGGAGCCCGGACTGCGGGGTCGTGACAGCGCTCGCCGGCATCGCCGGGCCGGGCAATGTCGTGTTCGTCGAGATCGAATCGGCGCACGTGACCGAGATGGCGACGGGGTTTGGCGAGGCCGCGGTCGCGGCGGAGGCCGTGGCTGATGGTGCCATGAAACAGATGCGGCGTTACCTTGCGGCCGGCGTTCCGGTTGGCGAGCATCTCGCCGATCAGTTGCTGACGATCCTGGCGCTCGGTGGCGGCGGAGTGTTTCGGACGGTGACGCTGACGCGCCACGCGCTGACGAACATCGAGATCATCCGTCTGTTCGTCGATGTCAGCATCGATGTGATTGATGAAGGGCGTGATGTCGTTCGCGTCGAGGTCGGCGCGAAAGGATAGTGAGGAAGACGTGAGCACGACTGCAGTTTTCGGCGAACACGAACCGGGTACCTTGGCGCAGCTCGAAGACGTCGCCAGCCGCGCCGCGCGTGCGGCCTTGATGGCAGACGGCCACGTCGGCTACGTCATGCCGATCGGCGGTGTGGCGGCGTACCGCGAGCAAGTGTCGGTCGTCGGCGTCGGCTTCGACATTGCCTGCGGCAATGCGGCGATCCGTACCGATCTGACGCTGAGCGGCTCGCCCGACCTCGCTGGCCGGTTGAACGAAGTGGCCGACGTCATTCAGGACCAGATCTCGTTCGGCATCGGCCGCAAGAATCGGGCGGACGACGCGCCGGTCGATCATGCGCTGTTCACGGCGGACGCCTGGGACGCACTGCCTGGTCATGCCCGTCAGGGGCTGCGTGATAAGGCGCGCGCGCAGCTCGGCACGGTCGGCAGCGGCAACCACTACGTCGACGTGTTCGTCGACGAGGCCGACGCCATCTGGGTAGGCGTGCACTTCGGCAGCCGCGGACTGGGTCACACGATTGCGTCCGGCTTCCTCGCACTCTCGCAGGGCGAGAAGTGGGGCACGCGTGTGCCCGAGCGTGAAGCGCTGCTGCCGCTCGACAAGCCGATGGGGCACGACTACTGGGAGCTGATGACGCTGGCTGGTGAGTACGCCTACGCCGGTCGCGAATGGGTTGCCCGGAAGGTCGTGTCGATCCTCGGCGGCCGTGAGCTCGAGCTGGTGCACAACCATCACAACTTCGCCTGGCGCGAGCAGCACGAGGGCGAGACGCTGGTCGTGGTCCGCAAGGGTGCGACGCCTGCGTTTCCCGGTCAGAAGGGATTCATCGGCGGCTCGATGGGCGACGATGCGGTGATCGTGCAGGGCACGGTCGATCCCGGTGACCGGACGGCGACCATGCAGCGGAAGGCGCTGTATTCGACCGTTCATGGCGCCGGTCGCGTCATGTCACGCACCGCGGCAGCGGGCAAGGTGAATCGTCGCACCGGCAAGGTGCTGAAGCCGGGCGCGGTGTCGCCGCGCATGATGGAAGACTGGGTCAAGCAGAAGGGGGTCATCCTGCGAGGCGGCGGACTCGACGAGAGTCCGCACGTCTACCGTCGGCTGCCGGACGTGCTCGCGTCGCAGAAGGGCACCATCGAGGTCCTGCACACCCTGCGGCCGCTCATCGTCGTGATGGCCGGCGCGGATTTGTTCGATCCGTACAAGGACTGATCGGCCGCGCCGGCGCCTGCGCCGCCGAGCGGCAGTCGTCTTATACTCGGGCGCACCATGTGCGCCCGAGATTCGATCGTTGCCATGTTGGCCGCGCTGTCGATCGTGGCGTCAGCGCGCGCCACCTCCGCACAGGAAGTCGATTTCAGCGGCGAATGGGTGCCGCTCTATCACGAGGACGCTCCCGAACGCCTGCCCGGTCCCGAACTCGGCGACTACACCGGCATCCCGGTGACTGACGCCGCGCGTCTGCGGGCCGACAGCTACGACGCCGATCGCATCTCGGTCGTGCCCGAGTATCAGTGCCGGCAGCATGGCGCCGACTACTCGATGCGCGGTCTCGCCAATCTGCGCATCACCCACGAGCTCGATCCACTGACGCAGCGGCCGATCGCGTTTCACACGCGCATCGGGTTTCACGACATGGAGCGGACGATCTATCTCGACGGCCGTCCCCATCCACCCGCCGAGGCGTCCCACTCGTGGCAGGGCTTTTCCACCGGCGTGTGGGAAGGCAACATGCTCACGATCACGACCACGCACTTGAAGGAGAACTATCTGCGCCGCAACGGTCTGCCGGCGAGCTCGAAACGTACGTTCACCGAGCACTGGCTGCGGCACGGGGAATTCCTCACGGTCGTGACGGTGATCAACGATCCGGTTTTTCTCACCGAGCCGCTCGTGCGCAGTCAGAGCTGGTACCTCGATCCAGGTCAGCGCATGGGCTCGAATCCCTGCGAGTACGCCGTGGAGGTGCCCGTCGGCGACAACGCCGTGCCGCATCACTTGCCCGGTACGAATCCGTGGCTCCGCGAGTTTGCGGAATACTACGGCCTGCCTTACGACGCGGCCCGCGGTGGTGCCCAGACGATGTACCCCGAGTACCGCTCGAAGATGGGGCAGCCTGCTGCGATACAGGAGAACTGCACGCGCTTCTGCAATTGCACGACGCTCGTCGATTGCGGCCTGCGCGGTCCGCTGATTCCCGCCGGCCCTCCGCCGCCACGGCCATGACGTGCCGGTACGTCTTCGCGCTCGCGATTGCGGCGGCAATGTCGTTCGAGCTGCCATCACGCGCACAGACGCCCTCGTCCGTGCGCGTGCTCGAGGTTCGTCCGAACATCCACATGCTGTCAGGCGCCGGCGGCAACATCACCGTCCAGACCGGCAAGCAGGGTGTGTTGCTGGTCGATGACGCGTCCTCGGACCAGGCGCCGCGTGCACTCGAGGAGATTCGCCGGCGCTGGACGATGCCGATCAAGTACGTCATCAACACCAGCGCTGACCTCGATCACGCCGGGGGCAACGCGGCGATCGCGGCCACGGGTGCGAGCGGGGGCGGCCCCGGCGGCGCGAATCGGGCGGTCGCGATCGGCACGGCGCAAGGGATGACGATCCTCTCGCACGAACGCGTGCTCAACCGGTTGAACGCGGGCGCAGTGCCGCAGGGCGGTCTGCCGACGTCCACCTACGACCAACCCTCGAAGGATTTCTCCCTGAACGGAGAGGCGATCATCGTCTACCACACGCGTGCGGCGCATACCGACGGCGACAGCATCGTGATGTTTCGCGCGTCCGACGTGGTGAGCGCCGGTGACGTGTTCACGCCGGATCGCTATCCGTCGATCGACGTCAAGCGGGGCGGCAGCGTTCAGGGTGTCATCGATGGTTTGAACCTGATTCTGTCGCTGACGGTGCCGGAGGCGTTTCAGGAGGGGGGCACCAAGGTGATCCCGGGACACGGGCGCTTGTCCGACGAGTCGGACGTCGTCGAATATCGCGACATGGTGTGGATCGTCCGCGATCGCATCGCCGATCTGATCAAGAAACGGATGACGCTGGCGCAGGTGAAGGCGGCCCGGCCGACACGCGACTACGACGCCGAGTACGAGTCCACTGCCGTATCGGCCGATGCGTTCGTCGAGGCCGTGTTCGCAAGTCTGGGAGGAGCGCGCAAATGACTTCGCTGTCGCGCGCTGGCCTGGCGGTGTTGATCGGCCTGCTGCCGGCAGTGGTCCAGGCCCAGCAGGTGCCGACCGGCCGCGGAGCGCAACCGCCGGCCTCGGCGCGAGCGTCGGCGCCGGTCGACTTCGTCGGGCAATGGGTGTCGGTGATCAGCGAGGACTGGCGCTGGCGGATGGTGACGCCGCTCAAGGGCGACTTCGCCAACATTCCCGTGAACGAACGCGCACGCGCCATCGGTCGGGCGTGGGATCCGGGCAAGGACGAGGCGGCCGGCGAGGCCTGCAGGTCGTACGGTGCGCCCGCCATCATGCGCGTCCCTGGTCGCATCCGCATTTCGTGGCAGGACGAGGACACGCTCAAGATCGAGACCGACGCCGGCATGCAAACCCGCGTGCTCCACTTCCAGTCCGCCTCGCCGCCATCGTCCACTCGCGATTGGCAAGGGTATTCGGTGTCGAGATGGGAAGCGCCGGCCACGGGCGCGTTTCCCCCGGTTGCGTTTGCGCTCGGTCTTTCACCTCGGGGCGGGATGCGCGGCCGATCGCTCGAGGTGACGACGACACAATTGCGGCCCGGCTATCTCCGCAAGAACGGCATTCCGTACAGCGCGGATGCGACGGTGACGGAATACTTCGACCTGTTCAAGGAACCGAGCGGCGCTGATTGGTTCGTGGTGACGACGATTGTGCGCGACCCGCAGTACTTGAACGGCCCGTGGGTCAC
>DASRJR010000107.1:0-2618 GCA_035649395.1 Vicinamibacterales bacterium
CAGAGGCCGTCACCTGCGCTCGGCATGTGAAGCCAGCCTGAAGGCGCTCGACGTCGAGCGCATCGATCTGTATCAGCTCCATGCGCCGGATCCACGCGTGCCGCTCGCGACCAGCGTGCGCGCGCTGGCCGCATTGAAGGAGGACGGACTGGTCGAGCGCATCGGTCTGTGCAATGTCAATGTGGGTCAGATCGAGGAGTCACGTCGCATCGCCGAGATTGCCGCCGTACAGGTGGAGTTGAGCGTCTGGCACGACGAGAACCTGCTCAACGGCGTGGTCGAGTACTGCCTGACTCACGGCATCCAGGTGATTGCCTATCGACCGCTCGGCGGCCGACGCAAGGTGTCACAACTGCGCCACGAGGTCGTGCTGAAGCACGTGGCAGAGCGTTGTCACGTCACACCCGCGGAGATGGCGCTGGCCTGGCTCGCGACGCTGTCCGATCACGTCGTCACGATCCCGGGTGCCACCCGGATCGAGTCCGTGCAGTCGATCGTCCGCGCGCACAACGTGCAATTGAGCGCGGCCGATCGAGCACAGCTGGACGCTCGTTTTTCGGTTCAACGTAGAGTGGAGGCTTCAGCCTCCGCGGACACGCGCACGCTGACGCGTGCGCTCTCCGGCGACGTCGATCGTCATGGCGAGGTGGTGCTCATCATGGGCCTGCCTGGCGCCGGCAAGAGCACGGCCGCACGCAGGTTCGTGGATGACGGCTACGCGCGGCTGAACCGCGACGACAGCGGCGGATCATTACGCAGTCTCCTGCCGGACCTTCAACGACTCGTTGGAGAAGGCCGCACGCGAATCGTACTCGACAACACCTACATGTCGCGCGCCTCGCGCGGGCGTGTCGTGCACGCTGCGAAGGCACTTGGCCTGCCGGTGCGCTGCGTGTGGCTCGACACCAGCGTCGAGGACGCTCAGGTGAACGCGGTGTCACGAATCATCGCGAACCACGGACGGCTGCTCGGACCGGAGGAGATGAAGCTGGCGGTCAAGCACGACATCAGCGCATTCGCGCCGACGGTGCAGTTCCGGCATCAGCGCGAGCTCGAGCCTCCCGATCCGGCGGAAGGCTTCTCACGCATCGAGATCGTGCCCTTCGAGCGCACGCGCGATCCCGCAATGACCAACAAGGCACTGATCGTCTGGTGCGACGGCACGCTGATGGGTGACGTCGCGGCAGATGTGCAGATGCACCGTGCCGACGTGCTTCGACGCTATCGCGACGAGAGCTGGCTGCTGCTCGGACTGGCGTGGCGTCCGCAGATTGCGGACAAGACGATGACGGCCGAGCAGGCGGAGGCCGGGTTCGCCCGGCTGCAGGAGCAGCTCGGTGTCTCGATCGAGATGCTCTACTGCCCGCACGCCGCGGGGCCACCGACGTGCTGGTGCAGAAAACCTCTGCCCGGCCTGGGCGTCGTCTTCATCCAGCGCCATCGCCTCGATCCGTCACGCTGCATCTACGTCGGCGCCGGCGCGCAGGACCCTGGCTTTGCGCGCCGGCTCGGATTCCAGTACCGAGACGCCAGCGACTTCTTTACGCTTCAGGACTTTTCAGCCCCGACATAAGGACTTCGTCACGCAGCCACCCGTACTGTGACTCCAGAGATTCTGGAGGTTCAGATGAAGGGGCTTTGCACACTTGCGGCTCTCGTCGCGCTGGCCTTCGCCTTGGCGGTCCCAGCGCACGCGCAGGAACTGAAACCTGGCGAGAGGGTATTCGTCACCGACCGCAGCGGCGTACCAACCGAAGGCCGACTCCTGGCTTTCTCACCTCAGGAATTAGCGCTGCTCGTCGATGGCCACAAACTGGTGATTCCAGCGAGCCAGATCGGCCGGGTCGAGAAAGGCGACTCTCTCTGGAACGGCATGTTGATTGGCGCCGTGCCCTTTGCGCTGTTCGGAGGCTCCGCCGTCGGCGCGAGTTGCTCGCCTCGCTGCGGTCGCGACATCCCCCTTGGCATGGCGATCTGGGGGGCCATCGGTTCCGGCATTGGCGCCCTCGTCGATTCTCGCGTCCGCGGCTACTCGATCCTTGACGGCCCGCCGCTCGCGTCGCCAAACGCCCGCGATACTCCTGTGCCCGTCCCCGCGATCGACGAGCTCTGGATGCAGGTCAGACAAGGAGACAGGGTCGCCGTGGTGACGCGAAGCGGGCAGAAATTTGCTGGCACGTTCGTCCAGGTCTCGAACACGTCCGTGACGCTCACGGTCGATGGCGCGCGCCGAGACATCGCTGCAAGCGACGTACGTCGCGTCACGCGAGCAGGCAATCGCCATCGTTCTGGTGCGCTGTGGGGTGGGACGATTGGGGCGACGCTAGGTCTCGCCGCCGTCGCGGCTTGCCGCGGAGACAGATGCGGCAACCCGTTGTTCGCGGCAACGATCAGCGGCAGTGCGGGTGCGCTCTGGGGCACCGTGATCGGCGCCACGATTCCGAAACACCCGGTGATCTATGAAGCCGACCCGCCTTCCGCCACTCGCGTGACACCGCTGATTGGCCCCGGCCGCGTCGGCATTGCGTTCTCGGCGACCTTTTGATCGACGCCTCTTCGAAGCCCGCTCGAGCGCACACTCAATGTTCCAAATCGGAAGTCCAGTTGATGACGACGCT
>DASRJR010000108.1:0-4597 GCA_035649395.1 Vicinamibacterales bacterium
CAGGAAGGAACGCGAGAGCGATTAGATTCCGAGTAATCTTGTCCGTCCGCGAACCGGAGGGACGAGTTGCAGACCACACAACCGACGCTTGCCGTCCAGTCGCCGCTGCTGACCAAGACCTGGTACGCGAACTACGTCCTCGGCGCGCTGACGCTGTGCTACGTGCTCAACACCATGGATCGCTCGCAGATCCTGGCGGCGTCACTCCAGGCGATCAAGAAGGAGTTCGCCGCCAGCGACTTCCAGATGGGCGTCCTGACCGGCATCCCGTTCGCCTTCTTCTACTCGATCATGGGCATTCCGATCGCCGCGTGGGCCGACCGTTCGAGCCGGCGCAACGTTCTCGCGCTGGCCGTGGCGAGCTGGAGCGCCATGACCGCGCTCTTCGGCATGTCGGTGAACTACGCGATGCTGTTCGCGGGACGTGTCGGCACTGCGATCGGCGAAGCGGGGGGGAGTCCACCGTCGCACTCGTTGATCTCCGACTATTTTCCGAAGAGCCGGCGCGGCACTGCGTTTTCCATTTTTGCCCTCGGGGTGCCGCTCGGCTCTTTTGCCGGGGCCCAATTCGGCGGCTGGGGCAACGAGACCCTCGGCTGGCGTATGACGTTCATCCTCGCCGGTGTGCCCGGAATTGTGATTGCCCTTATCCTGTGGCTGACGGTGAAAGAGCCGCCGCGTGGGATGTCCGACGGCGTCTCCCGCGTAGCCGGCGAGCGAGCGCCGGTGCCCGGCATGTTCGAGGTGCTGGTAACGCTCTGGCGGAAGCGGTCGTTTCGTCACTTGACGCTCGCCGCCGCACTCCACTCGGTGGTGTGGTACGCGAGCGGAGCGTTCAACATCGCCTTTCTGCAACGCTCGCACCAGATGTCAGTCGGCGAAGCGAGCTTCTGGATCGGAATGTTCTCGCTGATCGGCGGTTTCGGCACGTTCTTTGGCGGCTTCGCCTCGGATCGACTGAGCACGCGATTGAAGGACTGGCGGTGGTATCTGTGGGTGCCCGGCGTCGCCACGCTGCTGTGCGTGCCGTTTCAGTTCCTCGCCTATCTGTCCGCCGATCGTGCGGTGGTGCTGCCCTCGTTCATGGGCCTGATGTTCATGGCTGCCGTGTTCTTCGGCCCGTCATTCACCATGACACAGGCGCTCGCCACGCTTCGCATGCGCTCGGTGGCGACATCGCTGCTGCTGTTCATCCAGACGCTCATCGGCAACGGCCTCGGGCCGTCGATGACCGGGCTGATCAGCGATTTCCTCGCTCCGTCGTTCCAACAGAGCTCGCTCCGCTATGCCCTCGTCCTCATCGGCGTCGTCAACTTATGGGCCGCGCTCCATTATCTGCTCAGCAGTCGGACGGTCCGGCAGGACCTGGAAGCGACGGAGAGGCTGGCGACGGCGTAGGATCGAATTCGGATGGCTAACGCCGATTACGACGTCGTCATTGTCGGCGGCGGTGTCGCGGGTCTGACCGCGGGCCTGACGTCGGCGCGCGCCGGGCGGAAAACCTACGTCCTGACCGGCCCTGCACTCGGAGGGCAACTGATCAGCATCGAACGCATCGATGGCTATCCGGGCTTTCCCGAAGGTATCCCAGGCTACGACCTGTGCCCGATCATTCAGGAGCAGGCTGTAGGCGCGGGCGCGGAATTCTCCGCCGCGGAAGCGACCGCTCTGCACGCGGATGGCGAACGCTGGCGCGTGACGACTGGTCTGGGTGAGCTCCTGACGCGAGCCGTGGTGATTGCCACGGGCACGACGTCGAAGACGCTCGGGATTCCTGGCGAAGAGCAGTGGCGCGGCAAGGGCGTGAGCCACTGTGCAAGCTGCGACGCCCCGCTGCTCCGCGGCCGCATCGTCGGCGTCATCGGCGGCGGTGACTCTGCCTTGCAGGAAGCGTTGACGTTGGCGCAGCACACCGCACGCGTGATCATCCTGCATCGTGGCACGGCGTTCACCGCGCAGGCGGCGTACGTCCAGCGGGTGCTCGAGAATCCGAAGATCGAAGTGCGCTTTAGCACTATCGTCGAAGAAGCCGTTGGCAAAGGCGCCTTGACGGGCGTCCGCACGCGAAACGTGGCTGATGACACGACCGGCACTGTGGAGCTGGCCGGTCTGTTCGTGTACGTCGGACTCGCGCCAGCAACGACGTGGCTCGGTGATGTCCTTGCACTCGATGCTTCCGGGCGGATCCCGGTTGACGGTGAGATGCGCAGCAGCGAGGTTGGTCTGTTCGCGGCGGGAACGGTCCGATCCAGGTCGGCCGGGCGGGCGGCGTCGGCGGCAGGCGATGGTGCGACAGCCGCGCTGAGCGTCGATCGCTATCTGAGGTCCGGCTAAAGCCGGACACTACACGTCCGGCTAAAGCCGGACACTACACGTCCGGCTAAAGCCGGACACTACACGTCCGGCTAAAGCCGGACACTACACGTCCGGCTAAAGCCGGACACTACACAGTACGATGATGACGGTATGACGCAACGGATCACGGTGCACGACCCGCGCGGCTATCCCCCGAAAGTCGTGGGCAAACGTCTGGCGTCGCGGCTGTCGGCGCTCGACGGCAAGACGGTCTATCTCGTCGACTGCCTCTTCGACAATTCGGCCGTGTTCATGGAACAACTGCAGCAGTGGTTCGGTGAGCACCTGCCCGCAGTGGATGCGCGCATCATCAGACCGAAAGAGACCTGGGCAGACGATCCGGAGATGCGCGCGGCCATCGCCGCCGACGGCCACGCCGCGATTCTGGGCATCGGCCTTTGAAGCACCTGCAGCCCGACGGTCGTCGGGCTCACCGCGGCACTGGAAGAGGGAGGTGTTCCCTCGGTCGCCGTACACACGCAACGATTCCACCGGCTCTGCAAGGCGACGGCGTTGTCCATGGGGATGCCGCGTCTGCGTCAGGCGTACACGCCCCACCCGGTCGTCGATCAATCGGCCACGCATCTGCGTGCGTACATCGACGGCAGCGATGCGATTTCCGGCCGTCCGTTCATGCAAGAAGTCCTCGACGGACTGACGTCTCCGCTCGAGCAGGAGGATCTCCAGGGCCTTTCGTTCGAGCGGACGACGCCGCGGCTGGTGGAGCCGGAGACGGAAGACAACCTCCAGCGGATCTTTGTCGAGAACCGCTGGACCGACATGCTGCCGATCATCCTGCCGACGGAAGCACGCGTCGAGGCGATGCTCGAGGGGACGAGTCATCCGCCGGACAAGATCGTCGGCCGACTCCGTCCGACGGTCTTCCGCGAGTTCTGGGAATTCGACGTCGAGAAAGTCGCGGTCAATGCCGTCATGGCAGGTGCGCGGCCCGAGTACTTCCCGGTCATCCTGGCGTTGGCGGCCAGCGGCATCACCGCGCGTTCGAGCAGCACGACGTCGTTCGCGACGATTCCGGTCATCAACGGTCCAATTCGCAACGAGATTGCGATGAACACGGGGATCGGCGTGATGGGTCCGTACAGCCACGCCAACGCCACGATCGGACGCGCCTACGGTCTCCTGTCGCAGAATCTCCAGGGCGGATCGGTTCCCAACGAAAGTTACATGGGCTCGCAGGGGAACTGGTACGCGTATACCGCAGTCATCCCGGAGGCGGAGGAGCGCAGTCCCTGGCAGCCGCTGCACGTGCAGAAGGGTTTCAAGCCGACCGACAGCATCGCGAGCATCTTTTTCGGCGGGTGGTACACGCATGCCGGCTACGGTCCGAGAGCCACATGGAAAGAGAAGATGCGCCACACGCTGGCGGCGGTCGAGCAGTACAGTCCGCCGCTGTTCGTGATGGATCCGATCGTGGCGCGTGGCTTCGTCGATCTCGGCTTCGACACGAAGGAGAAGCTGATTGACTGGTGTGCCGAGAACGCGCTGTTGACCGCGCGGGAGTACTGGGACAATCAGTCGGTTCAGCTGTTGCGCCCCAAGGCCGTGGCGGGCATCGAGCCGTATGCGTCGCGCTTGAAGGCCCATCCGGATGAAGTGATCAGGATCTACGAGCCATCGGAGATCACCATCGTCGTCGCCGGCGGCGAGACGCAGGGCGCGTGGAAGATGATCAGCGGCGCGCTGCGCGCGACCGTCTCCATCGACGCATGGCGATAGCTGGAGTGGCCGCCTTTCCGCCTACGCCAAGGCTGCGGCGGACCCGATGTAGGGGCCACCGTTAGGTCGCCCGGGAAAACGCTATGAGTCAGCAGATCACAGTCCACGATCCTCGTGGCTATCCCCCGAAGGTCGTCGGCAAGCGTCTAGCGCCGCGGCTGACCACGCTCGACGGCAAGACCGTCTATCTCGTCGACTGTTTGTTCGACAACACCGACGTCTTCATGGAGCAGCTGCGGCAATGGTTCGCCGAGCGGCTGCCGGCCGTGAACGTGCGGGTGATCCGACCGCAGAAGACGTGGTCCGACGATGAAGCGATGCGGGCGGCGATCGCGGCAGATGGCGACGCCGCAATCCTGGGCGTCGGTCTTTGAAGCACCTGTAGCCCGACGGTCGTCGGGATCGCTTCAGCGCTGGAGCAGGATGGCGTGCCGTCGATTGCCGTCCACACTCACGTGTTCCAACGGCTCTCCAAGGCCACTGCTTTGGCGATGGGCATGCCGCG
>DASRJR010000109.1:0-2795 GCA_035649395.1 Vicinamibacterales bacterium
CGCGTGGATGTCGTTGAGTACGGCGACGCGCATAGGGATCCTCCGCTGTCGGTCCTTGGTCCTTGGTGCTTCAGTTCTTGGTCCGTCCTTGGTCCTACGTCCGTCCCTGGTCCGTGGTCCTGTGGTCCACTGACTTCGAGCTGCTGCAGTCAATCCTGATGATCTAACCCGCGGACCAAGCACTTGGGACCACGGACGGACCAGGGACCCAGGACGGACCAAGAACAAAGGCCCAAGGCCCAAGGACCAACATGTTTGTCGTCAATCGACCCCCGCAACGACGACGAGCTCGTCGGTGTCGTGCTGCAGCGGCCGGCCATCAAAGCCGCCGTCGATCTCGATTGCTCGGAAACCGGCCTCCTGCAACAGGCGACGAATGTCCGACGGATACAGATACGAGAGCTCCAGTCGGAGCATCGACGTTCGTCGGAGCGTTCCGTCAGGGCCGTACTCGTCGTAGCGATTCACGCCGTGTATTCGACGTTGGATGGTGTCGTAACGGTTCGCATCCGAACGTGTCACGTACGATCCGTCCTCGCGATCGAACGTCCCGGTCAGTCGCCAGACACCGGCCAAGGGACCAGCGTGCTGCGCCATGAACTCGAGCGACGGATGGAACACGTTGAAGGCGAATCGCCCTCCCGGCCGCAGATGTTCGCGCACGCGGCGAAAACATGCCAGATGCTGCGCCTCGGTGAGATTGTGCAGCAGTGCCCTGAACGGCGCGATGACGAGCGCGAACCGTTCGGCGAGCTCGAAGCTGCGCATGTCGCCTTCGACGATCGTGACCCGCGCGCGGACCTCCGGCGACTCGTCGTCCAGTTTGCGTCGAAGACGGCGCAACATGCCCGGCTCGATATCGAGCGCGTGCACAGCGATGCCGTCGCGTGCCAGCGTCAGCGTGATCCGGCCAGTGCCGGCACCCAGCTCGAGGACCGGACTGCCGCACTCGCGTGCCTGGCGCCGATACCACTCGACATCACCGCGGAACGACGATGGCGTGACGATGTCGTAGAGATCGCCCTCGTATCGGCTCGGGATCTCGACTTCGCGGCCGCTCACGAGACCGCCGGAGCCGGGGCATCCACTCCAGCCCACAGATTCATCGTGCCGAGATCCTCGCGGCCACAGGCCTTCAGATACAGGAACAACTGCGTGCGATAGGCCGCGCATCCGCACAACACGACGTTGACGAGCGAGGCGCCCGTGCTCGTCACCCCGCTGATGCCACTGCGCTCCCGTCTGAACACGTCGTCCGGGACATCGCCGAGCAGACGGGCATAGCCGTCGTGCTGCGCCGCGATGGCGGTAATGGTCTGCGCGAAATCGCGGGCGTCGGCCGCCGCCGCCGCTCGATTCCAAATCTCGGGATCCTGGCTTCCGGTGATCCCGTACTCGACAAACGTGGGGCCCATGATGCTCAGGTACCGCAGGAGCTCCAGCGTGCTCCGCTGTTTCGGAGTTGGACGATATTCGAGCATCGACGGATCGATCTTGTCCGCCAGGTGCAGCAGGATACGAACTTCGCTCTGGAGCGCAGCCAGCAGCTCCGCTTTGGTGAGAACCATAGTCGATCCTTTCGTTCAGGGTTCACGGTTCACGGGTTCACGGTTCCGTGTTCTTGGTTCGCTTGAACCCGGAACCGTGAACCTTGAACCCTGAACTTTGAACGGTTAGGTTGCGATGACGACGACTTTGCCAATGTACGATCGGTCGTCAAGCTGGCTGATGAGGAAGTGCGCGGTATCGGCTCTCGAGATCGTCGGAAACCCTCGCAGCGCCAGCCGTTCGCCGGCCCGGTACGTGCCGGTCAATGGCCCGTTGGTGAGTCCGGCCGGGTGTACGATCGTCCATTCGAGTCCGCTGCGCCGGATGAGCGCTTCGCCGGCCGCCTTGTCCGCGTAGATATCGCGCAGCAACAGCCGCGCGAACACCAGCATCATCAGGGGAATCTGCTGGACCGTTTCGGCCACGCCCAGCGCCGACGTGAAGACGAGACGGCGCACGCCATGTTCCTGCATGGCGGCGAGGAGGTGAGGCACGCTCCGTTGAATCAGGCTGTCGGCCTTGAACGACTGTCCTCGACCGAGCGCGCTGATCACCGCATCCTGACCGCGCATCGCCTGACTCAATGACGGCGCTCCGCTGGCCGCATCGCCTGCGACGACACGCAGGCGCTCGTGATGACGGCCGACCTTCTCCGGGTTGCGTACGAAGGCGGTCACCGAGTGACCGGCGGTGAGGGCCTGCTCAACGAGCGAGCGCCCTGTTCCCCCGGTCGCTCCGACGATCAGGACCTTCTTCGCCATGACATCCCGCTAGGTCGACGCGCGATCGATCCATTTCTCCACCGCTGGAGGCGCGTACGACCCGAGTCGATCGAGCAGTGCCGCCGGTGAGGCCGCGACGGCGATCATCGAGGCGTACTCGCGCCGGAGAAATCTTTCCCCGACCGCGTGCTCGAGAAACGATAACAGACCGTCGAAGTAGCCGAGCACGTTCAGCAGGCCGCACGGCTTTCGGTGCAGGCCCAGCTGTGCCCAGGTCAACACCTCGAAGAACTCCTCGAGCGTGCCCCAGCCGCCCGGCACTGCGATGAACGCGTCGGACAGGTCCGCCATCAGCGCCTTCCGCTCGTGCATCGAGCTGACGATGCGAAGTTCGGTGAGGCCTTCGTGGGCAATCTCGCGGGCAACGAGGGCGGCGGGGATCACGCCGATGGCTTGACCGCCGGCGGTGAGCGTTGCGTCGGCGATGATCCCCATCAAGCCGACACGCGCGCCGCCGTACACCAG
>DASRJR010000110.1:0-7512 GCA_035649395.1 Vicinamibacterales bacterium
TGGCGATACGAGTAGTAGGTGGCACCGGCTTCCAGCAGCAGCCGGCTCGTCATCGGGTTCGTCCAGCGGCCCTGCACGACGGTATACGGGACGTTCAGGTAGTTGAGGGAGGCCTCGGGCGAGGAGGTCGCTGTTGCCGCAACCCAGCTCGCGCCGCGGGAGTGACACCCGTCGGTCTCGACTTTGAGCGGCGTCCCATCGCATCGCCGTTGGTACTCCCAGTTCACCGACACGCGGTGTTTGGCGGCAGCCTGCGACGTCACGCGTCCGATGTAGATCGATCGTCCCGCCGAACTGCGGGCAGTGAGGCTCCGATCCTCCACCCAATCCCATCTCGAGAGGTCGAACGCGTTCGCGTTGCCGACGACGCCCTCGACGGCGGTCTCCGTGTTCAGCCTTCGATAGCTGCCGAAGAACCACAGGCGATCGTGCACGATGGGTCCACCATAGGAGATGTTGCTGTCGTACGCCTTGATGATCCCCGGCGTCTCGCGGAGGTTCGGCCCCGGAGGCGGTGCGGTCAACGCCGGGGTGAGGTTGTCACCCCGCAGCCTGTCGTTGGAGAAGTTGGTGAAGGCCTGTCCCTGGAACGTGTTGCCGCCCGCGCGCGGGACGATGTTGAGGACCGGTCCGCCCACGTCGGTCTCGCCCATGCCGCCGGCCACGGTAAACGCGATTTCATCGACGTTCACCGTGTCGTAGATCAAGGACGACCCGCCGCCGCCCGCGAACGCGTTGGCCACCGGCATGCCGTTCACGTTGAAGCGGCCTTCGCTGTTCGGCCCACCCCTCGAGAAGAAGAAGACCAGGCCCGGCGCCGGATTCAGTGCGGCACCGAAGGTTTCGACGCCCGGGACCATGGTAATGAGCGATCCGGTCGAGCGCGTGCCCGGGAGCACCGAGATCACATCGCCGTCAATCACCGCCTCGCGGCGCGTGGACTGGACGTCCACCACCGGGCTCTCACCGGTGACGATGAGGGTTTCCGTGACAGTGCCCACTCGCATCTCGATAGGAATCGTGAGCGTGCCAGAGCCGCGCAATTCGATGTCCTCGCGCTTGACCTGGCTGAAGCCCTCGAGCGTGAACGTGAGCGAGTACACCCCTGGATCGAGGTTCACGATGCGATACACGCCAGCGCTGTCGGTAACAGCGGTGCGGACTTTTTCGATGAGCGCCGGACTCGCGGCTTCGACGGTCACGCCAGGCAGCACGCCGCCGGACGCGTCGCGCACGGTGCCAGTCAGCGTGCCGCGCTCCAACGCGCCCTGCGCGGCGGCGAGCGACGGCATCATCAGCGCGAACACGATCGCCGTCCAGGACGAGATGGCTCGGTTCATGCGAGGACTCCTTCAGGAAGTCGACACCTCTGGGCGATGCCGGACAGACGCGGAGTAGAGGTGCGGCGTTGGCGCGGATACTGCCGAAGCGACGACTCGTCGGTCAACCGTGATGAGCGTTATTCCATCGAGGAATAGCGGGAGGCTTGCTGCGAGTGTGTATTCCCGCGTGCCACGCCCCGAGACCCGGCACTATTCCGTCCGTTCATAACGGATATTCGACATTGACACTGTTCGCTCGAACGGAGACGCTCATGCCGCGTGCGCGTCTCGCGCCTCTGGCACGCTCGTTTCCCCGCGCATCGTTCTGAAGCAGGAGAATTCGCTATGCGACTGCGATCCACGGCCTCGAGCCGCGTGCTTTGCGTGGCCGTTTCGGCGTTCTGTTTTCAGCTCATCCTGACCAACGCGCGTGTGGTGACTGGTCAGGAACCCGCGCGGCAACCGGCGCCCGCCTCTCCGCCGAACGCGCCCGTGCAGGGTCGGGGACGAGGACCGATTCCCGTCGATCCGCGAGTGCAGATCCGGATGCACCATTTCGCCGAGACGAATGAAGAGATCCCGTACGCGCTGTTCGTCTCCTCGAAAGTCGATCCCAAGAAGAAGGCGCCGATGATCGTCACGCTGCATGGTCTGGGCGGGACGCACACGACGATGATGCGGCCGGTGGCCCTGGATCTGGCGGAAGCCGGTGGATACATCCTGGTCGCGCCGATGGGATATAACCCCCGTGGCTGGTACGGCATTCCTCGCGGCCCGCGGCGGGGAGGACCGCCTCCCAACGCGGCGTCGAATGCCGCTCCGACCGACGCTGCCGGTGCGACGCAGCCTCGTCGGGGTGGGCCGCCTCCTGGCGCGCTGAACGGGGCCAACGATCCACCAAATGTGCGCGAACTCAGTGAGAAAGACACTCTCGAGGTCGTTGACCTGGTACGCAAGGAGTTCAAGGTCGACGAGAAGCGCACCTATCTGATGGGACACTCAATGGGCGGCGCGGGGACGTACTACCTGGCCGTGAAGTATCCCGATCGATGGGCTGCGATTGCCGTCCTCGCGCCGGCCGCCTTCGGCCTCGATCCCAACTCACTCGCTACGATTCCCAAAACGCCGGTCATGGTCGTTCATGGCGACATGGACACGGCGGTGCCGGTGTCGCTGTCGCGCAACTGGGTCGAGGTCATGAAGTCGCTGAAGATTCCACATCAGTACATCGAGGTGGCCGGAGGCGATCACGGCAGCGTCATCACGTCGCACCAAAGCGACCTGTTCGCGTTCTTCGCCAAACACAAGCGTTAACACCGAGCGCGGCACCGGAGTCGAGGGCAGCAGAAGCGGTTGGCACACAAGATCCCTGATCTGAATCTCTTGCCCATCGCGGTCGCGTTGTACGACGAGCTGAGCGTCAGCCGCGCGGCCCGCCGGCTCGGCATGAGCCAGCCCGCCGTGAGCAAGGCGCTGCGCCGGTTGCGTGAGACATTCGACGACGCGCTGTTTGTACGGGGGCCGAGCGGGATTGTGCCGACGCCGCGCGCGCACGCCATCGTTCGCGCGGCGCGGACCCACTTGCAGCACTTGCAGGAGGAACTGCTCAAAGAGGAGCCCTTCGATCCCGCCACCAGCGCTCGGCCAATCATTCTGGGGCTCTCCGATATCGCCGAGATGGCGTTCCTTCCGTCGATTCTCGAGTACCTTCGCGTTCATGCGCCGCGATCTCCGGTCATCACCATCACGGCTCGAGATGCGCCGCTTGCCGACGCGTTGGAAAAAGGCGACGTCGACGTGGCGGCGGGATATTTCCCGGCGCTGGCGCAGCGGAACTTCCGTCAACGCCGGCTCTCGAAGCACGGGTTCGCGTGCCTGATGCGCGCCGGCCATCCGCTGTGGAAAAGCCGGCTGACCGTGGCCGCGTTCCTCGCCGCCGAGCACGTCGTCGTCCGTCGCGAGGGCCGGAGCCAGGACATCCTGGAGCGGTTCATCGAGCGCCGGAAGATGCGACGCAAGGTCGCGATGTACACCTCGAACGTGCTGAGCGTGCCATTCATCGTCATGGATACGCACCTGGTCGCCACCCTGCCGTACGCAGTGGTGACACGATTTGCGTCGATTACTCCTCGCGTGGCGGCCGCTCTGCCGCCGTTCGATCTCACCTATGATCTGAAAATGCATTGGCACCGCCGATTCGACAACGATCCACGCAGCATCTGGCTCCGCGATCAGTTGGCCGCGGTGTTCAAAGATCATCAGTGGCTGCAACCACCGCCAGGCCCGGCGCCGTTTCTCGACTCGTAAGGAACGCGCAGGCGTGAGTGTCATCCGTACACAAGTCGGGATCGTCGGCGCAGGCCCCGCTGGACTGCTGCTCGGCCATCTCCTGCACCTCAATGGCATCGACTCCGTCATCGTCGAGAACCGCAGCCGTGACTACGTGATCGATCGAGTGCGGGCCGGCGTCCTCGAGCAGGGCACCGTCGATCTGCTGAAGGCGATGGGTGTCGGCGACGGGCTCGAGCGCAAGGGGCTGCGTCACGACGGGCTCTACGTCAGCTTTCAGGGAGAGCGGCATCGCGTCAATCTCGCCGAGCTGACCGGCGGGAAGGCGATCACGGTCTACGGCCAGAACGAAATCGTCCGCGATCTGATCGACGCGCGAATCACGACGGGGCGTCCGCTGTACTTCGAGGCCGAGGGCGTGTCGGTCGGCGGGCTCGAGTCAGCCGAGCCGACAATCGCGTTCCAGCATGACGGCACCGCTCACGAAGTGCAGTGCGATTTCATCGCCGGCTGCGACGGCTTTCATGGCATCTGTCGTCCGTCGATTCCTGACGGCGTACTCACGGTATACGAGCGAACCTACCCGTTCGGCTGGTTGGGGATTCTCGCAGAGGCCGCGCCGTCGTGTGACGAGCTCGTCTACACGTGTCACGCGCGTGGCTTCGCGCTGTTCAGCATGCGGTCTCCTCAGGTGACGCGTCTCTATTTCCAGGTGCCGCCCGAGGAGTCGATCGACAACTGGTCGGACGAGGCCATCTGGAATGAGATGCTCACGCGTATGACGACGCACGATGGATGGAAGCCGAACGTGGGGCGGATCGTCCAGAAGGGTGTCACTCCGATGCGCAGCTTCGTCGCCACGCCGATGCGCCACGGTCGTCTGTTCCTCGCCGGCGACGCGGCGCACATCGTCCCACCGACCGGGGCCAAGGGGCTCAACCTGGCGGCGTCCGATGTGCTGGTGCTGGCACGTGCGTTGAAGTCCTTCTATGAGCGAGGCCGGACGGAGTGGCTGGACGGGTACTCGGACACGTGCCTTCGGCGCGTCTGGAAGGCGCAGCGGTTCTCGTGGTGGATGACGTCGACGCTCCACCGATTCCCGGACGAGACTCCATTCGATCATCAGCGCCGCATCGCCGACCTCGACTACCTCACGAGCTCGCGCGCCGCGATGACGAGCCTCGCCGAGCAGTACGTCGGGCTGCCAGCGGAAGTGTCCTTCGAATCCGTCGGACTCTCGGCACCGTAGGCGTCGCGTCAATCCTCATCGACGGCGTCTTTTCCGCGTCCTTTCCGTGTGGCGGCTTCCATCGATCGCCTCACCTCATTGAAGAGCGCAGTGCCTGGACCCGCATCGAGATACGCGAGCAACGCTAACTGCGCAACGTAGGCGCCCTTCTCATCAGGACCGTTGCGCAGGTGCCACTCCTCGTGGATCAGCACGCTGGCGATCTTCCGCAGCGCGTCGAATTCACCGCATCGATACATGGCGCGACGCGCCCGCCTGAACTGCGGGCTGGAGATCACCAGATAGATGCGATGCTCGCCCGGCATCACGAAGCCCTCGGTGTTGGCAGAGACGTACGCGGGACGAGCATCGACGAACTCGATCGGCGGAAACGAGTCGGCGCTGCGGTGAAGCAGCGTCAGCGCGCACACGAGGACCGTCTCGGCGCTCCACACGGCCAGCCTCCCGGGCAGGCTGGCTCTCCTATACTGATCGGAGTCCAGCCCGCAGCCTGCTCTGCGGGTTGTGATCAGGGACGACGGTGCGTTGGCGCGCGCCGGCGTCCCGCTCTTGTGATCGATGAGGATCGTCTCCTCACCTCACGGCTCGAAGGTATCCGCTCACGTGCGGTTGCTCAAGTACGCACCTTCGTGGCGTATGGGAACCTTCAGGTTACCGTCGCGTGGAAAGTTTGACCCGCAGCGTCGCTTCGTCGCATAGTCGGAAGGCGACGAACGGAGTGCGGGCATGCTCAAGGTGACGGCCGATAGCTACGAACATGCGAAGGATTGCCCGTTTCGGAACGTGCTCGATCAGGTCGGCGACAAGTGGAGCTTTCTGATCTTCGCGGTACTCGAAGAGGGTCCCAAGCGATTCAACGAAATCAAGCGGCTGGTTGGCGACATCTCGCATCGTGTGCTCACGCGGAAGCTACGCGAGCTCGAGCGCGACGGCTACGTGACGCGGACGGTGCATCCGGTGCGGCCGCCGAAGGTGGTGTACGAGCTCACGCCGCTGGGGCGCTCGATCCTGAAACCGATCAAGCAGTTCTTGAAGTGGACGCTCGATGCGTTCCCGGAAATCAAGCGCGCGCGTGAAGCGTTCGACGGAGCCCCTGCGTCCAGCCGAACGCCCGAGCCGCGGTGATCACCAGGTGTTGGAGGAGAGATGGCGAGCGTAACTGCTGAACGAGGCACGTCGACAGCGGCTCGAGGAGGCATTCGCTGGGGCCGCATCGCGCTGGCGTCGTTCCTGACAGAGCTGACGCTGGCCGTTGTGCTGACGCCGGTCGGGATCTTCTTCGGCAGCCCGTTCATCGCCGATTCGGGAACCGACTTCACTGTGTTCTTCGTGTCCGTCGCCGCCGGTTGTTTTCTCGCTGGCGTGTTGTTCGGCATGTGGGTGGCGCGGCCGCTCTCCTCGCAGTTCGCGCTGCACGGGTTGTTGACCGGCGTCGGCGCAACCTTGTTGTATCTGGGAATCTGCTCGATTCCGCCGACTACCATCGCCGCCGTCATCGCCGGATACGGACCGTTCTGGTTCTTCCTGTCAAACGGCCTGCGCATCGTCGGCGCCACGATGGGGGCTGTGTATCGAGGACGCCGCGCCGCATAAGAGCCAGTCGCGTCAGCTCCAATCGATCTCGCATGGCCGAGCCACACACTGTCACGCGCCTGTTTCTCGTTCGCCACGGTGCGACGACGGCCACGGAAGAAGATCGATTCTCCGGTTCGACGGCCGCCGAGCTGTCGGAGCAGGGCCGCTGGCAGGCGGCACGTCTGGGCGAGCGCCTGTCCCGTCAGCACATTACGGCCATCTATGCCAGCCCGCTGTCGCGCGCACTGGAAACAGCGCGGATTGTCGCCGGCCACTGCGGGCTCGAGCCGGTCGCGCGCGACGGCCTGCGCGAAATCGGCCACGGGCATTGGGAGGGAATGAAGCGCGACGACGTCGAACGGGAGTTCGCATCCGAGTATGAGGCGTGGCAAGCCGACCCGTTTACCTTTGCGCCCGTTGGCGGAGAATCCGGCGTCGCGGTGCTCGCGCGCGCGCTTCCGGTGATACGCGAGCTCGTCACCGCGCATTCCGGCGGGCAGGTCGTCGTGGTCTCACACAAAGCCACGCTGCGGCTGGTGTTGAGCAGTCTTCTCGCATTTGATCCCCGCGGCTACCGTGACCGGCTGGACCAGTCACCGGCATGCCTGAACGTCGTCGATTTCCGAGATCCTGTGCGCGCCAGGCTCATGCTGTTCAACGACACGTCGCATTACGCGGACCGGCCTCGCGTCGCCGATCAGAGTCTGTCCAAGTGGTGGGATCGGCCTTAGGTGAGGTCCGCTGGCGTGCGGGCGACTGTCAGCGAGGGACGGCCCGTGCCGACCGAAGCTGCTGCGACAGTTCCTGAGTCGCCGCATCAGCGGGCGCGAGGCGCGCGGCCTCGTCGATGTGGGCGATCGCTTCGTCCAACCGACCGGCGCTGTAAAGCGCGATCGCCAGGTTGCGATGAGCCGACGCGTGTTGCGGCTTCGCATCGACGACGCGCCGCAATACCTGGATCGCTTCCGCGAGCTCACCGGTGTTGATGGCGGCGATCCCGAGGTTTGTCAGCGCACCGTCGTGCGAGGGGTACGACCTCAAGTAGCGCCGATATGACTGCTGCGCCTCGCCGAAGGC
>DASRJR010000111.1:0-5488 GCA_035649395.1 Vicinamibacterales bacterium
GCTGATGTGATCGCGCAGCGATGTGAGCGTCAGCTGACGGATGTCGCGGTCGTGAATCAGGATGCGACCCTGCAGCGGGTCGTAGAAGCGGGGAATCAAGCTGGCGAGCGTCGTCTTGCCGGCGCCGGTCGGTCCCACGATCGCGACGACCTGTCCCGGCTCGACGTCGAACGAGATGTTCTTCAGCGTGTCGACTCGTCCCGGATACGCGAACGACACGTTGTCGAATCGAACGCGTCCGGCCTCCTCCGGCAGCGCCTCGGCGCCCGGCACTTCCTGAATCAGCGGCTTCGTATCGAGGATGTGGAATCCCATGCGAAGCCCGACCAGGTTGTCCTGCAGCGAACCGAGCGTGTAGCTGATCGCTTCGAGCGGTTTGTACACCGCGGCGACATACGACAGCACGACGAGCAGATCGCCGGGCGTCAACCGGCCGCGCAGCGCCTGATAGGAACCGAAGCCGAGCACGAGGGCGGTGCCGGTCGCGGTGGTCATGTTGACGCAGAGCGAGAAGAACGTCTGCCTCGTGGTGATCCCGACGCGCGCGCGCAGCGTCTGGGCGCTCTGCTGCCGGAAGCGAGAGAGCTCGTGGTCCTCACGGCCGAACGCGCTGACGATCGGCACCATCGACATGGCGTCGTGAATGATGGAGAGGGCGTCGGCCTCCATCCACTTCACCTGCATCAGTCGCGGTTGAATGTGCGTCGCGTAGTAGCCGATCGCGTAATACAAGATCGGCACGACCGTCACCGCCAGCAGCGCGAGCACGGCGTCGATGCGGAACGTGATCCACACCATGCCGATCACCGTCAGCGCGCTCTGCGCCAGCGGCTGCAGCGCCATGATCAGATTGCCGGCCGCCGTCGCCTCGAAATTGATGGCGTAAATCAAGCGGCCGGTGCTGACCTGATCGCGGAAGGCCACGGACAGGCGTTCGGCGTGGTGGAACAGGTCGCTGCGGAAGTCGAGGATGATGCTCTGCTCGAGCCGTGTCTTCAGATAACTCGTCGCAATCGCGAGCGCATTCGACAGCAGCGTCAGCGCGAGGCCGCTCGCGACGATGAGCATGAGAATCGCGACGCGGTCCAGCCCGTCCACCCAGCGGGCGAACGGCGGCGGCAGGGGCGCGGTGCCCAGGACGTTGTCGATGACCAACTTCAGCGGCCACGGCAACAGCAGTCCGATCGACACCGCCGCCAGCGTCACGCCCGCCGAGAGGCCCGCGAGCGTGGTAAAGCGACGAAGATACGGCAGAAGGCGGATCAGCAGGTGCACGATCAACCTCCTGAGGCGGCCAACAGCCGGCGCCAGCGTGACATCGCGGCTTTGAAGCGAGCCTGATGCACCGCGCGCACCGGTTGCATGCCGAAGTCGTCGGCAACGGCCGCGACCGCGTCGAGAATCTGTGAGGCATCGCGCGCGAGGTCACGCGCGATCTTGAGGAGCAGCAGCGCACTCCCTGCGGCGACGACGACGGTCGGTGTGTGGCCATAGCCGCGGACCAACACCAGCATCGAGGCGATGGCCGCGGCCAGCGCGATCGCGCCCGGCCGGGGACGCAGGTCGACTCGCACACGTACCAGGCAGCGCCCGGTGCCGTGATCCTCGACGAGCGTTCGCACGTGCGCCCACGCCCACGCGCCGACTGCCACACTCAAGTCGCGATCGGCGCGCCACCCGTCGTCGACCTGAATCGCTCGTCCGACGCGCAGCTGACGCAGCCGCTCCACCGTCCGCGTGAGCAGCGTGTCTGCCGTCGTCCAGACCTCACTCCAGAACGTGCAGTGTGCGGGCCGGCCGACCAGCAGCGAATACTCGGCGGCGCTCGTGCGTCGCACCGGTGGCGGCATCGCCGTGACGGGCTCGCCGGTCGCAACCACGGACACCGGCGGGCGCAATGTGCCGCGGAGATATCCATACGAACGCGCAAGCGGTTGAGCGAAATGCAGCCAGGCGATGGTGGCGCGATAGCGCAGCCGGCTCACGAGACGGCCGTTGGCCGTGGTCGCTGGCACGCGAATCAATTGGGAGCGACCGGCATACAGCACACATTTCGCCAGCGTTACGCCGAGCGCGACGACACCGGCGACGACGGCAAGCATCGATGCCGCGTCCCCTCGCAGTGCGTACGCCACCGCGCCACCCACGGCGATGAGCGCGGCGCCGACCTGCCACTCCGCGGTGTGGGGCATCGACTGCAGCGGACGGGCACCGGTGTAATACACGGTGGGGAATGCGGCCGTGCCCCACACGCCGGAGTGCACTTGCCGCCGCGTCAGCGATCGGACGAAGGGCAGGCCGCTGTAGATCCGGCCTCGCCAGATCACACCCGAGCCGGAGAACCGATGGCGGTGCCGCACCCGCAGCCAGGCTTCCCCCTCGCCGTAGCCGACCTGTTGCCGCCAGTAGGCAGAGAGATGCGTTCGATGGTGGTGCCACACCAGCGCCGCGGCGGAGAACGCGATGCGACCGCCGCCCGATTGCAGACGCCAGCACACGTCGACGTCGTCGCCGGCGCGCAGAAAGATCGGATCGAAGCCGCCGATGGACAGCAGCGCATCACGGCGGATCGCAAGATTGCAGCCGGGCACGTGATCGGCGATCCGGTCGTCGATGAGCACGTGACTCGGCGCGCCCGGCGCGCGCGCGACGCAATGCGCGAACCAGTCGTCATCGGGCGGCGCGACGTTCGGCCCTCCGACCGCGACCACGTCGGGCGCCGCGAACGGCTGCACCAGATACTGCAGCCAGTACGGGTCCACGCGGACATCGGCGTCGACGTACGCCACGATCGGGTGGTGCGCCGCGTGCAGCCCGATGTTGCGCGCCACGCTCAAGCCGCCATTCGCGACGCCGATCAGCCGCGCCCGCGGGTGCGCCCGCACGCGCGCGGCGGTCGCGTCGGTCGACCCGTCGTCGACGACGATCACCTCGAAGGCGGGGTACTCGACGCGGTCGAGTGCGTCGAGGCAATCGTCGATCGTCGCGGCCGCGTTGTACGCGCACACGACAACGGAGACGCCGGGCCAGTGTTCCCGCTGCGCCGGCGTGAATGGCGCGGTGTGAAACGCCTCCGCGACCGCCGTGAACGCCGCCTTCGGACGGCGCTCGCGATCGACGATGCCGAATGACCAGTCGACCACCGGCACGTCGTTCCGCCACCACTCGTCGGTCCAGGCGAAGACGATCGCGCCGGCGGCGCCTTCACTGAACGCCGCTCGTGCCTGCATCGCAGCCATCGCCGCCTGCCCGGTGTCGCCGAGACGCTGACTGTCGGCGCCGCACTCCGTGAGGATCAGCGGCCGGCCGGCGGCGATGTGCTGCAGCCGCGCGATGTACGCGCGCATCTCCGCCTCGTGGTGCAGATAGACGTTGAACGCGCACACGTCGAGGAACGGCAGCTCCAGGAACTCCGTCGGTGGATAGTTGACGTACGTCAGTGGGACGTCGGGCGCCGCACTTCGGGCTTCGTCAACCGCGGCACGGATGAACCGCTCGACGGACCGCGCGCCGTGCCAACGCACGACGGGTGGCGGGATCTCATTGCCGACGGCGAGCAGCAGCAGCGCGGGATGCCCCGCGACCGCACGCGCTTGAGCGCCGATGCTCCGGATGATGTCTCGTCGGAGCCGCCGATCGTCGAGAAACGCGACGTGCTGCGGCCACGCCAATCCGGCCACGATACGAAGACCGTAATCGGACGCCGCATCAAGCACATCGGCGGGCGGAACGGTGTAGGTGCGGACGGTGTTGATGCCCGCGCGGACCATCAACGCGAAGTCGCGGCGAATGTGCGCCCGCTCAGGAAACTGCTGACCGTCGTAACGGGGCGCAAAGGTGCCATAGGAGACGCCCCGCACCAGGAACCGTTCGCCCGCGACGCGCAGAAACTTCCCGTCGATGTCGTGGACCGCTGCTGGTGCGCGCGCTGGGATCGCGTTCATGCGTGGTCGTAGCGTTCGGAAAACCGTCCGAGACGGCGTGACTTACATCGGTGCCTTCAAAATGGCTGAGTGGCTCGCGACGGGAAAGCAAGCGGCAGGCCACGGTGCTGCGCCTGCGGGCGCGGCGGCAGCGTGAGCGGTTATCGAGATGGGAGGGTGAGTAGCACGACCGCGACTTGAGGCATCAACGCCGCGTCTTCATTGTGATCCCGATTCGATTTGAGGCGAGTTGACGTCGTCGTGACGTGTCGCCGGGTGACCGGACGATGGATGATCCGCGACGTGGCAGTCGAAGGTCGATGAGGTGGTGCGTCTCCTCCGCATGCAGCGAGGGAATGTTTTTCCGATCGTGCTCGATGACGGTGTCGCGCGCAAACGAGCGATCACAATAATCGCGCATCAATCGTTTGTGACTTTCGTACAGCTCGTTCGTCTGTTGTAGATCTCGCGGTGCTCTCTTCTCATGGAATCGCCGCGAATCCGCGGCGCGCACACGTGATCGCTGTCCTTATGCTCGGGGCGTGCGAACCCCTTTTTGTGGAGTTCCCCCGAGAGCTAAAGCAGGGGGAATGCCATTCACATTCACTGTTGTAGGAACCTCCGCGCGACCTCGATGTCACATTTCTGATTCGAGTGGATCATCGTCGGACGGTACTCCCACTTGCCGGACCACTCGACCGGCTTCGTCAAGTACACCGGATCCTCCATGATGCCGGAGTAGATCAGCGTCTTGCCGTCGTCGCCGACCACGAATCGTTCGGTGAGCCGCTTCTGCGTGCTCGAGGGCAGCGCCATCGACAACCCGTTCGCGTGCGCCGTGAAGTTGGTGGTCTCGACGACGAGCGTCTTGCCCTCCCACCGGCCGACGGAGTGTCCGTGCAGTGACGTCTGGCTGGCCGGAGGATGCGTGCGGCCATCGAGGTAGATCACACGCTGCGAATCCATCCAGTCGACGTTCATCACCACGCGATCGCGCTGGACGGTGATCGTGTTGGCCACGGGGTAGAACATCAGCGTCGGCGCACCGACCGGAACGCAATCCTTCTGGGTGGTCGCCTTCGGGTCCGCCGCCGCCGCGGCCGCCCTGCCCTTGTCGGTCAACGCCCAGCGGCCAGTGCTGCCCATGAACGCGCCGAACTCGCTGCGAGGCGAGAACCAGGTGCCGGCGATGCTGGTCGCGGTGGCGGTCTTGCCGTCGTAGACGCTTCGCGAGCCGATGTTCAACGGAACGTAGGTGCCGTCTCGCTTGTAGAGATCTTTGCCGAGCAGCAGGCCCTCCGGCTTGTTGCGCGCCGGGTTGCCGACGATCGTCACGACATCACCGACCGCGATCGACGTCTTCGTGAAGCCGAGGCCGTTGAGGACCGATGCGGCGCCGGCTTCGATCTCCATGCTCGCCGTCGACCCATCGTCTTTCTTGATCTGAATCGTCAGATAGACGTGCGGGTTGGCGTAGCGGTACTGGGTCACGCTCCCAGAGACTTTGACGTCCTTCTGTGTGTCGAACGCTGCGGCGCTGTGGTGCGCCCGCGAAGGACTGGCGA
>DASRJR010000112.1:0-3092 GCA_035649395.1 Vicinamibacterales bacterium
ACGCGCGTCTACAACCTCGAGGACGCACGGATGCTGCTCGCCGAATCCGGATTGAACCCCGACCAGATCGCGCCGCTCGTCAACGGCCGCGTCACGAGCGCGTTCGTCCGCGCACGACGACCCGAAGCGTCGTCGTGTTGCGGACCAACGTGCTGTTCGTGATCTCGTGCACGGCGGGTCTATGGACCCGCCTCCACGACGTTCGCTAACTGGCAACGTTCGAGTTGATCGTCGTAGCGGCGGGTCTTTAGACCCGCCGTTCCCGTCGCGCCGCGCACACCAACCTCCCCAGAGGTCGTCTCGTCTAACCCGCCATGAAAACATGGCTGGAATCGCTGGGACACGACGTTCGCTACGGTGTGCGCGGCCTCCGCAAAAGTCCCGGGTTTGGGGCCGCCGCAGTCGTATTGCTCGCGCTTGGCATCGGCGCCAACACCGCGATCTTCAGCCTCGTCCGAGCGGTCGTGCTGCGGCCGCTTCCCTTTCCCGATCCCGATCGCCTCGTGCTGCTCTGGGACGATCTGACAGCACGCCGCGGCCCGGACCGCGTCAATCCCACGCCCGCCGACTTCGTCGCATGGAAGGAGCAAAGCCGCTCGTTCAGCGACATGGCGGCGTTCATCCCGGAAACGTACAACCTCACTGGCACTGGCGAACCGGAGAAGCTGTCGGGAGTGAGAACCACGGCGAACGTCTTCGCGCTGCTCGGGATGCAACCGGTGCTCGGCCGCACGCTCGACCCGGCGGACGAGCGACCTGACGCCGCTCCAGTCGTCGTCGTCAGCGAGCGACTGTGGCGCGCACGATTCGGAGCCGATCTGAATCTGATCGGCCGCACGATCGCCCTCAACGGGATGAACCACACCGTCGTCGGCGTCGTTCTCCCCGACTTTCAGTATCCGGACAGAGAGGCGGTCGTGTGGGTGCCAGCCCGCTTTACGCCTCGAGAGCTCGCGAACGATGGCAGCTACTACTTCTTTGTGCTCGCACGTTTGAAGCCAGAGACGCCACTGCCCCAGGCGCAGGCCGAAATGGAGACGATCGCGCGGCGACTGGAGGCGCAATCCCCGGCTGCAAGACAAGGCATCCGAATCTCCGTCGCGCAACTGCACGAGCACCTCACCCGTCAGTCGCGGCCGACCATGGCGCTGCTCCTGGGCGCAGTCGGCCTTGTTCTGCTGACCGCTTGCGCGAACCTGGCCAACCTCCTGCTGGCGCGGGCGGCGTCTCGACGAAAGGAAGTTGCGCTGCGAAAAGTACTCGGCGCCGGTCACGCGCGACTCGCCCGGCAGCTCATCACGGAAAGTGCCGTGCTCGCCGGTATCGGCGCCGTGCTCGGCGTCGCGCTGTCGGCCGCGACGTTTTCCTATCTGACCCGACTGCTCCCTGGCACGCTCCCGGCAACCAGCGCGCTGCGGATCGATGCCAGCGTGCTGCTGTTCACCTCGGGGATCGCCGCGTTGATCGTGCTGGTGATCGGATCCGCGCCGACGCTTGCGGCCGTGCGAACCGGATTGGACGCGGCGCTGCGGTCATCGAGCGGACGCGGCACCACCGCGGCGAGCCGCCGTCTTCGCAGTCTGCTCGTCGTCGCCGAGCTCACGATGACCGTCGTCCTGCTCGTCGGCGCCGGGTTGCTGCTGCGCAGCTACGCCAAGGTGCTCGCGGTCGATCCGGGGTTCAACCCTCGAAATGTTCTCCTGGCCGAAACCGTGCTGCCGGCATCGAGGTATAGCACGCTGGAGAGTCGGACCCGGTTCTACGATGGCGTGTTGGATCGGGTGACAGCGCTGCCCGGAGTCACGCGCGCGGCCTATGCCAACTATCCGCCGCTGACCTTCAAAGGGGGACGGGTCTTGTTGTCAATCGAGGGGCGGCCGGCGCCACCGCCGGAGGACTTCACTCGTTTCATCGTGAGTGATCGCGTGGTCGGTGAGAAGTACTTCGCCACCCTCGACGTGCCTGTGCTGAATGGACGCGAGTTCGAGGCACGCGATGCGGGCTCACCGCTGGCGGCGATCATCAACGCCACGCTGGCGCGGCTGCACTTCCCCGACCAGGATCCCATCGGACGACGTGTCAAGATCGGAAACGCGACGGGCCCCAATCCATGGCTGACGATCGTCGGCGTGGTCGGTGACATGCGGCAGATGGGCATCGATACCGCGGCGGAACCCGAGATCTACTTCTCCGCGAATCAGAACCTCATCAACGCACCATTCTTCTGGCCGCAACAGCTCGTGATCCGGACCACCGGCGATCCCCTCGCGCTTGCAGCGGCCGTCCGTCAGGCGGTGTGGGCCGTCGATCCCGATGAGCCGGTCTCGCAAATCCGATCGATGGACCAGGTGTTCGATCTCGAGCTCTTGAACCGAAACACGCAGCTGACGCTTGTCGGCGCCTTCGCGTTGCTCGCGTTGGTCATCGCCGCTGTCGGCCTGTATGCGTTGCTGTCGTATACCGTCACCCAGCAGATTCGAGAAATTGGCGTGAGGATGGCTCTCGGCGCGCGACGGGTCACCGTCGTCCTCGGTGTGGTTCGCGAGGCGGCGTGGCTGACCGTGTGTGGCGTCGCCGCCGGTCTCGCCGCAGCCTTCGCTGCCACGCGGCTGATTCAGAGATGGCTGTTCGACGTCGGCACGACCGACCCGCTGACGTTCGCCGGCACGGCGCTCCTGCTTGCGATCGTGGCGATGCTCGCGACGGCCGTGCCCGCGTTCCGCGGCGCGAGCGTCAATCCAAGCACGGTTCTGCGATCCGAGTAGATCGGCGAATCTATGAACGGCGGGTCTAAAGAGTCGAGACGAACGCGCACGGGCACACACTGGCCGTGAACGAAGTGAACTAGCTGCGGCCGGGACGTTGTGCCGCCGCCGCGAGATACGCCGTGATCTCGTCCTCGAGCAAATCGAGCGGCAGCGTACCGTTCCTCAGCACGGCATCGTGAAAGACACGGATGTCGAACTTCGGCCCGAGCGTCTGCTCCGCCTTGCGGCGCAGCTCCAGGATCTTCAATTGTCCCAGCTTGTAGGCGAGCGCCTGGCCCGGGCGCGCAATGTAGCGATCGACTTCGGCGATCGACTGCGCCGGCA
>DASRJR010000113.1:0-3210 GCA_035649395.1 Vicinamibacterales bacterium
TCCGGACGAGCAGACCCTCGGCCGCGTTGGTCGCCGAAGTGAGAACTGCGATCACCGGCGTCGATCCCACGGTGATCGCCGACGTTCGAACGTTCCGCGACGCCACCAGCTCAGACCCAGCCATGCGGCGCTTCGGCGGCGGACTCCTCACTGCTGCCGGCGCGCTCGGCCTGCTGCTCGCGATGATCGGCTTGTACGGAACGATGGCCTTCGTCGTCGCCACGCGCACGCCCGAGATCGGCGTGCGCATGGCGCTGGGCGCGACCAAACGCGGTGTGCTCGCGAGCGTGCTCGCACAGGGCATGAAGCTCGTCGGGCTGGGACTCGCAATCGGCACAGTCATCTCGCTGCTGATCGCTCAGGTCGCGAGAGGTCTGCTGGCCGGGCTGAGTCCCGCGGATCCAGCGGCGTTGGTGGGCGCGGCCGCAGTGTTAGTGGTGGTTGGAGTAGCAGCCTGTTATTGGCCCGCACGGAGAGCGGCCGCAGTTGATCCGATCGTGGCGCTGAGACGCCTCTAAGCGAGCAACGAGCATGACCGGACGTCACCGCGTCGCAGCGGGTACAATGCAGCGCCGCGTAAGGCTCACGCCTCAGCTTCATGGACGTAAGGGCTCCCGATCAAATCGGTCGGTATCGTGTGACCGCCAGACTCGGCGCTGGCGGCATGGGCACTGTCTATCGCGCGTACGACGAGAAACTGCGCAGAGACGTCGCGATCAAACTGCTCCATGGCACCCTCGATGAAGGAAACGCCACGCAGCTGCTTCACGAAGCGCGGGCCGCATCGGCGCTGAACCATCCAGGTATCTGCACCATCTACGAAGTCGAGAACCAGGGCGACCATGCCTTCATCGTGATGGAGCTGGTCGAGGGACAACCGCTCAGCGATCTCGTCCCGCGTGAGGGTTTCCCCGTCGAGTCCGTGGTCAGGTACAGTCTCCAGGTCGCCGACGCGCTGGCTCACGCACACGGCCGACACGTCGTGCATCGAGACGTGAAACCGTCGAACATCCTGGTGTCACCGCAAGGCCGTATCAAGATCTTGGACTTCGGCCTGGCAAAACAAATAGCAACACAGTTCACCGATCGCACCACACAGTCGCAATCGCTCTTGTCCGGTGGCAGCGCGATGGAAGGCACCCTGCCGTACATGGCGCCGGAGCAGTTGCGCGGAGAACCGGCGACAACGCGAACCGACGTCTGGGCGCTTGGAGTCGTGCTGTACGAGCTGGCGGCCGGCCATCGCCCTTATGAGGGTGATACGCCATTCACCTTGAGCGCCGCGATCCTGGGAGGCGTCACGCCCTCGTTGCCCGAGCCGCTGCCGCCAAGTCTCAGCAGGATTGTGCTGCGATGTCTGGCCCGCGATCCGTCCGATCGCTATAGCGATGCCGGGCAACTCCACGCCGCGCTCGAGGCACTCGAGGCGCCCCGTACGCTCGACGCGCCGCGGCGCGCAGCCGCCAGCCGACCCGCCCGGCGCCCGACCACGCGCGGGCGCGTCCGATCGCTCGCCGTCCTGCCGCTCGAGAACCTGTCCGGGCAGCCGGGAGACGAGTTTTTCACTGACGGCATGACCGATGCGCTCATCACCACGCTCGCTCAAATCCGCGCGCTGCGCGTGATCTCACGGACGTCGGTGATGCGCTACAAAGGCGCTCGGAAATCTCTGCCCGAGATTGCGCGCGAACTGAGTGTCGACGCGGTCGTCGAAGGCACGGTGCTGCGATCGGAGGGCCGGGTCCGAATCGCCACCCAGTTGATTCATGCCGCGACAGACACGCACCTATGGGCCAAGCAATACGAGACCGACGTGCGGGATGTCCTCACACTCCAGAGCCAGGTGGCGCGCGCGATCGCCGACGAGATTCGCATCCAGCTCTCGCCTCATGAGAAGTCCAGACTCGCCGGAGGCCGTCCGGTGAATCCCGCTGCCTACGAGAACTTCCTGAAAGGGCGTCACTTCTGGTACAAGCGCAGTCCCGACGCGTTGAAGAAGGCGGTCGACTACCTCCAGCAGGCCGTGGCCGCCGATCCGGGCTTCGCGCTCGCGCATGCCGGCCTGGCCGACGGCTATGTCACGCTTGGGTGGGATCTCTACGGGCTTGCCTCACCCTCTGAAGCCTATCCTCAGGCGAAACAGGCCGCACAGAAAGCGCTGGAACTCGACCCGAATTGCGGCGAGGCGCATGCCGCAGCGGGGTGGATCGCGACCGGTTTCGACTGGGACTGGACGGCGGCCGAACGGGCGTTCAAGCGCGCCATCGAACTTCAACCGCAGTACGGCCCCGTCCATATCTTTTACTCGCACTTCCTGAGAGCGATGGATCGAACCGAGGAGTCGCTTGCGGAGAGTCGCCGCGCCCTCGAGTGCGATCCGCTCGGCCTGGTGCTCAACATGCACCTGGGTTGGCACCACATCTACTCGCGTCGCTACGAGCGGGCGGTCGAACAGCTCCTGAAGACGCTCGAACTCGACCGGACGTTCATTACCGCACACATGTTCCTGGGTCAGGCCTACGAACAGTTGGGGACGTTCTCGGATTCAATCGCCCATTACGAGAAGGCAGTCGAATTGTCGCAGCGGCACGCGCCGTATCTGGCCGAGTTGGGGCATGGATATGCCGCCGCAGGACGACGAACCGACGCGATGGCGATGCTCGATGAGTTGATACAACTCTCGTCCAGGCAATATGTCGGCGCCCGCGGCATCGCCGAGATCTATCTCGCGCTCGACGATCGCGACAATGCCTTTTCCTGGCTGGAACAGGCGTTCTCTCAGCGCAATGGGTGGCTCATTCACATGAGAGAGAACCCCCGCTACGATCGCGTGCGCAGCGATCCGCGATATCTGAACCTGTTACGGCGGTTGAATCTCCCGTCCTAGAAGGCCCGGCTCTGACATCCGTCGACGACGATCGACGTCCCGCTGATCCAGCTGGCGCGCGGCGAGGCGAGGAACGCCACGACGTCGCCGACTTCCTCGGGCCGGCCGAACCGGCCAAACGGAAGCTCCCGTTTCACGTATTCCACTATAGACGCCGGATCGGACTGCTGCCGCTTCCACCACGATCCGCCCTCGAACAGGATCGATCCCGGCGAGACGCTGTTGACGCGGATGTTCGATGAGGCGAGCTGCTGGGCCAGCGATTTCGCGAGGCTGATCTCGGCTGCTTTGACAGCGTTGTAGGTCATGCGCCCGCCCGCCTC
>DASRJR010000114.1:0-9835 GCA_035649395.1 Vicinamibacterales bacterium
CGGAACGTCTCGGCCGCGCCCGGCGCCGTGAATTGAATCTGCCGTCCGCCCGCGCGCCCACGGACGTCGTAATCGCCTCTCATTTGCAGGAAATCGACACCATTGCCCAGCGGCCCACTCGCCATCCGCGTCGTCACGGTCGACATCACCGTGAATGTGAGGTCGAGGTCGAGCGACTGTCCGCGCGCCTGCAGGGCGATGCTGCGTGGCTGTCCGCGGTCGTCGTTGCTCTCGGTGATGCGCACGTTGGTTGAGTAGCCGAGGGGGCCGTCAGGTCCGAGCGCGCCAACGAAGCCGGGAATCGTTTCCGGATCGGCTGCTTCACGTGGTGGAAACACGCGTCCGTAGATCACCGAGAGATCACCTTGCTGTGCCTGGCCCCATTGCCACGACACGCCCTTCCAGAACCCCCAGTTGTGATCGTGGTAGCCGCTTCCGCCCGAAAGCGACACGGTCTCACCATCGATCGAGATCGCGCCGTCGAGCGTCCCGGACATCACAGGAACGACGTAGCCCGTCCGCCAACCGCGGGCGCCCGTGATCTCGAGCGGCGGGACGAGTCGCCCGGGTGATGCCTGCAGCGTGACGTCGCCAACCGCACGACGCGTGGCCGCATCGGTGACGTCGACGTGCACGCGGTACGTCATCCCGTCGAGCCTGACATGGTTCGCGCCGATCGTCAGGTCCGGTGCCGCGTTTGCGTCAGCGTCGCTCACTTCGGTGTTCGCGCCGAACGTCTCCATCTTCCCGTTGCGCTCGATCTGCAGCCGCACCGTTGCTGACCGGTATCCGTCCTTGGTGCGAGGGCCGACCAGCATCGTGAAATAGAAGCGTGCGCCCGCGGATCGGCCATTGAAGTAAAGCCATTCGGCCCACGAATCGGCCCAGGCGGGCGTATCCGGAACGCCGTGGAAGCGATCGATCTGGCGCAGGACCTTAGCCGGCGACTCGTGTGTCCACGAGGTATCGGCGTCCGTGTCGCGCCAGGCCGCGACCTGCAGGCTCTCGGGATCGCCGACCGCCTTCTCCAGGCTCGGAATCCCGCCATGCGCCGCGACACGCACCGATCGTCCCTGCGTGAGCAGATAGAGATCGGTCGAATGCGAGGCGCCGGCGGCGCGCACGCGCGGTCTCAACGCGTCCGACTGCAGCGTGCCGGTGAGGACGAGCCGGGCGGGCGCCGCCAGCGACAGCCGGATCGTCACGTCGCCGCCACCGGCGAGGGCCGGTGACTGCGCCTGCTCGAGGACGATGCTGGCGACGCCGAGCAGGATGGCCATCACGCCGACGCCGACGCCGAATCCTGCCGCGAGCACGGCGCTGCGCACCGGATGCGCGGTCAGCGACCGCCATGCCAACCGGCCGATCATGACGCCACCTCGTCTTCGATGGCGCCGTCGCGCATCATCAGCAGCCGTCGCGCGCGCCCGGCCAGCACGGGATCGTGCGTCACGATGACCAGCGCCGTGCCATCGGCGTTGACGCGATCGAGCAGCGCTGCGATCTGCTCGCCGGTTGCGACATCCAGTTCACCCGTCGGTTCATCCGCCAGCAGCAGTTGGGGCCGGTTGGCGAGCGCTCGCGCGATCGCCACGCGCTGCATCTCGCCCCCCGAGAGCTGCGAGGGTCGATGATCGGCGCGTGCCAACAGTCCGACGTACGCCAGCAGTTCGTTGACACGGCGCTGCCGCTCGGTCTTCGGTGCGCCCGCTTCCGACAGCGGCAGCTCCACGTTCTCGCGTGCGGTCAGCATCGGCAGCAGGAAGAAGCGTTGAAACACGAACCCGATGTGTTTGAGCCGAAACAGGCTGCGCTTCGCGTCGGAGAGCGTGGCCACGTCCTGACCGTTGAACAGCAGCGTCCCGCTGGTCGGCGCGTCGACGCAGCCGAGCATGTGCAACAGCGTCGACTTGCCGCAGCCGGACGGGCCTCTGATGGCGATGTGATCGCCGTCGGCGATTTGCAGCGTGACGTCGCGCACCGCCACCACCGGGGCCGCCGGCATCGCGAACACCCGCGTGACGCGCTGGGCGTCGACGATCATCCGATCACCTCGTCACGCAGCGTCGCGGCGATCGGCAGCCGCGAGACGATGCGCATCGGATAGAGCGCGGCGATCAGCGCCGTGGCGACGAGCAGCGACAGGTGAACCGCCAGCGCCTCGCGCTCGAATACGAAGAAGTGGAGATCGGCGGGGATGCCGGGCATGCCTTTCAGGATCCGGTCGAGTCCCGTCGCGAGCAGTTGTCCGAGCGGCAGCGAGAGCAGCCCGCCGGTGCCGACGATGAGCGCCGATTCCGACAGCACGTCTTTGATCACCCGCCAGCGGGAGAACCCGAGCGCACGCAGCGCCGCGATTTCGCCAAGACGCTGATTGACCGACACGGTCAGCAGCACCGTGATCAGCAGCACCGCGAACGACACGGTCACCGCAGTGAGTACGACTGAAATCTGGCGGAAGTAGCTGAAGCTGGTTTGTTGCAGCCGGCCGACCACTTCCTCGTTGGTGAGGGCGCTCAGATCGGGCCGGACCGCGCGAATGGCCGAGGCTGTGCCCTCGGGATCGCCCTTCGACGTGACGAGCATGACATCCATCTCGTCGCCGATGTTGCCGGCGCACGCACCCTTGAGGGCATCGAACGTTCCGCCGAGCGTATCTTCGGTCGCCGACGCGAACGGGAACTCCGCGACACCGGTGACGCGCATCGTCGTCGGCGGCAGCGCCTCGCGTTCACTGGCGCACGACGCGCGCACGGTGAGTGTGCTGCCCGGGCCGACCGTTGCTGCCGACGCGATCGATTCGCTGACCACGACTTCCTCGGCCGCGGCCGCATCGCGGCCCCGCAGAATCGTCCACGGCGGCCGCACCGAGGTGCTGGTCGAGCGCAACACGACGCCCTGGAACGACACCGCAAGCGGCGAGCGCCTGGTCTCACGAGAATTCGATGCATCGGCTCGGGGCGAGCCGGGTGAAGGCTCGACCTGCGCGTCAGCCAACCGGACGAGCAGCACGGCCGCCACCGATGGCAATTTCACGATCGCGTCGCTCGCCGCGAAGCCGTCATGAATGCGTGGCCCTTGCCGCGGCAGGTCGCCGCCGGTGACGCGCACGTCCCAGCCGTAGCGGTCGAGCAGGTCGCGCATCGACACGACCAGCCCTTGCGACAGCAACAGCATGTCGAACAGCAGCGCGCCGACCGCGGCGACGCCGAGCACGCCGAGCGCGGCGCGCGCCGGTTGGCGCACGAGACTGCGCCAGGCAAATCCCAGCGCGTTCATCGCCGCACCAGACGCAAGCCGTTCTTGCGCAGCAGCGCCCACGACGCCACCACGGTGGCCCCGGCACCCAGCGGCACCGCGATCGCCGTGGCGGTCGCGGCGACGTCACGCGTGATGCGGACGAACACCAGTGCGGTGTCGTACTTCCACTGGAAGAACGCGTTGATGATCTGTTCCGACACGATCGCCAGCACCAGGCCAAACGCCGCCCCGGCGGCGGCGACCACGAGGCCTTCGAGCAGCACCTGGACGAGGATGCGTCGCACCGGCAGTCCGATCAGCCGCAGCACGCCGACGGTCTCGCGTCGCTCGTCGACGAGCATGATCGTCAACGCCAGCAGGAAGACGGTGGCGGCGACGATCGTGACCGTGGCGATGGCGAGGTGAAAGCGCTCGAGCACGCGAAAGGGCCCGGTCGATCCGGCGGCTTCACTCGACGGCAGCGCCACCACGCCCGGCATGCGCGCGTTGACGTCGCGCGCGAACGCCGCGGCCTCGCGTGGGTCGACCAGCGCGACGTTGATGCTGCCGACGTATTCGGTCCCGGCGGGAATGCCGACCGGTCGTGTCAGCTCGAGCAGGTCGGGGAGGTGCAGGCGGACCTCGCGCGGGACCACGCCCAGCCGCGACGGATTGGGCGTCGGTTCGTAGATCCCCGCGACCCGGAACTCACGCGCGCCGGCGCCCGACGGATCCGTGGCGAGCCGCACCACGCTGCCGACCGCGAGCCGCTCGGACTCGGCCAGGTGCCGCGAGATCAGGATGTCAGGTGGCGGTGTCGTCCCTTGCTGCGCGCTCGCTGTGATCGACGCGGTGATCGACAGGATCGACGCGAACAGGGGGACGAAGGCCGCCGCGATGCCCCCGAGGCGTCTCACGAACGACTCATCGCCTCGATTCTCGTCCATTCGGCGTCGGTGACCGGCATCACCGACAAGCGTGACATCCGGACAAGCGGAAACGATGCAAAGGCCTTGTCGGCCTTGATCTCGGCGAGCGTCACCGGGCGGGAGAGCTTCTTGTCAGGGACGATGTCGACGACCGACAGTTTTCCGGACGCGTCGTTGGGATCGGGATAGGCATCGCTCGCCGCTGTCGCGGTGGCGACAACGGCCTTTTCCTTGCCGGTGTGATAGTAGAAGATGCGATCGCCGCGGCGAATCGACCGGAGGTGCTTCTGTGCCAGCGGGTTCTTCACGCCGGCCCAGACCGTCTTGCGATCGCGCACGAGTTGGTCGAAGCCGTAGTGATCCGGCTCCTCTTTGACGAGCCACTGCGCCATGTCGACGATCATAGAAGGAATCGGGAATCGCGAATCAGGCATCAGTCCTGAACGGGTACGGGAATCCGGCATGAGGTCGTCGGGACCGCTTGTCTTTACACGACAAAGAACTTTTGAGTAGGATTAATCAAGTGCCCCATTCCGCGCTGCACGAGCGCGCCGCCGAATCGCTCGAGTTCATCCGCGACACGATGGCACGCAGTGCGTCGTTCACCGCGGTCCCTGGCCGCGGTGGTGTCGCGATGGGTGTCGTCGGCATCGTGGCATCGCTGGCGGCGTCGCGGGTATCGACCCCATGGGTGTGGCTCGGCGTCTGGCTGGCGGCGGCGCTGGTCGCGGCGCCGATCGCGCTGGTCGCGATGCACGTCAAGGCGCGCGCGCATGGCGTGACGTTGTGGGCGGGATCGGGCCGTCGTTTCATGCAGGGCTTCGTCCCGGCGCTGGCGGGGGGTGCGATCCTCACCTGGGCCATCGTGCAGACGGGGCGGTTCGATCTACTGCCGCCGGCGTGGCTGCTCGCCTACGGTGCGGGTGTGCTCGCCGGCGCGACCGCCAGTGTGCCGGTGCTGACGTGGCTGGGTGTCGGCATCATGCTGCTCGGCGCCGGAGCATCGTTCACGGGCCAGTGGGGAGACCTGTGGCTTGGCGCAGGGTTCGGAGCCCTGCAGATCGTGTTCGGCATCATCATCTCGAGGAAACATGGCGGCTAGACACAACACGGCGCGTAAACGTGAACAGACCCCCGCGCGGCCGGCGGTCCGGCAGACGCCTCAGGCCCCGCGGCCCTCGGCGCTCGATCGCCTCATCCACGATCGCACGCGTCTGGCGATTGTCAGCGCGCTCGCCGCGAGCGCGTCACTCAGCTTCACCGAACTGAAGGTGCTGATCGGGCTGTCCGACGGCAACCTGAGCGTGCATGCGCGAAAACTGGAAGAGGCCGGCTACGTGATCTGCTCGAAGGCATTCGAGGGCCGAATGCCGAAGACGGAGTTCACCCTGACCGAGGCGGGGCATCGAGCGCTGCGGCAGTATCTCGATCACATGGAGGCCATCATCCGCCATGCCCGCAGCAAGACCCGCGCCTGATGTCGTGTCCGGCTTCTTGACCGCCGTAGCCCCGAGCAAGGTCCAGGGGGCGAAGGTGGTGAGCCGGACCAAGGTCGTGGCGATCGTCATCGCCCTGCTGGCGACCGGCTGCTCCCTCGTCTTTCCGCTGACGCCGCTTGCCACCGCCGCGCGCGAGGGCGATCTCAAAGAAATCGATCGACTCGCCGCCGCGGGGGCCAACCTCGACGAGCGCAGCGGCGTGAACGGGTGGCCGCCCGTGCTTCACGCGATCCACAAGGGACAGGCCGGCGCGCTCGGGCACCTGCTCGAGATCGGCGCGTCGATTGCGGGTTCCACCGGCCGCCAGGCGCTGCTGATGGCCAGTGGATACGGCTCGGCGCCGATGGTCCGCATTCTCCTGACGCATGGCGTCGATCCACGTGAAGATGGCGGTTCGGGTTCGCGGGTGCTCATCGAAGCGGTACGCGGCTCGGGCGATATCGATTACCGCTGGAGCGGATGCCAGCCCCACGCCGACGTCGTGCGGACGCTGCTCACGCGCGATCCCGGCTTGCGCCTCGGCAATGCCGATGATGCGCGAGCCGCCCGCACCCGAGCGCACGAACGCGGCTGCCGCGAACTCCTGCAGTTGTTGGCCGCTGAATAGCCGATCACGCTCGTGAGTGCACTGCGGAACTCGCGACGTGCGGTTGTCGCCTGAGCCTCGTCGCGATTGCCGAGGCAATGAACACTGTCGAGTAGGTGCCGCTGACGATCCCCACCAGCATCGTGAACGCGAAGCCGCGAAGCGCCTCACCGCCGAAGAGGTACAGCGCAATCACAGCGAGCAGCGTGGTGCCGGCCGTGATCACCGTTCGCGACAAGGTTTGATTGACGCTGAGGTCGACCACAGCCGCGAGCGAGTCACCGCGCATCAGGCGCGCGTTCTCGCGAACACGATCGAAGATGACGATCGTGTCGTTGACCGAGTAGCCGATGATCGTGAGCAGCGCCGCCGTCACGTTGAGCGAGAGGTCGTAGCCCGCGATCGCGAGGCAGCCCAGGGTGACCAGCACGTCGTGAACCGTGGCCGCGATTGCGCCGACGGCAAACGACCATCGAAAGCGCACCGCGATGTAGCCGGTGATCGCGGCGACCGACGCCAGCGTCGCGTAGATTCCCCGCCGCTGCAGGTCTTCGCCAATGGCGGCGCTCACCAGCTCGCGATCGACGATCTGAAACGGCGCAAGACCGGCGGAGCGCAGCGCGTCGCTCACCGCGCGCGCGCCGGTCTCGAGCGCAGTGGCTGCCGGCGTCTCGTTCATCAGCGGCAGACGAACGAGAAACCGGCGATCCCCGGCCGCACCGTATCGTTGCACGACCTCGTCGCCCGGCAGCCCTGCGACGGCACGTCTGACCTCGTCCTCGGACACACCCGGCTTCGAGAACTCGACCACGACGACCGTGCCGCCGGCGAAATCGATTCCCAGCGGCAGGCCACGACTCGTCATCGTCGCAACGCCCGCGCCGATGACGAGCGCTGACGCAAGGATCGCCGGCCGTCCCCAGCGGCTGAATCTGAACCGCATGCCGTCGCCGACGACGGTGCGGAGGCGGAGCCCGAGATCGCCGGTGTCGCGACCTCGCCAGCGCAGTGCGACGTCGAACAGCGTGCGCGACACGAACACCGCCGTGAAGACGTTTGCCACCAACCCGATGGTCAACGTGGTGGCGAAGCCGCGAATCGGACTCGTACCGAACTGAAACAGGAACGCTGCCGCGACGAGCGACGTCACGTGCGTATCGACAATCGTGATCCAGACACGGTCGAATGCCGCCGTGACCGCCGGGCGTGCACGGCGCGTCTTCGCCAGCTCCTCGCGGATGCGCTCGAAGATCAACACGTTCGAGTCGACGCCCATGCCGATCGTCAGAATCAAGCCGGCGACGCCTGGCAGCGTCATCGTCACCGGAATGAACGCCACGAGCCCGACGAGGACGACGAGGTTGATCAGGATTGAGATCAACGCGTTGAGGCCGCTCGCACGGTAGTAGGCGAGCATGAACAGACCGACCAGCGCGAGACCGCCGACGGAGGCGGCGACACCGGAGCGAATCGACTCACGCCCCAGGCTCGCGCCGACCGTGTGCTCGGCGAGGTACTCCAGGTCCGCCGGCAGCGCACCCGACTTCAGCGTGATGACCTGCTGGAGCATCTCCTCGCGACTCAATCCGGCGATCTGACCGCGATCGTCGATGCGCGAGATGATGGTCGCGACCGCGACGACGCGATTGTCGAGTACGGTCGCGAGCGTGCCGTTGACGTGCCGCTCGGTAAACGCGCCGAAGCGCTGGCCGGCCTCGGAGGTCAGCGTGAACGCGACGGCGGGACGATTGAATTCGTCCACCGACGGCCTCGCGTCGCGCAGGTCGGTGCCCGACACGACGGGAGTCTTCTGGACCACCGAGAACGTGGGCCGATCGTTCGCCGACGGGCCTGGCAGGATCTCGAGGTCGGCAGGCAGCTGGAGGCCGTAGGCCTGCAGGGCGGCCTCGCGGCTTGGGAACGGCCCGTTTTCCAGGAGCGTCAGCCGCAGTTGTGCCGTGGACTTGATGACGCGTTTGGCCTGCTCGACCTCCGCGAGCCCCGGCAACTGCACGAGGATCTGATCCTCGTCACCGTAGCGCGCCACGACCGGTTCGGAGACACCAAGCTCGTTGACGCGCCGTTCGATGGTGTGCAGCGCCTGTTGAATCGTGTCGCTCCGCTTGCTCTGCACGATCGCCGGTTTCATGCGGAACGACTGCGCCGCGCGCTGCGACTCGCGATCGAATGTGGTGTCGAGCTCGCGCGATGCCTCGCGGAACGCCGCATCATCGGCGGCGCCGGTCACGCGGAATTCCGTCGCGCTGATGACGTCCACGCTCGTGAAGGGCGCGCGCTCCTCCGCGAGGCGCGCTCGCAGTCGTTCGGCGGCGCTCTGGGTCTCGCGCCGAAGCACCTCGTCCGCCTTGACGCGCATCACCAGGTGAACGCCGCCGTTCAGATCCAACCCGAGCGGAATAGTCCGTTCCGGCGGGTAGATGGTCCATACGGACCACGCGACAACGGCGGCAATGATCAGGACTCTCGTTCGAATACGCATGAAAGTTCTCCCGTGGAAAGACGACGTGACACACGTCGACTCAAGACAGTCCACCTTCGCCCTGCGGGCTACAGCGGGCAGGGACGGGAGAACTCAGATCAGGAGCGGGAGACGAACGTGCGGACGAAGGGGGTGCGGAGTGGAGCGCGGCGATTCATTGCCGGCGCTGCGTGGGAGCGCCGTGTCGAAGCAGGGCGAGGCAGCGATCTCGGCGTGATGGATCGATGACGTCCAGACCGATTGCGTCAGGTATGCGGCTGTTCGGACCGGCGCATCCCAATGACGATTCGATGCATCATCACTGGACGGAACACCAAGCGCGCAGCTGTCCTGGCCCTGCGACGCGGCGGTCGCGTCCGATGAACAGACGGTCGCACGACTGCCGATCGCCCAGATCGACAAGCAGAGCAACGCGGTGACGCACCACGACCGGAGCACGAGTTCATTGTGAGCGTACGATCGCCAGTTCCGCAACATCGGGCCTACCCTGCGAAGAAATGGCCGTCGATGGGATAGGGTTGGACGGTGTCACCGAGGAACGACCTTCCGGCGCTGCGTGATCGCATCAAGCCTGGTGTTCGCGTGTTGTTCGTCGGAATCAATCCGGGCGTGCGCTCGGCGCTGACCGGTCATCACTTTGCCGGGTTTTCGAATCGATTCTGGAAGCTCCTGTTCGACTCGCGGCTCGTGCCCGAGCCGATCGGCTACCAGGACGACGACCGGTTGCCGGACTGGGGCTTCGGCATCACGAACATCGTCGCGAGGCCGACCGCCGGGATCGACGAGCTGGAGCCGTGGGAATACGCCGAGGGTCGCGTGCGGCTGCGACGCAAGGTGCTGCGGTATCGTCCGGCCGTCACCGCCCTCGTCGGCGTGACGGTCTTCAGGGCGATGTTTCGCGACCATCGTGGTCCGGTGTCGTTGGGGCTGCAGCCGCAGTCGATTGGGCCGTCGATCGTATTCGTGCTGCCGAATCCGAGCGGACGCAACGCCAACTACTCGTATCAGCAGATGGTGGCGTCGTATCGGGCGCTGGCGCGTTTCTGTCGCCGGCAGTTCTGACGCCGCGCGCGTGACGCGA
>DASRJR010000115.1:0-7625 GCA_035649395.1 Vicinamibacterales bacterium
AGGACGTGATCGAGCTGGCCGAACGCGCGTACGAAGACACCTACCGGCAGTTCATCGAACCGGTCGTCGGCGCCAGCGGCGAACAGCTGGCGCGACACGCCGCCGCTCCCGCAGCCCCATTCAGCTCGCGCTGATCGTTCGTGCTATAGGCGACGCGTGCCACTGACACACTTCAGACACGATCCAACGAGGACGCTATGGCTTCGGTTTGCCGTCCAGCAGGTGTGGAAGTGCGGTCTCTTCACCGGCGGCGAGCAGGCCGCTGCGTGAATACGTCAGCAGCTTGTCGCGCGTGTCCGCGATATCCAGATTGCGCATCGTCAGCTGACCGATGCGGTCCTGTGGCGTAAACGCCGACTCGCCCTTTTCCATGGTCAGGCGCTCAGGCTTGTAGGTCAGGTTGGGGCTTCGCGTGTCGAGAATGGAATAGTCGTTCCCGCGGCGGAGTTCGACGACGACCTCGCCGGTGATCGTGGTCGCGACCCATCGTTGCGCGGATTCGCGCAGCTTCATCGCCTGCGGATCGAACCAGCGCCCCTGATACAGGAGGCGCCCCAGGCGCCGGCCGCTGTCGCGGTAGTCCTCGATCGTGTCCTCGTTGTGAATGCCGGTGACCAGCCGCTCGTAGGCGATGAAGAACAAGGCGAGACCTGGCGCTTCGTAGATGCCGCGGCTCTTGGCCTCGATGATCCGATTCTCGATCTGGTCGCTCATTCCGAGCCCGTGCCGGCCGCCGATGCGGTTGGCTTCCATCATCAGCGCGACCAGGTCGCCGAATCGCTGGCCGTTCAACGACGCCGGCATCCCTTCTTCGAACGTGACGGTCACCTCCTCTGGTTTGACGACGACGTCGGGCCGCCATGAGGCGACGCCCATGATCGGCTCGACGATCTTGATGCTGCTGCTCAGATGCTCCAGATCCTTGGCCTCGTGCGTGGCACCGAGCATGTTCGAGTCGGTGGAATAGGCCTTCTCCACGCTCATGTGGTAGGCGAGCCCGGCGCGCTGCATGTATTCCGACATCTCTTTGCGGCCGCCGAGCTCGTCGATGAACGCCTGATCGAGCCAGGGCTTGTAGATGCGCAGCGAGGGATTGGCGAGCAGGCCGTAACGATAGAAGCGCTCGATGTCGTTGCCCTTGAACGTACTGCCGTCACCCCAGATGTTGACGTGGTCGTCCTTCATCGCCAGCACGAGCATCGTGCCGGTGACGGCACGTCCGAGCGGCGTGGTGTTGAAGTAGGGGACGCCGGCCGTCGAGATGTGGAACGCGCCGCACTGCAGCGCCGCCACACCCTGAGCCGCGAGCTGGGCGCGGCAGTCGATCAGCCGTGCCTGTTCGGCACCATAGAGCAGCGCTTTCTTGGGGATGGCGTCGTAGTCGGGCTCGTCGGGCTGACCCAGGTTGGCGGTGTACGCGTACGGGATCGCACCTTTGGCGCGCATCCAGTGAATCGCGGCGCTCGTGTCGAGGCCGCCCGAGAAGGCGATGCCGACGCGTTCGCCAACGGGGATCTTCTGCAGAATCGTGGACATGTGAGGTTCCATCATAGTGACGGGTCGCCCCGGATTGCCACTATCGCGCCATCTCGTTTAAGGTACTGACAGCTTCTCTCTCGCGTTTTGATCCCGCGCGTGCGTTAGCGGCCCGCCGCAGATCGCCCCCGGATTCTTCAATGAGGCGCAGCCTGACGTGACATCTCATCGTGTTGCTCCATACGTCTTTGCGACGTTCGGATTGGCGCTGCTGTTGTCATGGCCGGCCGCAGCGGCCGCCCAAAGCCGGCTGACGCCACCGGCCTTGCCATCGAACAGCCCGTTGCTGGGCGGCGTGCCGACTGGAACGGCCACGGCGGAGCCGATCCCCCTTTCGATCGCCGACGCGATCCGCCGTGCGCTCGAGCACAACCTTGGCGTGCTGCAGGCCGAAGAGGCGGTCGAGCGCGCCACCGGCGCGCGCTGGCTGGCGTTGAGCGAACTGCTGCCGAACGTGAACGGGTCGGTCAGCGAAACACGCCGGAAGACGAATCTCGAGGCGTTTGGCTTTCCACTCGGCCCGACGTTTCCGCGCGTCGTCGGCCCGTTCAACGTATTCGACGCCCGCGTCTTCCTCCAGCAATCGGTGTTCGACCTGCAGTCGATCAACGCCGCTCGTGCCGAGTCTCACCAGGTGAGCGCCGCCCGTCACGGCTACCGCAGCGCCCGTGAGCTCGTCGTGCTCGTCGCTGCGAATCTGTACCTCGAGGGGCTCGCCGCCGACGCGCGTGCGACCACCGCGCGCGCCCAACTCGAGACGGCGCAAGCGCTGCAGGCCCAGGCCGAGGACTTGAGGCGGAGCGGAATCGTGGCGGGCATCGACGTCATTCGCGCGGAGGTTCGCGTGAGCACCGAGCGGCAGCGGGCGACGGCGGCGCGCGCCAGCTTCGAGAAGATCAAGCTCCAGCTCGCGCGCGTGATCGGCCTGCCGACCGGACAGGCGATCACGCTCTCCGACGAAATCCCACCGGTACCGGTGCCGGAGATGACGCTCGAGCAGGCGCTCGACCGCGCCCACCGCGATCGCCCCGACTATCTGGCGGCGCAAGACCGTCTCCGTGCGGCCGAGGCCGCTCGCGAGGCGGCGCTCGCCGAGCATTGGCCGTCGGTGTCGGTCAGCGCCGACTACGGCGCGATCGGCTTGACGGCAGCGTCGGCGCTGTCGACGTTCGCCATCACGGGCATCGTCAACGTTCCAGTGTTCGACGGCGGAAAGACCCGCGCGCACGTCGTGCAGGCAACCGCCGACCGCAACAACCGGCGAGCCGAGTTGGACGACATGCGCGCGGAGATCGACTACGACGTGCGCGCGGCGTTTCTCGATCTGCAGTCGACGTCGGAGCAGCTGCAGGCGGCGACGAGAGCGCGCGAGCTCTCGGCATTGCAGTTGACCCAGTCGCGCGATCGGTTTGCCGCCGGGGTGGCCAACAACATCGAGGTCATTCAGGCGCAGGAAGCGGTGGCGCTCGCCAACGAGCAGTACATCGACGCCCTGTTCGGGTACAACCTATCGAAGGCGGTGCTCGGTCGCGCCCTGGGCACGGTGGAAGAGGCGATCGCCAAGTATCTCGGAGGGAAGTGATGTCGTCACGTGTTCGGATCATCGCCGCGGTCGCGGTCGTCGCCCTGCTGGCGACGGCGGTCTGGCTGTGGCTCCGCCGCGGTGTCGAATCGACCGACGACGCCCAGGTCGACGCCTACGTGACGCCGGTGGCATCGCGCGTTGGCGGCACGGTCCTGCGTGTGTCGGTCGCCGACAATCAGCAGGTGGAGGCCGGCGCCCTGCTCGTCGAGATCGATCCGCGTGACTACGAGGTCGCGCTCGACCGGGCGCGTGCGGAGCTGGCCAACGCCGAAGCCGAATCACTTGCCGCCAATGCGAACGTACCGATTACGTCGACAACGACCTCGAACACGGTGTCGGCGGCCCGCGGCGGTGTCGAGCGCGCGCGGGGAGCGGCCGTCGAAGCCGAGCATGGCCTCGAAGCAGCGAAGGCACGTCTGGCGGTGGCGCAGGCCCGGAAGCGTGAGCTCGATGCGACGGCCGTCAAGGACGCGCGCGACGTCGAGCGGCTCAAGGGGCTGCTCGCCAAAGACGAAATCCCGCAGCAGCAATACGACACGGCGGTCGCGCAGGCCGAGTCGTCGCGTGCGGCGGCCGACTCGGCGGCATCGCAAATCACCGAGGCCGAGGCGGCGATCCGTGTCGCCGACAGCCGGCTCTCGCAGGCGCGTGCCGGCGAGTCGCAGGCCGCGGCCGAACTGAATACCGCGCACACCGCGCCCGAACAGGTCGCGATCACCCGGGCACGCGCGGCCTCGGCGGCCGCCCGCGTGAAGCAAGCGGCCGCAAGCGTCAAGCAGGCGGAGCTGAACCTCGAGTACGCCACGGTGAAAGCGACTTTCAAGGGAACCGTCAGCCGCAAAACGGTGCAGCCGGGACAAGTGGTGCAGCCCGGCCAGCCGATGATGACGCTCATTCCACTCGAACAGGTGTGGATCACCGCGAACTTCAAGGAAACGCAACTCGAGGACATGCGGCCGGGGCAGCGAGCACAAGTCGACGTCGATGCGTACGGCGGCCGATCGTTCACGGGCAAGGTCGACAGCATCGCCGCGGCCACCGGCGCCAGGTTCAGCCTGCTGCCGCCGGAGAACGCGAGCGGCAACTTCGTGAAGGTCGTGCAGCGCGTGCCCGTGAAGATCGTTCTCGACAACGGCCAGGACCCGGAGCACCTGCTGCGCCCCGGCATGTCGGTGACGCCGACCGTCTATACCAAGTAGACGGTTCGAAGGGATCGTCGTAGAGGCGGGTCGTTAGACCCGCCGTGAGCAAGATTCGATTGAGCAAGATCGTCAACCCCTGGATCGTCGCCATCGCGGTGATGTTCGCCACCTTCATGGAGGTGCTCGACACCACCGTGGTCAACGTGTCGCTGCCACACATCGCCAGCAGCATGTCGGCCACCACCGAAGAAGCGACGTGGGGACTCACGTCGTATCTGGTCGCCAACGCAATCGTGCTGCCGATGACCGGCTGGCTGGCGTCGATGCTTGGACGCAAGCGGCTGCTGATGCTGTCGACGGCAGGCTTCACCCTGTCGTCGGTGCTCTGCGGGTTGGCGCCGAACCTGGCGTCGCTGGTGATCTTCCGCATCCTGCAGGGTGCGACTGGCGGCGCGCTGCAGCCGCTCTCGCAGGCGGTGCTGCTCGAGTCGTTCAAGCCCGAGGAGCGCGGTCGCGCGATGGGCTTCTGGGGCCTCGGCGTGGTCGTCGCGCCAATCCTCGGTCCGGTTGTCGGAGGATGGCTGACCGAGAACTACTCGTGGCGATGGGTGTTCTACATCAACATCCCCTTCGGCATCGCCTCACTGATCATGACGCGCCTCTACGTGTTCGACCCGCCGTATCTCCGTTCGGAGTCACGCGGCATCGACTACTGGGGCATGAGCATGCTCGTCGTCGGCATCGGCGCGCTGCAGTATGTGCTCGACAAGGGTCAGCAGGACGATTGGTTCTCGTCTCGCGTCATCGTGACGCTGACGATCGTGTCGGCGGTGACATTGGCGACCCTGCTCGTGCAGCAGCTGCGATCGAACAACCCGCTGGTGGATCTCCGGTTGTTCAAGGATCGCTCGTACGCGGTCGGTGTGTTCCTGATGACCGTGCTCGGGTTCGTGCTCTACGGAAGCCTGGTGCTGTTGCCGATCATGCTGCAGACGCTGTTCGGCTATCCATCGCTGGAGGCGGGACAGGCGATGGTGCCGCGCGGCATCGGGTCGCTCTTGATGATGCCGGTCGTCGGCGTGCTGACCGGTCACATCGACGCTCGGAAACTGCTCGCCGTGGGCCTGACGATCGGCGGTGTCACGCTGATCTGGATGGGGCAGCTGAATCTGAACGCTGGCTACTGGGATCTGTTCTGGCCGCAGTTCATTCAAGGGGCAGGCATGGCGCTGCTGTTCGTGCCGCTCACGACGGTATCCATGGCGACCATCGCTCCGGAGCGCATGGGCTACGCGACCAGCCTCTTCAACCTGATGCGCAACATCGGCGGCAGCGTCGGCATCGCCGTGACCGGCACGATCCTGCAGCGGCAGCGTCAGACGACGGCCACCCTGCTCGGCGAGAACATCAGCATCTACGACACGACGACGCAGAATCTGCTGTCACAGATCACCAACGGCTTCATTGCCGCCGGCTCGGACGTCGTCACCGCGACCAACCGCGCGTATGCCGTCCTGCATGGAATGCTGCTGCGCGAGTCATCGATGGTCGCCTTCGTCGATCTCTTCCGCCTGCTCGGTGGCATCTTCCTGATCATGCTGCCGCTCGTGCTGATTATGAGGCGCCCCAAGGGAGGTGGGCGTCCGCCGATGGCCGAATGAGGCGCCGTTACCAGCGATCCGTGATCTCCTTTTCGCCTATCGAAGTCACCGGGTAGAATCAGGCTCGCTCGGGGCTGGCTGCCAGACTACGGAGGAGAACGATGGCGAGACGGTTCGTGATGGTCGCGTTGATTGCGCTGGTGACGGCGCCAACGTTTGCGCAGAACAAGAAGAACGAACGATGGGTCGCCACGTGGGGCACGGCCCTTGTCGCTCGGCCGCAGCCAGCCGCCGGACGCGGACTCGGTCCCGGCGGACCGCCTGCGCCCACACCGGCTGCGCAGCCGACGACACCGGCGACGCCGACTCCCAGCGCGACGGCGCCGGCGACTCCCGCTCCGAGTGGACCACCGCCAGCGGGCCCCGGCGGACCGCCACCGGCTGCCCCGGCCGGCGGTCGCGGCGGGTTCGCGCCGCCAGTCACGCTGTCGAATCAGACGATCCGTCAGATCGTCCACACGAGCGTCGGCGGCAGCCGCGTCCGCGTCGTGTTGAGCAACGCGTTCGGCACGGCGCCGATCGACATCGGCGCGGCGCACGTGGCGCTGCGAGAGAAGGACCACACGGTGGCGGCGAACACAGTGAAGCCGCTCACGGTCGGCGGCTCGCCGACCTTCAGCATCCTCGCCGGCGCGGTCGCGGTCAGCGATCCGATCGACCTGGCAGTGCCGCCGCTCTCGGATCTCGCCATCGACTTGTATGTGCCGAAGGAGGTCGGTCTCGGCGCCTCGCCAGTGACGACGCACAACGGCGCGTCGCAGACGAACTATGTGTCGGAAACCGGCAATCACTCGGGTGTCACCGCGCCCGGGGTGGCCACGCGAGCGGGTGCCTGGTTCCTGATTGCCCGCGTGGAAGTCGTCGCGCCGACGAACGCCGGCGTCATCGTCGCCTTCGGCGACTCGATTACCGACGGAGCGCGCTCCACCTCCGACATGAACACGCGCTGGCCCGATCAGCTGGCGCGCCGGTTGGCCGCTCGCAAGAACCCCCCGGTTGCCGTGGTGAACGCCGGCATCAGCGGCAATCGCGTGCTCGGCGACGGGGCCGGCGTCAGCGCGCTGGCGCGGTTCGATCGCGATGTGCTGATGCAGACCGGCGTCACGCACGTCATCGTGCTCGAGGGCATCAACGATATCGGGATCGCGCGCAACAACCCATCGCCAAGTGCCGACGATCTGATCGCCGGCCATAAGCAATTGATCGAGCGTGCCCACGCGCGCGGTCTGAAGATCTACGGCGCGACGCTGACGCCATACGAGGGCGCCGGGTACTTCACGCCAGAAGGGGAGGCCAAGCGTCAGGCGCTGAATCAGTGGATTCGCACGAGCGCCGCCTACGACGGCGTGATCGACTTCGATATGGCGACGCGCGACCCGGCGGCACCCACGAAGTTCCTGCCGGCGTACGACTCAGGCGATCACTTGCATCCGGGTGATGCGGGTTACAAGGCCATGGGCGATGCGGTGGATCTGGCTTTGTTTACGCTCAAGTGAGCGTTGTCCTTGGTTCTTGGGCCTTTGTTCTTGGTCCGTCCTGAGTCCGTGGTCCGAAGCGGTCAGGCTTTGACCACCAGCCTCTTGTCGTTCTGATGTTCGTGCAGGAACTCGAGCGCCAGCGACAAGACCTTCTCAGTGAACTGATCGGCGTCGAGGTTGCCGTATTTCTCTTTGAACGCGCGGATTGGGACGACCGCCTTGG
>DASRJR010000116.1:0-10266 GCA_035649395.1 Vicinamibacterales bacterium
CTGCACGTCACGTCAGCGTCGACGACCACAACCTCATAATCAACGCCCGTGTGAGACGAGCTCGAGATGCGAAAGCGGCGAGCCGAAGGGCCTGACAGCACTTTGACGAGCGCGTCGAGCGCGCGCACCAGCGCCTGAACCTCGCGCTCGCCGCGTATGGGTGCCGGACGATGTGGATCGTCGCGGTGCATCTGGCGGAACTCGTCGGACGCTCGACGCAGCAGCTGTGAGATCACCTCATTGTCATCGCCCTGTCCAGCCGCGACGTCGCCGCCACCCGAAATCGTATGAAGGGCGCGCTGCAGCTCGTCGAGCACGTCGCCGCTCGAGCCCGGGGCAAGCGCCTCGCCTTCGACGATGGCAGTGACCAGCGCCGCCTTGGTCTCGAGGACGGCTTGGACGAAGTCGTCGATGGTGTCCTTCGCGACGAAGTAAGTGACGTTGACCGTGCGTGTCTGACCGATCCGGTAGGCGCGGTCCTCGGCCTGCCAGTGGTTGGTCGGAACCCAGTCGAGATCGTTGAACACCACCTGTGTTGCCGCAGTCAGGTTGAATCCGGTTCCACCAGCGATGATGTTCGCGACCAGGGCGCGGACATCGTCATCGTTCTGGAATCGATCGACCAGCGTTTGCCGCATCGCCGCCGGTGTCTTGCCGGTGACAACCACTACCTGTGCGCCAAGCTCTTTCGCAAGCTTTTGAATGGGATCGTCGAAGCACGAAAAGACGATCACTTTTTCGCCCTGATCGATCGCACCCCTGACGAGGTCGACGGTGGCCGTAGTCTTGGCGATGGCGATCGCCTGACGTGCCTCGATCAGAAACGCCAGCAGCTTGCCGCGGCGCCGAAGCGCCTCGTCTCTCGAGGCCACGGGCCTCGAGTCCTTTCCCGCGAGCAGCTCAAAGACCTTCTTGATCGCGCGCGCGCCGGTGCCCGACGGTACTTCGACCGGCAGCCACGACCGCAGTTTCGGCGGCAGCGCGAGCACATCGTCCTTGGTCCGCCGCAGCATGACGCCATGCAGCTGCACGGTCAGCTCTTCGATGTTCGAGGCGCCGCCGGTCTTCCAGCCATACTCTCCCTTCTCGGCCGCGCAATAGCGTTTCGCGAACGACAGAAAGCTGCGGCCGAGTGGATGCGCCGCCAGCTGCAACAGCACGAAGAGATCGCGAGGCCGGCTCGTGAGCGGTGTTCCTGTCAGGAGCTGCACCACGAGCGCGGGGGTCGCCGCGGCGGCAGTCGCCGTCAGTTGGCGTGACAGCTTGCTACGCGCGCTGGTGTGGTTCTTCAGGTAGTGCGCTTCGTCGAACACGAGCGCCGCCCACGGCACGGTCAGGAGATCATCGACGTGCCGTGCGAGGATGTCGTAGTTGATGATGACCCACTCGGCAGCCGGGGAGACCGGTGACGTTCCATCGACGATCAGCGTCGGCGCGTCTGGCGAGACGAGCGAGATCTCACGCGCCCAGTTGCGCTTGACCGATGCCGGACAGACGACCAGCCGCCGGCCGCCCGGCGTGATGTGCCGCAGCGAAACGATCGCCTGGCGGGTCTTGCCCAGACCCATGTCGTCGGCGAGGATGGCGCGCCGTCTGCCGAGGAGGAACGCGACGCCTTCGATCTGGTGGGGGAAGAGCCCGTCGGCGAGCGCGACAGCGCTCCTGAAGGCCGTGTCAGGATCGCCAGACAGCTTGAGCAGCTGAGCGAATGCGGCGGCCTGCGAATCGAGCGAGTCGGCCATGCCCGTTATAGCCCATACCGGGCATCACTCGAAGGGCGAGCTGAACCACACGCGCGAAACCTCGTTCAACCCGCAGCGAGCCTCAGCGTGCAGCCACGCTCGTGAGCGCAGTCTCGCGCTCCGGCGACCTGTGCGCCGTAGCTTCAGCGGAGGTGGAGGCTTTGATGCGCATGGTAAACGGCGCGCTCTTGACGATGCCGAGTACGAGGCTCGAGAACCGATTGTCGTGGCTGGACGTGTCACGAATGATTGCCCGTACGGACGGCATATCGTCAGCGGCCACGCCTCGGCCGAGCGCGTAGGTCATCAGCTTTTCGACCACCGTTCCGACGAACATCTCCGGCTGACGCAGCAGCGCGCGTCTCAGCGACACCACACCATCCACTTTCGTCCCATCCAGCAGCTCACCGGTCGCGTCGATGGCCACTCCCAGCGAACCGCCGTCACGGGCGCGCCATCGCCCGACGGCGTCGAAATTCTCCATCGCGAGACCGATGGGATCGAACATCCGATGGCAGTTCGCACAGACGGGATTCTTGCGGTGGGCTTCCATGCGCTCCCGCATGGACAACACCTGACCCGACTCATCGGGTTCGGGCAGCGGCGGCACGTTGGCCAGTGGTGGCGGCGGCGGAGCGTTCAGGATGTTGTCGAGAATCCATTTGCCGCGCACGACTGGTGACGTCCGCGTGGCGCGCGACGTCACGGTGAGGATCGCTCCCTTCCCGAGCAGCCCCTTGCGCGCATCATCAGTCAGTGTCACGCGCCGGAACTGGCTTCCGTAGACGTTCGGAATGTCGTAGTGCCGGGCGAGCCGTTCGTTGACGAACGTGTAGTCAGCCGTCATCAGGTCGAGGACGTTGCGGTCCTCGTGCACGATGCTGTCGAAGAACAGCTCCGCCTCACGCCGGAACGCCTGACGCAGTTGATCATCGAAATCGGGGAACATCATCGAATTCGGCTGATGATTCGTGAGGTTCCGCAGATAGAGCCACTGGCCTGCGAAGTTCGTCACGAAGCGCTCGGACTTCGGGTCGGCCAGCATTCGACGCACCTGGCGTTCGAGCACGGCCGGCTCGCGCAACCGGCTCTCCGCGGCCACTTTGAGCAGTTCATCGTCGGGGATGCTGCTCCAGAGGAAGAACGAGAGCCGCGACGCCAGCTCGAGATCGCTGAGAACGTAGGCGCGCCCCGCTGCAAGCTGGTCGGGTTCGCGCTCGGCACGGAAGACGAACTTCGGACTGGCCAGGACGCGCTGCAGCGCCACCTGAATGCCGCGCTCGAAGTCACGCTGCTGACGGCCGGCGCGGAAGAAACCCATCAACCGCTCGATGTCGGCATCCGTCCCCTGTCCGCGATAGGCACGCCGCACGAGAGTCGCGATGATCTGCCTGGCGCACCGCTCCTCTGCACCCGTGGCCGGTTTGCAGGTGAAGATCCTGCGTCGACTCGGCATGTCGCCGGAGCCGCTCGGCTTGAAGGGACCGGCGACCGTGAAGGTCGAGAGGTGCGGAATCCCCAGGGGATCTCGCGTGTCATGAGAGCTCCGAACAGGTCGCGTCGTCCTCACGGGGTCGACCGCATCGCTCTTCTTGATCCAGGCTGCGGTGATCTCATGCGGCCCTGCCGTGAGCGACACGCGAACCTTGGCGCGCTCCTCGATCTGGTCGGCGATGAGCGTGTTGTTTTCCAGATTCGCCGCCCAGTCGTCTGGTCCACCGAGTTTGGTGAGGTGGACACGCACGCCGTCCACCGCGTACTCCAGCACGTGTTCGTACTCGAGACCGCGAAGTACGCCGAGATTCGTGCGGAAGAACTTGGCTGACAGCTCGTACTCGCCTGCGATTTGAATCGTTTGCGTCGCGAGGATGCCGCCGATCGTCCCGAACGGCAGTCCCTCAACGTGTCGGTCCTGTGACGCGTCCTGAGGAATGGTATAGACCTCCGCCGCAGGACTGACGTCGGGATCGCCAACCGCGAGCGAGCTGACCTTGCCCGCTGCGCTCACGTACTGTTCCATCAGCGTCGCGTTCACCCCGAGGACGTCGGCCACATTGTCGAATCCATATGCCGAGTCATCAGGCGGCAAAAGCGTCGCGGGGTCCACTTCGAGGTCGAGCAGATCGTGGATGGCGTACGCGTACTCGGTGCGGTTCAGCCGATGCAGTGCCGGACGACCCGGGTTCGGGTTGGCCTTAGCCGCCTCGTCGAGCGCGCCCGACAACGTCGTCACGAGTGCGCGCCGGGTTGCGGGGTCCGGTTGAGGAGCGCCGCCCGGTGGCATCATGCCGACTTGCACCTTGCGAATGACCTTCTCCCAGACGTCTGCGTCGGCTGACGGATGATCGAAGTCTCGCGACTCGAGCACGAGGCCACCGGTTTTCAGACGCGCGTTATGGCAAGTGATGCAGTACTGCTTGGTGAACTCGCGGAGTGTTCCTGCCTGCGAGGGTGGCGCAACCGTCCGGACCCCACCCTGGGGGGCCGCCCCGGCCGTCACACTACTCCAGGCTGCCAGCAGGATCCCGGTGAGAATCCCCGAAAGAATACCGACCCACGCGCGCATTCCGGCCTCCTTGGCCACTCGAACCTGCCGTCCGCTGGAGTGTGCTAGTCGTCGGTGTGCCCTGTCAAGGTAAGCGATCTTCGCAAGAGAGAGCGCGCCTCCGGAATGCCGGAGGCGCGTGCGAGAGCGCGCTGCGCCAGGCGCGCCGATCATTGCGGGTTGCCCGCACTTCTGCTCCTGGCGGCTGTGCGTACCGCAGGAGCTGCTGGCACGGTTGCTGCTCCGTCGCGCAGATGCTCCGCCAAGCGCGCCTCGTCCTCATCGGTGCTGCAGGTGCGATGCTGCTTGTCCTTCTCGCAGCGCATACGCTACCGGGCCGCGCGCTCGTTCTTCGCCGTGTTGTCGAGGCTCTCCGCACTTCGTACGGAATCGAGCTGAGTGCCGAGTCCCTCTCCTACAACCTCCTGACCCTCTCGGCAGAGCTCCGCGGCATTCGAGTGGCGGCCGTTCACACTCCGGCTGAACCATTCGCGGCTGCCGATGCGCTCGCCCTGTCGTTCGGGGCACGCACGCTGTTTGGCGACGTCGGCGTGACGCGGCTTTCGATTGCGTCGCCTCGCATCGACATCCGGCGTCGGGGTGACGGCACGGACAATCTACCGCGTGTGAGCAGCGGCCAACCGAACAGCGCGAGCCTCGCGCTGCCGCCGATTCGCGTGGACGGTCTCGACGTCTCGTTTCAACAAGCCTCGACCTCAGTGGCAATGCGCGGTGCAGCCTTGCAGCTCACGAGCGCGCAATCGGGCCGCATCGCGGCCACCGTCAAGGCGCAACACGGCCTGACGGTGACCGTTGGCGGGCGAACGATCGACCTCGACGCCGCTGCGGTCACGGTCGATCTCGAGCGCGAGCGACTGGGCCTCCGCGAGCTGACGGCGTCGCGGCGTGGCGGGACACTCCACGCGAGCGGCAGCATCACGCTTCGCGGCGACGCGAGTCACGTCGACGTCACGGCGAGGGGGTCGTTGGAACTCGATTCGTTGTGGGAAATGAATGACGAGGCCGGACCGCCCATGGGACAGGTTGAGGTGACGGCGCGCGCGACGGGTCCGCTGTCTGAACCCACCATCGCGTTCGAGAGCAATACCCGATCGCTGGCATGGTCGGGGATGCAGGTCAGCGAGGTCCGGGCGCGTGGCGGTTACCGAGGCGGCGAGCTGTCGCTGAACTCCGTCACTCTCGGCGTTGCCGGCGGAAGGGTCGACGCTCACGGCGCGATCAGTCTTGACGACGCTCGCCGCTCGAGTCGCATCGAGGCGCGGTGGACGAATATCGACGCCCGGCGGATTCCAGCGGTCGCCAGCCTCGAGGAAACGATCTCGAAGAGCGGCACGGCCGTCGTCGAATGGCGCGATGACGGCACCTCGTCGTCCCCGCGTTTCGATGTCACCGCAACGACTGGGGTAGTCGTCTCGGGAAGGACGACCCCGATCGTCGTGCATGGATCGAGTCAGGGCGACCGCTGGCACGTAAAGGCGGCCGCTGACGACCCGAACGTTGTGGACGCCACCGCCACCGCTGACATCGACCTCGACTCGCGACGCTGGCGAGCCTCGACGATCGTCGGCCGGGTGGTCCTCCGAACGACCGATCTTCCGGCGGTGGTCCGTCAAGCGCAGACCTTCGGCGTCCCCGCCGGCCTCGATCCGATGACTGCCGCAGGCACAATCGACGTCGATGCGACGATCGATGGCACGCTGGGCGCCGTACGATCGACGGGGCGGATCGTCGGCCGCGCCGTGACCCTCGCAGGCCTGCCGCGGTTGGATCTCGACGCGTCGTTTGGTATGGACGTCGCCAGAAAGATATCGACCGGGACATTCCGCGTGCTGGCGCCCGTCCTCGAATCGGCGACATTCGTCGCGACAAGCGGCGTGACGCTCGGTGGGTGTCTTATCGCCGCGGGAACGTGGTCCGGTCCACTGAGCGATCCCGGCGTCGAGGCAACCGTCACGGGAAGAGACCTGACGATCGGCCGCGGCGGCTCTGTTTCGATCGCCGCAACCGCCGGAACCTTCGACGGCGTCCTGAAGGGTCCAGTCACGAATCTTGGTGGCGAGGGCAAACTCGCAATCGGTTCGGTGAACGTCGACGGACGCGGCGTCGGTGCCGTCACCGCGGATCTCATGGTTTCCGCGGGCACTGTCCGCGTAGAGGCACGCGCGCCGAGTGTCAACACGACCCTCGACATCTCGCTTGGCCTCGCGGATCCGAATCCATTCGACGGCCGCGGAACACTCGCGGATCTCGACATCGATGCACTCCTCCGGATTGCCGGCTTCGGCGCGGGGGACCCTGGATCGGTTCGCGGACGCGTCTCGAGCGCGATCGCCTTCAGGGGAGATCTGCGGAATCGCTCGTCAGCGGTCGTCACGCTGGACGTCGCGCCGATCGACGCCAGTGTGTTCGACGTGCCGATCGTGATGAGCCGCGGACTGCGTGCCAGTATGACGGGCGGCCGCGTACATCTCGACGACGCGGCGATGACGATCGGCGGTCTGGCAGTGCGCCTCGCCGGCACGCTTGCGGGCGATCGTTCGGACGGAACACTGGTGCTCGATGTGGACGGGGACCTCGGCCCGTTTCGGCCCTGGTTGACTCGTCTGAGCGGGAGCGGCGATGTGGCCGCTGCGGGCCGAATCACTGGTCATCTCGAAACCGAAGCGTCATCAGCGGGACTGGTCGCGACGGGATCGATCAACACCGCGCTGACGACACTATCGAAAGGGGATCGCGTCCTGGCAAAGGACGTGCGGGCGGTGGTCGTGCTTACTGGCGAGCGCGCCGAGATGCGGGAAGCGACGGGATCGATCCTTGGAGGGCAGCTCACCGCTGCCGCGGATGCGCCGCTGATCTGGTTGAACCAGTGGATCCCTTCAGGTCTTCATATTGCCCAGCCAGCGATTGACCGGCCGGCCGCACTCGAGGGAACGGCGTCGTTCGACGTGCCTGCGCTGTTCGAGATCCTGGGACGCACCCCGATGGACGCGATTGGCGGCGGCATCGAACTCTCCGCGAAGCTGTCGGCGTCCAGACCGGATCTCGCGGACATTGCCGGTGAGCTCAGGCTCGAGCGCGCCGAGGTGCGCGCGAAGGAGCTGAGCTACGCCCAGTCTGACGTCACGCGTTTTCGGGTGGCCGGGGGCGCTCTCGCCATAGAGAGCCTCGACTGGCGCGGTCCTGGTTCCAAGGTTGTCGGCAGCGGAAACGTCGGCCTGCTCGAGGGAATCGATACCCACCTCCGGCTCGATGTCGACACCGACCTCGGCATCGTCGGGGCTCTCCTGTCGGGTCGCGCAACCGGTCGGCTTAACGGCAATCTCGACCTCCAACGCCGATCCGGCGTGTTGCGGGTCACGTCTGAGGCGACGCTGAGCGAAGCCTCCTGGCTGATCCCCGGGCAGCGCATCCTCTTTGCCGGCTGGTCGGGCCATCTTCGACTGGCCGATCAGGCGCTCTCGGTGACGAAGCTCGGAGGCACGGTCAACGGCGGCACCATCCGCATCGACGGCCGCCTGCCGCTCGAGGCTGGCGCCGGCGGCGACGATCTGACGATCGCCGCGCGCGATATCCTGATCGATGTGCCGCGGGGGCTGCACAGTCAGCTCGGCGCGGACCTCGTCTGGCAGCGGGCGGAGCGTGCCACACAACTGCAGGGCAAGGTCGAGATCACGGCCAATCGTTACACCGAGCCCGTCACGCGCATCCTGCAGCTCGTGAACTCGCTGTCATCCGAAACGCACCGTTCGGGCGAGTCCACGCTGCCGTCCTGGCTGGCCGGCACGGCGCTCGACATCAGCTTCGCCGTCACCGATCCGATCTTGATCGACAACAGCGTTGGCACGGTGGAGCTGATGCCGGACCTGCGGCTCGCCGGAACGATCGACTCACCGGCACTGTCCGGACGTGTCGATGTCGTCGACGACGGCCGCATCACGATCGGCGGCCGGGAGTATCGCCTCCGCGACAGCCAGGTGCGGTTCGCTCCCGCCGACGGGCTCGTCCCGACGGTCGATGCCGTCGGCGACACGCGGATCGGAGACTACGACGTCAGCATCCGCATCAGCGGCACGCCGGATCGCATCGAGACCTCGTTCAGCTCGGTCCCGCCGCTCGGCGAGCGAGAGCTCCGTGCGCTCATCGTCACGGGCCAGACCGGTGAGCAGTCGACGCAGAGCAGGCAATCGAATGACAACTTCGCGGCCGCAGCCGCAGCGACCGACATCCTGGGCTTCGCCGGACGGTTCGTGGGCCTCGACACCGCCCGCATCGGCGCCGCCGATCTCGATCTGATCTCGAAGGATGTCAGCACGGCCCAGCATCTGACCGTGTCGAAGTCGCTCGGGTCGTCGTTCGATCTGATCTTCTCCGACAACCTCGAGGATGGTTCGGTCACGTGGGTGCTGGTGTGGAAACCGACTCCGTTCAACGAAGTCCGCGCCTCCTCCGTCGAGGACGGCACGCGGGGGCTCGAATTCCGCCGCACGATTGTGTTCGGTCCGGGTTCACCAGCCCGAACAGCCAAGGCACGCCGGGCGGATGCAGGACAGGCACGCACGGTCGTGGACTCGGTCCGGATCACTGGCGCACCCGGATTCAGCGAGCAGCAGCTGTCCGGCAAGCTCGAGCTCGACGCCGGCAACCGTTTTGACGTCCGGCGGTGGATCGAGGATCGCCACCGGCTGGAGAAGTTCTATCTGGATCGCGGCTACCACCGCGTGAGCATCGTGCCGACTCGCAGCGAAGCCGTCGATCGTTCGCGCGTATCGTTGACCTACGACATCAAGCGCGGGCCGCGGACCGTCATCGACACCACTGGAGATCCGCTTCCAGGCGAGGTGATCGATGCGATGTACGATGCCTGGCGCGGTTTGCCGATCGCCGACGTCGCGCGCTCCGAATTCGAACGGATCGCGCGTGAGGGACTCGCGCGGCGTGGCTATTACCGGCCGGCGTTGCAGCTCGATTTCTCCGCCGAGACGCCCGATCTGGCGCGCGTCACTCTGGACGTTGCCCGCGGACCTCAGACAAAGCAGCTGACTGTGGCCTGGAGCGGCAATCGGGACGTGTCGAATGCCGACCTCGACGCGCTGGTCGCGCCGCATCGCACCGAATCAGCCGTCTGGCTGGACTCGCAGGTGGTTGCCTGGCAGGTCCGGCAGCTCTACGCGAGTCGTGGACACCTGCAGGCCCAAGTGACCGTCGGAGAACCTGTCTTTCAGGACACCGACGCCACGCTGCCAATCAACATCAATGAGGGCGTGCTGTCGCGCCTCGGCGGTGTGCAGCTCCAGGGCGTGGATCCAGCGCGGAGAGTGGGAGCCACGGAAGCGCTCGGACTGTCGATCGGCGAGCCCTTGGCAGCGTCGGCGCCGGTCGAGGCGGCACGCCGGCTGAAGGCCTTCTATACCGGGCTCGGCTACCAGAGTGCGGCCGTTACACACACGCTCACGACCGCGAAGGACGGATCGGTCTCGATCGTGTGGGCCGTCAAAGAAGGTCCGCTCTACCGCGTCAAGGACGTGAACGTGGTCGGAGCGGAAACGACGAGCGGCGGGCTGGTGCGGAAGGCCATCACCCTAGAGCCTGGCGACGCCATGAGCCAGGGCGCCCTCGATACGACGCGCCGCAATCTGTACGACATCGGATCGTTCCGGCGTGTCGATTTCGACTTCGGGGACTCGGCGATTCAGCCGGGAGCCCCCGACGAGCTGCCGCGGACGCTGACGATTCAGGCTGAGGAGCCGCAGCGGTTCCAGTTGAAGTACGGCATCCAATCCAGCTTCGATCGATCGGCCGGCAAAGGTGGAGGGACTGCCCTGGGCGCCTCGGTGGAGCTGCGGGATCGGAACTTCATTGGCCGGGCGGTGCAGGCAAGCGTCGGCGCGCATTGGGACCCTGACCTCCAGATCGTCGGGCTGCTCTTTTCCTCGCCGCGTATGTTTGGTAAACGCGTGC
>DASRJR010000117.1:0-11464 GCA_035649395.1 Vicinamibacterales bacterium
CCACGCCGAAGTCTTCCTCGAGCTCCTCAATGGCAAAGGGTTCGCCCAACCGAACCCGCGGCCGATGTTTCCCAACCCTCCCGGGCTGCTGCGCGTCGAGCCACATTCGGAAGGGCTGCGCGATCGGATCTGGTGGGGCTCAAGCTCGAACGCGACATCCAAGTGGGCGGCGAAACTGGGAATGCATCTTCAGAGCTCGACCCTCAAAGACGATGAGAGCGGTGAGCCTCTGCACGTTCAGCAGCGCAAGCAGATTGAAACGTATCGTGAGGCATGGAAGGAGGCCGAGCACACGCGTGAGCCGCGTGTCTCGGTGAGCCGCAGCATCTTCGCCCTGGTCAACGACCTCGACCGGGCCTATTTCGGACGCGACGCTCGCGATCAGGATCAGATCGGCTACATCGACGCGAACACGCGCGCCATCTTTGGCCGCTCGTACGCGGCCGAGCCCGACGTGCTGGTCAAACAACTTGCTGCCGACGAAGCGATTGCCGCCGCCGACACGCTGCTCCTGACCGTCCCGAACCAGTTGGGCGTGGACTACAACGCGCACGCCATCAACAGCATCCTCAAGTTCGTCGCCCCGGAGCTTGGCTGGCGCTGACGTCGAAGGGACCGAGCCGCGCTCCACGGCTCGATCCCTTCGTGTCCCTCCTGATCAGAAGTCGAACTGCATCGTCAGGCGCACGAAGCGCGGGCTCAGTAGTGACGTCGCCTGACCCCACTGCTCGACGACCGGCGTTGCCGGGTTGTCAGCGACGTCGAAGTTGTCTTGGTACGTCAGAACCGTGTCGTTGTTGAACAGGTTGTAGATATCGACGCCGATGTTGACGCGCTTGCCGGCGAACCGGAGGTTCTTCCCGAGCTTCAGGTCGAAGATGGTGTAGCCAGGGCCGTACAGTTCATTCGGATTGAGGAGATTCACGGTATAGGTCGTCGCGGTCACGTTCGTACCCGTCGTGAAGCAACCCACCTGGCCCGACGTGGCGCCGACCGGGCACGCCTGCGTTGCCCGTGCGGCGCTGTTCGCCTCCCACACCACCTGGTCCTTGGTAAAGCTATGGTTCGCGTTGCGCTCCGGGCCCAACCGCCGCTGGAACACGGTGCTCACAAGCACATCGATCTTCGGAATCGTGTACGTGGCGGTGCCTCTGAGACTCGTTTCCCAACGCGTATACGGGTTACACGCGGGCGTCACGTCGTCGTGCTGCCGGACGTTCGGGCCGTCGATCAAGGTCGCACCGGACATGTACGTAGGGGAGGCGCAGGTGTCACGCACGGCACGACCCGTGGTGGTGCCGCCGTTGACGTGCAGGCCACGCAGGCCCCACTTGTCGGTGCCGCGCCACACGAAGTTCACGTCCACGAAGTTCGACGTGTACGACAGCTCGTCCAGGATCGTCACCGCGGACGGCCGTCCCGTCGGCAACGTGGCATTCGGATTGGACAGTCCCCGAATGACGTAGCCGCCGCCACCCGGCAGGTCGGGATGGGTTGGCGCGACGGCAGTGAAGAAACCGTAGTCCGGGGAGGTGAAATTCAGGTAGCCGTTCTGGCAGGTCTGCACGTCCTGGCGGCCGTTGAAGCGATCGCAGCCGATCCCGAGCTGATCCGTCGTTGTCAGGTTCCTGTAACTCCTGCGGTTGTAGGTCAGTTCGGCGGAGAGGCGCGGCAGAAGTTCGTGTTGGATACCAAGGCCGAACTGCCAGTCGGAGCGACGCTTGCCCCACCCATCGAGCAGGGTCTCGCCATAGACGTCGCAGTACGCCTGCACGTCCGCTGGGATGCCATTTTCCCTGCGTCCGCACTGCGTGGTCGCGAGACCGATCGGCGTGCCGGCCGCGTCGAGGCTAAGCGGGTCACGCCCGTACCGCACGCTGTCCTCTCCGGCCACCGAGGTCGGCCCGCCGCAGACGTCGCCGCCCGTCGCGCGATTGTCCTGTTCGGCGAAGTTGAGCAAGTCGCAGTCGACCCTGCGGTCGCCGTCCACGTCGGTCCAGGTCCGGAAGTACTCGTTGACCGCACGCTGCGCCGGGTTGGCGTCGGCATAGATGCCGGTGATCCCCGCGCCCGACAGATACTTGCCCATATTCCACTTGATCGATGTCCGGCCGTTGCCGAAGAGGTCCCACGTCACGGCCCACCGCGGTGTGATGTCGTGATAGGAGACGCCGTTGCTTTCGGGCGTGCAGTAGCCCTTCTGCCCGGCATACGTCCCGCCAACCTGCACGGGCACGTAGGGCTCGCTCCCGACGCCTTGGCTGAGCCCGTTCCCGGCGCCCTGGATACACGTACCGAGGTAGCTGCTCGTCGCATGGTCGTAGCGCAACGCGCCGCTCAGCGTCAGTCGTTTCAGCGTGAACCGATCCTGCGCGTAGAAGCCACTGTAGGCCACCCGATTATCGAGGGTGGACGGCCCCGTATTGATATTGACTCGCGTGGGCACGGGCCGGCGTGCCTGGTTGTACGGGTCGTTCGGAGAGTAGAGACTCGTGTTGCCGCAGGCCGACGCGGCAGGGTCCGCCACGTTGTAGCAGTCCACCGCCGGCGTGTCATAGCGGTACTCCAGGCGCGTGTTGCCGGTTCTGTTGCGCCGGGTCTGCGCGAAGTAGCCGCCGTCGTAGCCGACTTTCAAGTTGTGCGTGCCAGTGACATACGAGATCGACGCGCGGGGCCGCCAGTCGTTGAGGTCCCTTTGCTCCGCCAAGCCGGTGATCCCGTCGGAGAACGGTCCCGAGGGTACGCCGTTGACGGCGAAATTCGTGCTGTTGAGCGGGGCGTTCCTCGCGTAATCCCAGCCGACGGTCGACCCGTATTCGATCACCCGCGGAATGTCCGGATTGGGCGTGTAGTAACGATGCTGGGAGAAGTCGTACAGCTGCCGGTTCGCCGCCATCCCCGCTTCGAGCAGGATGACGTTCGTCAGCGGGTTCGTCCATCCCACCTGCATCAGCCGGGCGGGATGCACCTGGCCCGACCACCAGCCATCTCTCGCCGTCCAGGCCGCCACCGAGCCGTCACACGGATCCTGGCAGGTCAGTCCTTCGTCCCAGAAGAAGTTGAACTTGTTCTTCGGCGTCGCCTGGTAGGTGACGCGCACGTTGGCGTTGCGCGTCCAGTTGATCAGCTGAAGCGCAGGTGTTGAATAATCCGCCTCGAAATTCTCGCCCCAGATGCCGGCGTTCGCGTTGTCCCAGATGCGGTTGGTCTGACTGCTGAACGCGTTCTTCTGCCAGGCGCGCGCCGCCGAGAAGAACCACAGCCGGTCGCGCTTGATCGGTCCGCCAAACGCCGCGGACGTGTCGTAGTCGCGGATGAGCGGATAGTTGCTGATGATCTCGGGGTGGTCGTCGTTGTTGTTGGAGAACCACCCACGGCGCCCGTCGCCATTCTCGTCAAGAGGCCCCCGCGTGTAGGTGACGAAGTAGTTGCCGCTGAAGTTGTTGCCGCCAGTGCGCGGAATGATGTTGATCGTCGCACCGCCGGTTTCCGATTCGCCCAGCGCCCCGGAGATCTGCACGGCGACTTCCTGAGCGTTCGCGACGTCGGCGACATACCCACCGGTCATCCCCATGATCCCCGCGCCGCCCCCGGTATTGATGATCGTCCCGTCCACCATGACGCGCCCCTGCGTCGAGCCCTCGGTGTCGTTCCTCGCCGTATGCGCGCTCAGGTTGTAGATGTTGTTGTTGCACCAGACGCCGACGCCGCCGACGCAGTCCGCGCCCAGGCCCGTGTTCGTGAGTCCGGGTGTGAGCGTCAGCATGCTGCGGATGTTGCGCGTCGTCGGGAGCTCGCGAATGGCCTCGCCCGCAAACGTTGCCACCTGACGCGAACTCTGGACGTCGACGACCGGCGCCTCGCTGGTGACCGTGATGACTTGCTCGAGCTGGCCGACGGACATCGTGGCATTAACCGGAGCGGTGAATCCGGTCGTCAGCACGATGTTGTCACGCTGCTGCTTCGAGAACCCCGCGAGCGTGAAGGTCACGGAATAGGTGCCGACAGGCAGGTTGGTCAGTCGATACTGTCCCAAGCCGTCCGTGATCGCCGAACGGACTTTTTCGATGAGTGCCGGGCTCGTGACTTCAACGGTCACGCCGGGGATGACGCCTCCCGATGTGTCACGGACGGTGCCAGCAATCTGACCCTCCTGTGCAACGGCGGCTGCCGGCAGAAGCATCACCAACGCGGCGAACACGAGTGTCACTATTACGGGTCGTGGCATCGCGGCTCCTCCAGTCGTCTGGCACCGGATCTGGTGGCGGTGAGCGTGGCCGAACGTGGATTTCTGCTATTGCTGTTCGCGGGTGAGCTTTACGCCCGCTAAGCACAACATGTCAAGAAGATTGTTAAGATCAGATTAAGATTTTGTTAAGAATCGGCGAAAAATCGTCGAAAAATCGATTAAACACCGGACTGCTGGTTCCTCGCGCTTCTGATTGAAGACGCGGAGATACTTGCCGTGATAGGTCAGATCCACTTCAATGCCCGTCTGACGATGGCCGAGACGGTTCTGGGGCGCGCGGTCGCCGTGGCATGTGTGACGGCGGCTGTTCTGTCGATGCCCGCGGTGGCCGCGGCGCAGCAACAGACGTTCTTCCAGAGTGTCGCCGAACTCGCGGACGCAGCGGAAGGGATCTACGGCGACGAAGGATCCCACATCGGCCAGGCGCTGGACACGATGTCTCGGGCGCTCGATGGATGGGATCGTGAGATCGCCACCCTCGAAGCGCGCGTCGCAGCAACACAGACGATGTCCGCGCGAACGCGGATCGAGTCGGGCCTGACGCTTGCGCGGATGTACGCCGACCGCGGCCGGCTGGACGACGCGCTGCGCCATCTCGATCAACTCGAGTCTCTCGAGCCGAAAGACGCGGCAGTCCACGTCATGCGCGGACTCCTTCGCGATGCAAGAGGCGAGACTGCAGGCGCCCTGGAGGCATTCCGGCAGGCGCGGGCGGAAGCTCTCGACGATCCCGCGACTGCGTACTACTTATGGCGCGCTTCGGAGGCTTCCGGCAATGCGGAGGGATCCAGGGACGCGAGAGCGGCTCTTGCCGCGGCATACGGTGCCCTTCTCCAGGACACACGACGGACCCGTGGTGCACCCTTCCGCCGGATCGCGCCTCTTGAAGAGGCAGCTCGAAGCACACCTCTCGTTCCGTTGGCGGCATACTATCGGGGGTTCGAACGGCTTGCGAGAGGCGAACTCCGCGAGGCGATCGAGGAGTTCCGCCGTGCGGCCGCCAGTGATCCGCTCGTCAAAGGCGCTTCGGCGCAATTGTCAGTGGTGCCTCGCGCGACCGAAGCGCTCAGGCAGGGTCGCCTGGCTGACGCGCGCTCCTTCCTCGAGCAGCCAGGCGCAACAGACGATTCATCAGAGGCGCGACGCGTTCTGGGGCTCGTCTACTGGGCAGACTCCGACTTCGACAAGAGCATCGAGCAGCTCGAAACGGCAATGCGGATGAACCCGGGTGACGAGCGTTCGAGGCTGGCGTTGTCGCGAGTCTTCAGTTCCGCGGGCCGCGACGCCGACGCGCAACGCGCGCTGCAGGACACGCTTCGCGTCATCCCGGCCTCCGAGCGCGCACACTGGTGGCTGGCCACGAGCTACGAACACGTCAACCGCTTTGTCGACGCCCGCCACGAATTCGAGCAGGCCGCGTCGAAGGCGGCGGCGGGACGAAGCCACCTCCTCGGGGCGGTTGGCCGTCTCGCGTCAGCCGCTGCCGATGTTGCCGGAGCGACAGACGCGTTCTCGCGTGCCGTCGATGAAGATCCAGATAATCCGGCGTGGCACAGGCTCCTGGCGGGTGCGCTTCTCTTCCAAGATCGTCCCGACGACGCGCTCGCCGAATTCGTCGCGGCGCTCATCATCGATCCTCGCGATGGTGACGCGCACCTCGGCATCGGACAGATCTTTCTGAACGCCGGGCGCGACGCAGAGGCCGTCGACGCGCTGCGCCGCGCGATCGAGCTGAAGACCGACACGCTGGATGCGGAATATGCGCTGGCAACAGCGTTGACGCGACTGGGAGACAGCCGCGAAGCCGCGCGATACTTCGAGCGTGTCGAGCAGGTTCAGCGGCAGAGGCTGGCGGATCGTCGGCGGACGCTCTCGCTCGACGCGTTGCGTGAGGAGGCGGCCCTGCGAGCCAGGGAGGGCGACCATAGCGGCGCATCCGCACTCTGGCAGCAAGTGATCGGACTGGACCCGCAACGAGCATCCGATCACGTCGGACTGGCGGGGGCATTGGCAAATGCCGGCCGACTCGACGCGGCGATCGAAGAATACGAGCGGGCCGCTAGGCTTGGCGCCGATCCCGTGGTCTATCGCCGACTCGCCGATCTCTACGCCAGGGCCGGCCGCGCGCCTGACGCCGCGCGTGCCCGCCTGAGGTACGAAGCGGCCCTGGGCGGCGGGAGCCCAACGCGGTGAACATCTCCGGCTGCCGATTCGTCGCGGCCTTCATCGCCCTCGGAATCATCGGCGGTCGCGCCGTGTACAGCCAGAAACACGCCGACGGCAACGCGTCATCCACGAACGTCCGGTTCACCGATATCGGTGGCACCGCCGGCGTGAACTTCCGTCAGATCAACGGCGCCAGCCCTGAGAAGCACCTTGCGGAGACCATTGGCTCTGGCGGACTGTTCTTCGACTACGACAACGACGGCTGGATCGACATCCTCCTGGTTGACGGGGGCTCGCTCGCCGATCCCGCGATCGCACGCCAGGCCCGGCATCGCCTGTTCAGAAACCGCGGCAACGGCACGTTCGACGACGTGACCTCGTCGTCCGGTATCCGCCATCTCGGCTACGGAATGGGCGCGTGCGCCGGCGACTACGACAACGATGGCCGGGTGGACCTGTACATCACCAACGTGGGCCCCAACACGCTCTACCGCAACGCCGGGGGTGGAGCCTTTACCGACGTCACGCGCACGGCTCGCGTCGGCTCGCCGCTGTGGAGCACGGGGTGCGCCTTCGCCGATCTCGACAAAGATGGTGACCTCGACCTGTTCGTCGCGAATTACGTGTCCGCCGATGGCAAACACAACCCTTACTGCGGGAACGCCAGGCTGAATATTCGCTTCTACTGTCACCCGCTCATCTTCGAGCCGCGTCCGAGCGTGCTGTATCGCAACGAAGGCAACGGGACGTTTTCGGACGTCAGCGAGCAGTCAGGCATCGGAGCGATCCGCGGAAACGGGCTTGGAGTCGTCATCGCCGACTACGACGACGATTCGTGGCCGGACATCTTCGTCGCCAACGACAGCGTACCGAACGTCCTGTGGCACCGCACCAGCGCGTGGCGCTACGAGGATCTTGCGCTGCGTGCGGGGGTCGCGGTGGCGATCGACGGCATGGCGCGCGCAGGCATGGGCATCGACGCCGCCGACTACGACGGGGATGGACGACTCGATCTCGTCGTGACCAACCTCGATTTCGAGATGTTCAGTCTCTTTCGAGGACTCGGTGGCCGCCTCTTCACCTACGCGACCCCCGAAAGCGGTATCGGATCCACCACGCTTCCCTTCGTCGGCTTTGGCGCCGTGTTCTTCGACTTCGACAACGACACCTTTCTGGATGTTGCCTTCGCCAACGGTCACATGCTCGACAACCCGGCGCAGTTCCGTGCCGGGGCCTCGCACGCCCAGCGCAAGCTGCTGTTCCGGAATCTCGGAGCGCGCCGCTTCACCGACGTCACGAGCAGTGCCGGCCCCGGCTTCGCGCTCGAAAAGGTGGGCCGTGGTCTGGCGGCGGGCGACATCGACAACGATGGCGACCTGGATTTGCTCGTCACGAACAACGGACAGACCGCCGACCTGCTCCGCAACGATGGCACGAGCGGCCACGCGCTCGTCGTCCGGCTGATCGGCACGCAGAGCAACCGCGACGGCATCGGGGCGCGGCTCCGCCTTACAGCGGCCGGACGTACGCAGATGCGCGAGGTCAAAGCAGGGTCGAGCTACCTCGGTCAGAATGATCTGCGACAGCATTTCGGACTTGGCGAGCTCACTCGCGCCGAGCGACTCGAGGTGAAGTGGCCGAGCGGGCGTGTTGACGTCGTCGAGGATCTTCCTGGCGGTCAAATCGTCAGCATCCGGGAAGGGAGCGGAATCGCTGATCGTCGCCCCTTCGGCAAGTGAGCCAGGCTACCCACCGCGCCGCAACTCCTCCAGACGCTGTTCGGTGTAGGTCAGACGTTCGCGCGCGCTCTCGTCGGTTCGGCCCAGCGCCGCGTACACCTCCGCGAGCCGGCGATGCACTTCCGGCCGCGGATTCGACCGGATCGCCGCCTGCAACACCGCGGACGCCTCCTCGAGCCGGCCGGCCTTGGTCAAGGCGTCGGCCACCTGGAGAGGGCCCACGCTGTCGCGCCGGATCGTGATCGCTTGCTTCCAGATGTCGATCGCGGCTTCGTACTCGCCCCTCGATACGTGGATCGCAGCCTGCACCGACAGCATGGCACTGGTCCGCCTGCTCCGCTGATCCTCGACGTCCTGCGCCTGCCGGCGCACCGACTCCTCGAGGCGCTGCTGTCCTTCGGCCGTTCTGCCGGCGCGGGTGAGCGCGTTGCCGAGCGCCTGCAGCGCCTGGCTGTTGCCAGCATCGAGCGCGAGTGCCCGCTCCAAGGCGGCAATCGCCCGCGGGGTGCGGGCTGCCGCGAGGTGCAGCCGACCGAGCGCCGTCAACGTTTCAGCATCGAGCGGATCGAGCAGGAGTGCCGTCACGAGCTCCGCGTACCCGATCTCCTCACGGCTCTGATCGATGTACGCCCGGCCCAGCGCCTTGTGTGCCGCTGCGTTGTTCGGTGTGAGCGCGACGCGCAGCTCGAGCCGGTTCACCGCCCGGTCGTACTCCAGGTGAGCCTGAGCCATCGCGGCCATCTGGCCAAACAGCTCGCCCTTGCCGGCGAACAGGACGAAGCGATCCGCAAGGGACAGCAGATCGAGATCCGATTCGTCGGTACCTTGTCGGCGCGCGGACGCGAGGCGCCAGCGCAGCGCACCGGAGTCGGGCAGCATCGCGATCGCGTCTCGAAGCGCGGTCACCGCCTCCGCGAGCTCACCCGTGTCCTCGAGCGTACTCGCGAGCGCGATCCAACTTCGTTCGTCTCGCGGGTTCAGCCGCACCGCATCACGGAGGTGCTGCACGCTCCTCGCCATATCGCCGCGGATTCCGTACGCGGTTCCGAGAAGCCTGTGCGCCTCCGAGGAATCGCCGGCGCGCGCCACGGCCGCTTCGAGGCGCTCGACTGCGGTGTCCACCCTGCCCTGCCGCAGCGCGGCGATACCTTGCGCCATCGGCGCCGATCGGGACGCGGCGTCGGCGACGAGGGGATCGGCAGCGACAGCCGCGCGAAACGCCGCAAGACCTTCCTCGTACTCTCCCCGCTGCAGCAGCGAGAATCCACGCGCGTACGCCGGCGGCACGAATCCCATCGCGCCGCCCGCGTCATCGTCGATGGCCTGGGTGGTCCGGAACAGCGACGTCGCGCGCGGCCGCTCGAGTCGAGTCAACTCGCCCTCGATCTGAGCGAGCGAGGCGAGCGCCTGTTCGATCTGCGGCGGTGTCGTGCTGGCCGACCGGTACACGATGAGGCGGTAGGTGTTCTGCGGATCCGTTGGGTCGACGAGCCACGCCGCGCGGAACGCATCGGCCGCATCGGCCGGCCGCGCGGTAGCCTGATAGATGAGCCCCTTGTATCGGTGAAACGCCGCCCGCGTGGGATCGATTTTGATGTCTGCTTCAAACTCCCGCAAGGCGTCTTCGAAGCGGCCTCGCTCCAGATAGAGCGACGCCAGAATCGTGTGGACTTCGAGGGCCGTCTGCGCATCGGCACCGTTCAGGCGAGGCTGCAGCTGGCCTTCGGCGTCGCGGATCTCACGGTCCCATGCCGTCAGCGCCGTCGTCATCTTTTCCAGCTGCGCGGCGAGCTGCGGACCTTCGTCGCCATACGCGCCCCGCAGCGTCTGGTAGAACTGCACGAACGCTGCGAGGAAGCCGGCCCTCTGCGCGAAGGCCGTTGAAGGGACGACGAGCGCCACCAGCAGCAACGACAAGACGAGGCGCGGCGCGTTCATGTGTGAAAGCGTATCGCCCTCAACGGGCCAGAGGCGCCCGATTGACGATTCCCTTCCCTTGTCGAACGGTCACCAGATGATTCGCCGGCAGGTTTTCGACGACTTCGGTCGAGCCGTCGGGCCAGCGGATCTCGAGACGTTCCGCCCGCTCCGCACGGCCCAGCCCGAAGTGCGCACGCAGATCGTTCTGAGCGAGGTAGCTGGATCCGGACTGTACCTCGCGCACCTGCCGGCGTCCGCTTGTCGTGAGCATGAGCCTCGTGCCGATGCCGCTACGATTGCTCGTCGTGCCGACCGCCTGGACCAACAGAGCGTTGGCCGCGTTGCCAGCCGCCTCCGCGCCGCTTCGGCGCGCCAGGCCTTCGTTCAGCAGCAGGTTGGGCCGGTCGCCGTTGTTCATGACGAGGAGATCGAGATCTCCGTCGTTGTCCACGTCGCCGGCCGCGAGCGCGCGGCCCACACCCTCGAGCGCGAAACCGGGGCCGGCATCCTTCGTCACGTCGACGAAACGCTCCCCGGCGTTTCTCAAGAGCAGCTTTCGCTGCGCGAGCTTGCCGCGTGCCCGGACCTGCGCCACGTTCGCCATGACGTTCCCGTTGACGATCGCAAGGTCGAGCCGCGTGTCGTTGTCGTAATCGAAGAACACGACGCCGAAACCGACGTAGGGACGCGTCACAGGTCCGACGCCGCTATGGATCGTGACGTCCGAGAACAGCCGCTCGCCGAGGTTCAGAAACAGGCTGTGCATCTCGGTTTCGTGGTTCGTGACCACGAGTCCCAAGTGCCCGTTCCCGCTGAAATCGCCGAACGCGGTTCCCATACCGGCGCGTGGCTTGCCGTCTGACGCCACCGCCACTCCGGCCAGGCCCGCGATCTCCGTGAATGATCCGTTCTTGTTGTTGTGAAAGAGAAAATTCGGCGTGCTGTCGTTGGCCACGAAGACATCGGGCCAGCCGTCCTCGTCCACGTCGCTGACCGCCACTCCGAGGCCGTTGCCGCGGTACGGAGCGAGGCCGGCCGGCATGCTGACGTCTTCGAACGTGCCCTTGCCGTTGTTCCGGTACAGCACGTTTGGCAGCGGGGGATACACGAGCGGATGGCAGTAGTCGCGGATGGGCGGCGGTCCCGCAAACCCGCAGAACTTATTCCCGCGCGACGTGTCGACGTAGTTGGTGACGAAGAGATCGAGGTCTCCGTCGCGATCGACGTCGACAAAGGCGCAGCTCGTGCTCCACAGCGCGGAGGCAGCCCCGCCGGCGTCGGGCACTTCGGCGAACCGTCCGCCGCCGGTATTGCGATACAGCACGTTCGGACCGAGATTGGTGATGTACAGGTCGATGAGTCCGTCGTTGTCGACGTCGCCGGCGCATGC
>DASRJR010000118.1:0-14560 GCA_035649395.1 Vicinamibacterales bacterium
CGCCTTCGCGCGGGAAGTATACACAAGTGTCCGCGGGGGAGTTTGACAACGAGGCGGCTATTTGTTCTAGTGTGTAAAACAAAGCCGCACAGCGGTGCGGGTCAGGAGGCGGATGATGAAGGGGAATGGCGTCGTGGTGGCGTTGATGGCGGGCCTGGTGGCGGCGGGGGCGTCGGGCGTGATGCCGCCGGTCGACGCCCAGGGGACGACCGCGCCGACACTGGAGCAAATTGTGAAACTGGAACGGGCCGCGCTCGATCGCTGGGTCAGGCTCGACCCCCAGGGTTACCTCGATCTCTACTCGCCCGAAGTTACCTATTTCGATCCGCAGCGGGAGAAGCGCATCGACGGGCTCGAGGCGATGAAAACGCTGCTGGGACCGATCAAGAACATGAAGCCGCCGTTCACGAACCCGCGCTACGACATGATTGCGCCGCGGCTGCAGGTGCACGGTGACACCGCGCTGCTGACGTTCAATCTGGTGAGCTACGGCACGCCGGCTGGCGGCAAGGAAATCGTCGTAGCACGCTGGAACTCGAGCGAGCTGTATGCACGCGTCAGCGGCGTGTGGAAGATCGTCCACAGCCACTGGTCGCTGACGAAGCCGGAGCTGAAGCAGCAGGCCCCGCTCTGACGCCCCAGGGGGCGAAAATCCGCAAAAGCGGTTACAGCAGACGTGCGATCGAAAGGCGAGAGCCCCTTTTTTCTCCAGGACAGGTGGAAACGCTAAGAAAAGTGACTCAACTGCCGCGTGTACCCCATTCCCCAAACCGCCCCGGGTGGATACACTCTTGAGGATTCGGCGGGATCGGCTCGAGAACAAGGGGGACGTCTGTGTTCACGCGACTGCTGCTCGTCACTGGCTGCGCCGCGGCTCTGTCGGTGGCGTTGGTAACCGGTCAGTCTGGGACAGGTCCATCAAGTGGCGCGCCCAAATCGGGTGCCAGCGGCGTGACCCGTCGCCCCACGCCTGTCGCCGCGCGTCCGGCGCAGGCCGCCCCGAAGGCGCAGCCGGCGCAACCAGCCGTGCCTGACGTGAACGCCAGCGCGGTCGTCAATCAGTACTGCGTCACTTGCCACAGCGCGCGTTTGAAGACCGGCGGTCTGGTGCTCGAGGGCTTCGACTTCGCGCACCTTGCCGACCACGGACACGTCGCCGAGACCGTCGTCCGCAAGCTGCGCGCCGGTCTGATGCCGCCGACCAACGCGCGACGCCCCGACGCTGCGACCATGAGCGCGTTGATTCAATGGATGGAAAGCGAGCTCGATCGCAATGCCGTGATGCACCTCCCGGCGCCCGGCCTGCACCGGTTGAACCGCACGGAATACGGCAACGCGATCCGCGACCTGCTGGCGCTCGAAGTCGATCCCACCAAGTTCCTCCCCTCGGACGACTCGACGCGCGGATTCGACAACATCGCCGGTGCGCTGACGATGTCGCCGGCGTTGATGGAAGCGTATCTCTCGGCAGCGGGGAAGATCAGCCGTCTCGCGATCGGCGATGTCAATGCGCCGCGGCAGGAGGTCTACGACGCTCCGCCCGACACGGCGCAGAATCACCACATCGAAGGCCTGCCGTTCGGCACGCGCGGTGGCATGCTGATTCGCCATCAGTTCCCAGCCGACGGGATGTACTCGTTCAAGGTGAAAGGTGTCACCGGCTACTTCCAGGCGGTGCTCGGACAGATCAGCGGCGAGCAACTCGAGGTCACGATCGACGGCGAACGCGTCAAGGTGTTCGATTGGGACAAGGAGATCAAGAGCACGACGGGCAACGGCCGCGCGACGCCACGCGTGCCGGTGAAAGCGGGCCTGCACACGGTGGGCGTGACGTTCATCGCCACGAACGACCTGCCGGGCACCGAGTTGAATCGTCCGTTCCAGCGCACCATGAACACGCCTGGAGAGATCCCGGGCTTCCAGTTCTATCCGCACGTCGGACAGGTCGTCATCGAAGGGCCGTTCGAGGCCAAGGGCGCGACGGACACTGCCAGCCGCCGGAAGATCTTCGTCTGCACGCCGAAGACGGCGGCCGAGGAGCTCCCGTGCGCGCGGCGGATCGTCTCGACACTCGCCAAGCGCGCGTTCCGTCGGCCGACGACCGCGGCCGACATGAAGACGCTGCTCGAGTTCTACGACGAGGGCCGCGACGAGGGCGGCAGGTTCGAGCAGGGGATCGAGTCGGCGCTGCAGCGCATCATCGCCGACGTCGAGTTCATCTATCGCGGCGAGCGTGAGCCCGCGGGACTCGCGGCGGGCAAGCCGTATCGGATCAGCGATCTGGCGTTGGCGTCACGGCTCTCGTTCTTCATCTGGAGCAGCATCCCCGATGACGAACTGATCGACGTCGCGGCGCAGGGCCGGCTCAAGGATCCGGTGGTGCTCGAGCGTCAGGTCAAGCGGATGCTCGCCGATCCGCGCTCGCAGGCGCTGGTGTCGAACTTCACCGGGCAGTGGCTCAACGTGCGTGGCCTGAAGGTCAGCGAGCCGGTGGTGAATCTGTTCCCCGACTTCGACGACAACCTTCGCAACGCGTACCAGCGCGAGATTGAGCTGTTCTTCGCCAGCATCGTGCAGGACGATCGCAGCATCCTCGACCTGCTCACGGCCAACGACACGTTCGTCAACGAGCGTCTGGCCAAGCACTATGGCATCCCGAACATCTACGGCTCGCAGTTCCGCCGTGTGACGTTGCCGCCGGAGCTCGACATGCGACGAGGCCTGCTCGGCAAAGGCGCGCTCCTGACGGTGACCTCCGCGGCCGCGCGCACGGCGCCGGTGACGCGCGGCAAGTGGTATCTCACGACGTTCCTCGGCGTCGAGCCGCCGCAGCCCCCGCCCGACGTGCCGGCATTCAAGGAACGGGTGTCGGACACTGCCGGCAATACCAAGCCGCCGACGATGCGTCAGCAGCTCGAGGCGCATCGCATCAGCCCGACCTGCGCCGCGTGCCACCAGATCTTCGAGCCGATGGGGCTGGCGCTCGAGAACTTCGACGCCGTCGGCGCGTGGCGGACGCTCGACGAAGGGACTCCCATCGACGCGTCGGGCATCCTGCCCGACGGGACGAAGGTGGACGGCGTGGTGAGTCTCCGCAGTTCGCTGCTGCGTTATTCGGATCAATTCGTGCGCGTGGTGACCGAGAAGTTGCTGACGTATGCGCTCGGCCGCGGCATCGAGTATCAGGACATGCCGATGGTGCGGACGATCGCGCGCGAGGCGGCACCCAGCAAGTACCGCTTCTCGTCGCTCGTGATGGGCATCGTCAAGAGCGACATGTTCCAGATGAATCAGAAGGCCGCGGCTCCCGAGGGGGCGCGCGTGGCGAGAAACGAATAACTGTCGTCGTTCTTATTAGTGCTATAGAGGCCCGACACCATGTTTCTTTCGAAGAAGCACATCTCGAGACGAACCGTCCTCCGCGGGGCCGGAGCGATGCTGTCGCTGCCGCTGCTCGACGCGATGATTCCGGCGGCCACCGCGCTGGCGCAGACGCCCGCCGCGGGCAAGCCGCGATTCGTCGGCTGTTTCGTGCCGCACGGCATGGCGCCGGGGTATTGGGTGCCGGAGGCCGTCGGAGCGCTGCCTGAAACGCTCCCGTACAACTGGAAGCCGCTCGAGCCGTTCCGGAAGCACACCGTGATTCTGAGCGGGCTTCACTCGCGTTCGGCCGAGCCGCCCCCGGGTGTGACCGGCGCCGACCACTGGGTGGCCGCCGCGTTCCTCTGCGCGGAGAAGCCGAAGAAGACCACGGGCGCCGACGTCCGCGCCGGCGCGACCATCGACCAGTTGATCGCGCAGAAGATCGGACAAGGCAACCTGATGCCCTCGATGCAGCTGGCGGTCGAGGACCCGGGCGCGAGCTCGAGCAACTGCGGCGAGGGTTACAGCTGCACCTACACCAACACGATCTCGTGGGCGACGCCGACCTCGCCGCTCCCGATGGAGCTCAACCCGCAGGTCGTGTTCGAGCGGATGTTCGGCGACGGCAGCACAGCGGAACTGCGCACCACGCGCCGCAAGCGCGATCGCAGCATTCTCGATTCATTGACGGACAGCCTGACGCGCTTGCGGGGGCAGGTGAGTGCGACCGATCGTCAGCGGCTCGACGACTACGAGACGAACGTCCGCGAGATCGAGCGTCGGCTGCAGATCGCGATGAAGGCGTCGGCCGTCGCACCGGAGAGCATGCCCGTGCCCGTGGGAGTGCCGCAGACCTTCGACGAGCACATCAAGCTGCAGTTCGATCTGATGGCGCTGGCGTTCCAGGCCGACATCACGCGCGTCGGCACGCTGCTGTTCGCGCGCGACCTCACGGGCCGCACGTTTCCCGAGAGTGAAGCCCCGACCGCCGGGTTCCACGGCGTGTCGCACCACGGCGAGGATCCGCGTCGCATCGCCGAGCTGGCGAAGATCAACGTCTATCACGTGAAGATGATCGCGCACCTCGTCGACCGTCTCGCGAAGACGCAGGACGGCGACGGCACGCTGCTGGATCAATCGCTCGTGCTCTACGGCAGCAATATGGGCAACTCGAATCAGCACGTGCACTACGACGTGCCGCACCTGCTCGTCGGCGGCGCCAACGGCAACTTGAAAGGCGGACGCCACCTGGCGTATCCGACGAAGACCATTCCCACGGGGAATCTGCTGCTGAGCGTTCTCGACAAGTTCGACATCCACCAGGACAGCATCGGCGACAGCACTGGACGGTTGGAGGAACTGTGAGCACCGGTCGCTTTGCCACCAAGGACACAAAGACTATGGCCACGGAGAACACCAAGACTATGGCCACGGAGAACACCAAGATCACTAAGGTAGCCGGGGCGCTTCGAGTCATTGGCGTAACACGAAGCAGCTTGATCAAACTTAGTGTCCTTGGTGTTCTTAGTGGCCTATCTCTCTCCGTGCTCTCCGTCGCCGCCGCGGGGAAATCCGATGTGGCCGACGCGGCCATGCGCGGCGACAAGGCAGCGGTCCGGAAGCTGATCGCGTCGAAAGCCGACGTCAACGCGCCCCAGGCCGACGGCGCCACTGCGCTCCATTGGGCGGTGTATCGAGGCGACCGCGAGCTGGTGGGCGAGCTGGTGCGCGCCGGTGCCAACCCGAAGGCGGCCAACCGTGAAGGCTCGACGCCGATGTGGCTCGCCTCCGTCAACGGCGACGCCGCGATTCTGTCCGCGCTGCTCGAAGCCGGCGCGGATGTGAACGAGAAGCTGCCGCTCGGCCGTTCGCCGCTGATGGTGGCGTCGCGCACGGGCAACGTGGCAGCGATGAAAGTGCTGATCGATGCTGGCGCCGATGTGAATGCGAAAGAGACGCAGCGCGGCACCACACCATTGATGTGGGCCGCCGACGAAGGGCATGCCGACGCGGTGAAGCTGCTCATCGAGCGCGGCGCCGACATCAAGGCGCGCTCGAATCCTGCGCCGCGCGGCCGCGGCCCGGCGCTCGGGAAAGCCAACGATCCCCGCAAGGCGGTCGCCGCGCAGGGGGCCGCGCTTGCAGCCGGAAACGCGCTCGATCTCGGTCAGATTCGTGCCGCTGCGGAAGGTGGAAACGCCCAAGGCCGGGGCGGCCGGGCCGGTGGACGTGGAGCGGGCGGTGGCCGCAACGGCGGCGCCGGGCGCGGTGGCGCCGCGGCGCCCGAAGGCACCGTTCCTGATGATGGGTTCGACGATGCGGCCGCGGCCGTCGGCTTTGTCCGCAATCGGCAGCAGCCGAATGACGGCGGCGCGCTGACGCCGCTCATCTACGCCGCTCGCGCCAACAATCTCGAAACGGTCAAGGTGCTGCTCGCGGCGGGAGCCGACATCAACCAGATCACCGGCTACGGCTGGAGTCCGTTGCTCGTCGCGACGCAGAACCGGTATTACAAGCTCGCTGCCTACCTGCTCGAGCACGGTGCCGACCCGAACCTCGCCCACAAAGGCGGATGGACGCCGCTGTATCTCGCGACCGACAACCGCAACATCGAAAACGGCGACTATCCCGTGCGCAAGGGTGACATGGATCACCTCGAGTTCATCAAGCTCCTGCTCGACAAGGGAGCCGATGTCAACGCGCGCGTCAAGGACAGCACCGAGACGAGAACGGTGTTTACGAATCAGTGGCTCGACGAGAACGGCGCGACGGCGTTCCTGCGCGCCTCGCAGTCGGGCGATATCGAGCTGATGAAGCTGTTGCTGTCGAAGGGCGCCGATCCGAAGATCAAGACCCTGCTCAACGTCAGCGCGCTCCATGTCGCCGCGGGGGTCGGCTGGGTCGAGGGCATCACCTACGAATGGTCGCCGAAGGCGACGTTCGAGGCGGTGAAGATGCTGATCGATCTCGGCCTCGACGTGAACCTGCAGGGCGACACCGGCCGTACCGCGATGCATGGCGCCGCCCACAAGGGCCGCAGCGACGTCGTCCAGATTCTGTTCGACCACGGCGCGCGACTCGACACGCGCGATTACGGCAACACCGACAACCGCGGCGGTAAGCTCGCCGTCCACACCTGGCAGCCGGTCGACTACGCCGACGGTCTCGTCCGCGTAGGCGTGCAGTCGGCCATCGGGCATCCGGAAACCGGCGAGCTGATTCGCAAGCTGATGAAGCAGGTCGGACTCGAAGCGCCGCCGATGGGACGGACGCTCGAGTCAATCTGTATTACCGAGGCCTGCGATACGGGACAGTGACTTTTGAGAGTTCCTTGAGTTCCAGAGTTCCTTGAGTTCCGAAGTTCCAGAGTTCGCGGTTGTGAGCTTGAGAACCGCGGAACTCGGGAACTTGAACTCGAGGAACCCCGGAACTACGGAACTTCGGAACTCGCCTAAGGCGCCTTCGCCCGTTCCGCGCGCGACGCGTTGATGTAGTCGCGAATCGTCCGATTGCCTTCGTGGCACGCGTACTCCCACCACTCGTATTTCGGATCCAGCTTCAGCGGGAATCGCCCGGTCCACGGTCGTGTCAGGACGACGGGATCTTCAGTCGTGATCGCGTAGAGCAGATAGTCGTTGTTCAGACGCGTGATCCGCTCGGTGATCTTCATCTTCTCGCTGGTCGGGATGCGGTTGCCCGCCGGCGAACCGAGCACGCCGATGTTCGTCATCGATGCACCGGGCTTGAAGTTCGTCGTGACGATGACGAGGGTGTTGCCTTCCCAGTGACCGCGTGATTCACCCATCCACTGCTTGATTGCGGGCGAGATCGCCGGGCGGCCATCGACCGGAATCACACGCGCCTCGTGGATCATCTCCATGTTCAGGATGACGTAGCCGGGCACCTGCATGATCTGGACGCCGTTGTTGTAGCGGAACGGGAACATCGACGCGGGCATGCCGCGGGTGATGCAGCGGTCCCACGAGTCGAAATCTTCCGGCGCGTCCCACGCCTGCCGCTCCTCCTGGTTCAGCGCCCAGCTGCTGCGCATCAGTGCCGACAGCCGCTTGCCCTCCGGCGTCAGCTCGGGAAGCTTTCCGTTGGGCGGGTCCATGATGAGCGACATCTGACGCTGTGGGAAGGTCGGATCGGTCACGCCCGATTGAAGCGCCTGACCGAAGTTGCCTGCGGCAATCGCAGCGGCATGACGATCGACTTGCGTGGCCGCCTGGCCGAGCCGGCCCTGGTACTCCTCTTCGGTCAGGAACGCCTTGCTGGGATCGCAGGGTGGTGCTGGCGGACCACCGGGGCGCCCGCGGCCACCGCCGGCGCATCGCTCGAGCGGGACGCTACCGACGAACGAGATCGGCCACATTCCCTGGAGATCCGGATCGCCCCATGGCATCGTCGGATGCACCCAACCGGCGGGTGTGCCGATGAAGTGGTTGGCCTCGCTCGGGGCTGTTCCGCCCTGTCCATTCACGGTCGCCACAAAGACGACGACCGCAAGCGCGCCCAGCCATACACGATCGAGAAAGAAGAGCTCTCGTGACAGCGCTTTAGTATGGCCACAGAACGTCGGAACGCCGGACCGTCGAACTCGAGGAACTTCGGAACTCGCGAACTTCGGAACTCGCTATACGGTTGCCCCCGTCCGCATCCTGCTGGCGACGATCAGCGCCACCCCGGCGGCTGACGTGACCACACCGAGCGTCCGCGGAATATCGACGTGACGTTCGGTTTCGGTTTCCACTTCCAGCGGACCGATGTCGATCGCCTTGTCACGATCGGTGTAGCGAATCATCGGTGCCGCGAGCATGAACAGTCCGAGCACCAGAAGCACGATCCCGCTGGCGAGTAGACCTCGCATGAGCCCTCCTTGAAAATGACTCAACAGGCGGCTCCGCCGCCATCATGGCGGTGTATGGAGCAGGTTTCATGCCCTTCGATGCTGTGCGGATGGCTGACGTTGCGACTCGAGCAACGGTGCGCGGTAATCCCAACGGCTCACGCACGAGCAGAACTTTCCTACCCGATCGTACGAGCTGAAGCGTTCATCGTGCCGATTTCCCGCGAATTCACTCGTGGCACGACACGTGCTCCACGTGGCGGGCGAACGGCTTCCCCGCGTTCGGCCGCCGTGAGGCGCATGCCGCTGTTGCGGTCGCAACACGCTGAGCCGATGGTGAGGTAACCATGCTGTGGACGATCTTCGTTGTGTTGTTGGTGCTGTGGTTCTTGGGCGTCGTCAGCTCATACACCCTCGGCGGGTTCATTCACCTGCTGCTCGTGCTCGCCGTGATCGCTGTCATCGTGCAGCTGATCTCGGGTAGACGGACGGTGGTCTGACGCGCAGAATCCTCGTCCGGCCGGCGCGCTTCCGGCGCGCCGGCCACCCCGAGGTGGCTGAGCGCTGCCGGCCTCCGGCTGACGCGGAGAAGGGCGCGCTGAGCCGCCTCGGCCTCCCGGTCATTCCGGACATAAAGTCATTCCCGACATAAAGGCCTGACGTCGGACCCATCCGGAGCCCTTTGTGGACCCTGGCACGGCGTCATGGTTCAATTGACTCCTGGGTTCCTCCTGCAATCCCATACACACCGTTCGGTGAACACGACAGGTGACAACAGGAAAGCGGGATTCTTCGCGGACGGCCGCAAACGTAGCTGTGCTGATTGGAACAGACCGTGCTGGCCAAAGCCCAAGGTCAGGGCTCCAGCGATCCTATGCGCGAGTGTGGCCGCCGGACTACGACTCCGAGCACCCATCGACGCGTGAGATCCCGCGGCGCCGCAGAAGGTGCACGGCCCTGAGCAGTGAGAGGGCGGGGGGAGGTCGGGATTCATGCAGCGTGTGAACGTCTGGTGCGCGGGACTCTGCACGGCGATTGTCGCCACCCTGGCAGCAGCCCCTGTCGCCGAAGCGCAATACTTCGGTCGAAACAAAGTTCAGTATCGAGATTTCAAGTTCGAGGTGCTCAAGACCGACCACTTCGACATCTACTTCTATGACGAGGAGCGTGATGCTGCCGCGGAGGTCGCCCGTCTGGCGGAGCGGTGGTACACGCGCCTGTCGGTGCTGCTCGATCACAACTTGAGCAACCGACAGCCGCTCGTGCTGTATGCCTCGCACGCTGACTTCGAGCAGACCAACGTCGTCGGCGGCGAGATCGGTGAGGGCACCGGTGGCGTGACGGAAGGTCTGAAGCGGCGGGTCACGCTGCCGCTCACCGGGGCCTTGCGAGAAACAGACCACGTCCTCGGGCACGAGCTCGTGCACGCGTTCCAGTACGACATCGCCCGGCTCGATCGCGAAGACCAGGCCAGTGGCTCGGCCATCGAGCGTCTGCCACTGTGGTTCGTCGAGGGCATGGCCGAGTATCTGTCGCTCGGACCGGTCGACTCGAACACGTCGATGTGGGTCCGCGATGGGATGCGGCACGAGTCGCTGCCCGAGATTCGCAAGCTCGGCGACCCGAAATACTTCCCGTATCGCTGGGGGCAGGCGTTCTGGGCGTACATCGGAGGACGCTTCGGCGATCGCATGATCGGCCAGCTGTACGTCGACGCGCTGCGATTGGGCCCCGACGGCGCCATCGAGAGTCTGCTCGGACAGAAGTCGAAGGATCTCTCCACGAGCTGGCACACCGCGATCCGCGAGCACTACGCCAAGGTGCTCGAAGCGACCAGACGGCCCAACCAATTCGGCCGGCCGCTCGCCACCGAGGTGTTGCAGGAGAAGAAGAACCCGCCGCTCTATTCGTCCCCTGTGCTCAGCCCCGACGGCAAACAGATCGTCGTGTTCTCCGAGCGCGGCCTCCTGTCCATCGACATGTATCTCGTCGACGCGGACACGGGCGCTGTGATTCGAAAGCTGGTCAGCACGGCGATCGATCCGCATTACAGCAGCTTGCAGTTCATCAATTCAGCAGGGTCGTGGAAGCCCGATGGCCGTGAGTTCGTGGTCGGCGCGGTGCGAAAGGGAAAGCCGGTGCTCGCGTTTCTCGACGTGCGAAACGGCAAGAGAATTCGCGAACGCGAGTTCCCGGAGCTCGGTGAGATCCTCAATCCCGCGTGGTCCCCCAACGGCCAGACGATCGCGTTCTCGGCGATGGCGGGCGGGTTCTCGGACCTGTATCTCTACGATCTGAAAGCGGATACCGTGCGCCGGCTGACGAACGACCACTACGCCGATCTGCAGCCTTCGTGGTCTCCAGACGGATCGCGCCTCGCGTTCGTCACCGATCGCTTCACGACGAAGCTCCCGGTGCTGGCCGCCGGTTCCTATGGGCTGGCGCTGCTCGATCCCGCCAATGGCGCGACCGAACGGCTGCAGACGTTCGACGAGTCGAAGAACATCAACCCGCAATGGTCGGGTGACGGACGGACGCTGTACTTCGTCGCGGATCCGTACGGCATCCCGAACGTGTTCGCGTTGGATCTTTCAGCGCGTGCGGTGCGCCAGATCACGAACGTGGACACCGGTGTCAGCGGAATCACCGATATCAGCCCGGCGCTGTCGGTCGCGACGAAAATGCAGCGGCTCGCCTTCAGCGTGCATGACGAGCAGAAGCCGACCGTCTATGTGAGCGATCGCGCCGAGGTGTTGGCCGGCACCAGACCGGAGCGTGCGTGGGGCGACGTGTCCGCGGGTCTGCTGCCACCAGAAAAGCGCGCCTCCTCCGAAGTGGTCGCAGCGCTGGCCGATCCACAAAAGGGGTTACCCGATGATAGCGGCACCACCGAGGAGTACAAGGCCAAGCTGGGACTCGATATGGTCGGGCAGCCTTATGCCGGGGCCGGCTACAGTCGATTCGGGCCGACGTTCGGCGGCGGCATCTCGTTCCTCTGGAGCGACGCGCTCGGGAATCACAACCTTGTGGCCGCTGTCGCTGCGAACTCGTACGGCAGCAGCTTCTCGAATATTCTCAAGGACACCGGTGGGATCATCGCCTACCAGAACCTGACGCACCGTTGGGATTGGGGTGTGTCCGTCGAACAGACGCCGTACCTGGCGGGTGGCTTTGCCAGCGGCATTGGTTCGATCGGCAATCAACCTGTGGTCGTCGAGCAAGACATCATTTATCGACAGACCTTCCGCGCCGTGAGCGGGGCGGTATCCCGTCCGTTCAGTCCGACCAAACGAGTGGAGTTTGGTGCGAGCTATCAGAACGTCCTGTTCGAACAGGAGGTGCGCACGCTGACGGCGTCGCTGCAGACGGGGGCGCTGCTCAGCGACGAAACGGAGACCACGAAGCTGGCCGACCCGCTCGGATTGTATGCGGGTAGTGCGGCGTTCGTGCTCGACAGCGCCGTCTTCGGCGCCACCAGTCCAGTGGCCGGTCAGCGATCACGAATCGAGCTGCAGCCGACGTTTGGTTCGATTCAATATACGAGCGCACTGGCTGACTACCGCAAATACGTGATGCCGGCCAGCTTCTACACCATCGCCGGACGCGTGCTGCATTACGGGCGCTACGGGTCGGGTGCCGAGGACTTTCGACTGGTGCCGCTGTTCATCGGGTATCCCCAGTTGGTGCGTGGATACAACGTCGGCTCGTTGTTGAACGAAGAGTGCGCGTCGACGATTACCGGCTCGTGTCGCGAGTTCGATCGTCTGGTGGGCTCGCGAATGCTCGTCGGCAACCTGGAGTTCCGTTTCCCGCTGCTGCGGCCGTTCGGTGCGACGGGTCGGATGTACGGGCCTGTGCCGACCGAGGTCGCGTTCTTCGCCGATAGCGGCGTGGCGTGGAATCAGGGTGACAAGCCGTCGTTTGCAGGCGGAGATCGTCGGCCGGTGTCGAGCGCGGGGGTGAGCTTCCGCATCAACGCGTTCGGTTTCGCCGTCGCGCAAATCGATTTCGCGAAGCCATTTGAGCGTCCCGGCAAGGGATGGGTGTGGGGCTTCAGCCTCTCGCCGGGCTTTTAACCCACGGAGGCCACGCAGAAAACAGGCCACTGAGAACACTAAGGACACTAAGTCTGATCAGGCTGCGTCGTGTGACCTGGGTGGCTCGAAGCGCCCGGCTACCTTAGTGCTTTTCGTGTTCTTTGTGGCCTAGTTTCTCCGTGGCGTCTCATTTGGGAGTTGACTCTTTTCGACGTGGAAGTCTCCTTTCGGTTTTACGGCCGCCTGAACGACTTCCTCCCCACACGGCGACGAGCGGTGCGATTTGCGCATCGTCTCGCCGGGCCGGCGTCGGTGAAGGACACGATCGAGGCCCTCGGCGTTCCGCACCCCGAAGTCGATCTCATTACCATCAACGGTTCGCCGTGCCCGTTCAACGCGCGCGTGCATGACGGCGATCGCGTCGCCGTCTACCCGGCGTTTCAATCCATCGTCATCGATTCGGCGCAGCGCGTCGGCGTCGATCGCCCGAGGCCGGCGCGGTTTGCCCTCGACGTGCATCTGCAAGCGCTCGCCTCGCGTCTGCGCCTCGCCGGCTTCGACTCGATTGTCATCGAAGACGATGCCCGGCTGGCTCAGGAGGGCCGCGAGCGCATCGTGCTCACACGTGACGTGGCGCTCCTGAAACGCAACGCCGTGCGATGCGCACACTGGGTGCGACAGATCGATCCCGATGCGCAGCTCGCGGAAATCCTCCGACGGTTCGATCTGACATCCGAAATGGAGCCGTTCGCCCGCTGCCTGCGCTGCAACACGCCGGTCGTGCCGATTGAGCGCGACGCGGTGCAAGCACGGGTGCCACCGCGCACACGCGCCTGCGTCCGCGAGTACCACTGGTGCCCTCGATGTGAGCAGGTGTACTGGCGCGGATCGCATTACCCTCGGCTCGCGGAGCTCGTGGCTCGGGCTCGATCGAGGGCGGATCAGCGGCCGGACTGAGCACGTCCGCCAGGCGCGCCCCCGTCAAGCCTCCGTGCCGTGATCGCCCTTTCATCCGACACGTAACGTGAGAACGGGGCAGGTCGCCTGCCGGACGACTGCCTGTGTCGTCGAGCCGAAGAACAGAATATCTGCCGCGCTGCGACCGTGCACGCCAATGACGATCAGGTCGCTCGCCTGCGTTGCCGCCACCTTCAGAATCTCATGGGAGGCTTTGCCGACGGTCTGAACCGTCTCGACCTGGCAGAACTCCCGGACGCCCTCGGGGATGGCCCTCTCCAACCGAGCTCGTGCTTCCTCCTCTGCTGCCGCTGCGAGTTCGCGCACGAGCTCCGCACGACCAAGAGCCGCTTCCGACTCGTCGCCCCGCAGATGAGGGAATGGTTCTACGACGTGGAGGACCGTCAGCTGTGCATTCGCCTCCTGGGCGATCGACATCGCGTAGTCGAGGGCGCTCATCGAGCAGTCGGAGAAGTCGATCGCGCAGACGATACGCTTGAAGATCACCGGCGTGAAGGGAACGGCGTCGACGGCACGAGGCGGTACCGTGAGCACCGGGCAGCCGGCGTGACGCAACACCCTCTCCGTGACCGATCCCAGCACGAAGCGCTCGAACCCCGAGCGACCATGAGTGCCCATGACGATCAAGTCGCTTCGCGACGCGTTCGCCTGAACGATGATCTCCCTGGCCGCGTTGCCCTCGCCGATCTCGAAGTCGATGGGGACGCTGGCGTCCGCCTTGACGAAGTCCTTCATCGCCGCGAGGACGTCCTTGCGATTGTCTCCACTGGCAAGCGTCGGCGGCATCATCGACGCAACGGTCGCGTACGCTGTGACCGGGACCGGAGCGCACACGTGGAAGACCGCGATACTCGATTCGTACCACCGGGCGATGGCGACTGCGTGGTCGAGCGCTCGTCGCGAGACCTCGGAGAAATCAACCGGGCAAAGGATGCGTCGCATCTCAATCATGGGCGTGCTCCAACGGTGTGTGGATGAGCACTGTCCATGCCAACGGCCTCAGCGGCAATCGGCGGAGCGATGGGAGGCGCGTCCGGAAGGATGGTGGGAATTTCCCGCGGCGAGCGAGATTTCGACGGCTGAACCCGTGCGGCGCGGCCATCGACGGCAGCGCCCAATCGATGTCTGTGGTGCAGACCTTGCGTCGGAAGAAGCCACTCGCACCCGCGTGATGCGGGTCGTCAGTCGGGGCACCGATGATCACAGAGGATCAGAGCGAGGTCATCAGTTTCCTGTCGTCGCCCGCGACACACGGCGGCGGCGCGGTTGAGCGCATCGAGACGCACGGATCGGTGCTGTTCCTCGCGGCGTCGCTCGCCTGGAAGCTCAAGCG
>DASRJR010000119.1:0-5165 GCA_035649395.1 Vicinamibacterales bacterium
AGCGCCACCCGACGACGCTCGCCACCCGAGAGATTCGCGACGTCGGCGTCAGGCGGCGGACACCGAAGCGCATCCATCGCCAGGTCGAGCTGTGAATCGATGTCCCAGGCGTTGACCGCGTCGATCTTGTCCTGCAGCCGCCCCTGCTCTTCGAGCACTTTGTCCATGTCCTCGGGCGAGAGATCCTCGCCGAGCTTCATGTTCAGCTCGTCGTAGCGTTCGAGCAGTGCCTTGGTCGCCGCCACGCCTTCTTCGACGTTGCCCTTCACCGTCTTGCTCGGATTCAGCCGCGGCTCCTGGGGCAAGAAGCCGACCGAGATGCCGTCGGCTGGAAACGCTTCGCCGACGAACTCGTTGTCCTCGCCCGACATGATCTTGAGCACCGAGCTCTTGCCGGCGCCGTTCAACCCGAGGACGCCGATTTTGGCGCCAGGCAGGAACGAGAGCCAGATGTCTTTCAAAACGACGGTATCGGGAGGGTGCACCTTCCCGAGACCCTTCATCGTGTAGATGTATTGCATTCTCGTCACGGGTCCGGCTGAAGCCGGACACTACAACGCTGGTCCGGTTGAAACCGGACACTACAACGCTGGTCCGGCTGAAACCGGACACTACAACGCTGGTCCGGCTGAAGCCGGACAGCCGCAAACGCCCCAGTATATCTGAGCGCGCAGTGTAGGCCGGGGCTTCAGACCCGGCGAAGCCATCAATGAATGCTGGTTTTGGCCGCGACGGTCGAAATGTCGAGCACTGGCGAAGTGACGATGCGGCGGCCGTCGACCAGGATTTCCATCCTCAGACCGACGCCGATCCATCCCACTTTGAGGAAGCTGCCACCAACGCTCGCCCCGCTGACGTGCGCGGGTGTGAGGCACGGGAAGAACTGACCGCCTTCGACGAGCACCGCATCGCCGGTCGAGACGATGATGCGGTATTGCGAATTGCGCGTCTGGACATGCAGGGTGGTCATCGGCGCGAGATCGCGCAGATGAATGCCGTGGGTGGTCGCCACTGCTGCCGTGAAGCCGGCGAGCGTCGCCGCCCGGGTGACGGTTGTGGTCGTCGTCGAGGTGGTCTCTTCGACCGCCGTACGGCGTTTCACAGAACCTATGTTACGCCGAATCACCACGGACGCGTCGCAAACTGTCAACAACTCGGCACTTGACAGTTGCGTGCGCGCGTGAATCACCTGACATCGTCGACAGATTTCCCCGGATGATCGAGTCCCATTCAGCGCGCGGGTGCAACCGACGCTGGGGCCGTGCCACCCGATCCTTGAATCTCGGGCATCAGCGACACAACCGTACGGCGTTCGGCCGGAAAATACTTGCGAATCGCCGCGTGGATGTTCTCGACTGAAAGCGAGTCCGCGCGCTCGACACGCTGCAGAATGCGGCGCGGATCGCGCTCGAGCAGGTGCATCGCCTGCAACGAGCCCAGCCAGTAGCTGTTCTGCAGAAGTGACTCTTGTAAGCCGTTCTTTTCCTGCTCCTTGACGGCCTGGACATCAGCGGCCGACGGCCCTTCGCGGCGCAGCCGATCGAGCTCCGTCATCACCGCGGCGGTCAGGCTTTCGACATTCTCCGGCGAGCTTCCGAACTGCACGCTCGTCGTGCCGTATCCCGGCTGCGGCGATGTGTTCGAGTAGCCCACATTCACCGAATACGTGCCACCCAGTTTCTCGCGGAGGATGTCGCGCAGCCGCATCTCGACGACAGAGGTCGCCGCCTGCACGCGATGCGTTTCGAGCTCGTCGAGGCCGGTGTCGGCGAAGAAGGTCATCACCGTCTGACTGCGGGGCTCCTGCCCCTTCGTGACTTTTTCCTGGACCACCGACGTCGGGAATTGCAGCTTGAGATCGCCGACGCGGCCGTCGCGAACACCACGCGATGGCAGCGAGCCGAGATAGGTCGCCAGGAGCGGAGCGATCTCGTCGACCTTGAACGCGCCCACGAAGAAGAACGTGAAGTCGGCGGCGTTGGCGAACCGATCGCGGTAGAACGACATCATCTTGTCGGGGTCGAGCGTCGGCAGGTCCTCGACCTTGAGCGGCCGGGCCGTGTAGTGGTCCTGAGTGTTGATCCGCCGGACGCGCTCGGCGAACACGGCGCCCGGACTCTGTGCCTGGTTGGCGAGCCCCGCTTCCAACCTCTGCCTCAGGAGAGTGAACGCTCCCGGGTCGCGGTTGGGCGCCGTGAACTCGAGATACGCGAGCTGCAGCGCGGTTTCGAGATCTTTCGGGGTGCTCGATCCGCTGAGACCTTGTGTGGCACTCGAGATCGAGGTGGACGCGCTCGCGAGTCTGCCGGCGAGCAGTTTCTGCAGATCGATCGGGGTGAAGCCGCCGACCCCGCCGAGGCCGACCAGCGAGTTGGCGAGCGCTGCCGATTGATAGTCCGCCGGCGGTGCCAGCGACAGGCCGCCCTTCGCGTACGAGGTGAAGAGAATCTGGTCGTTGCGGAAGTCGGTCGGCTTCAGCCACACCTCGACGCCGTTCGACAGCGTGAGCACCGTCACCCCGATTTCCGAGATCTCGCGGCGATTCGTCACCGTGCCGGGCGTCGGGGCTTTGGCCAGCAGCGCTCGGCCCGCAATGTCGTCCTTCCACGGCGTGACCCGCGCAGTCGCGCCGGCCGTGAGCGCGGTCCGAAGCGCCGTCTCGGTCACCGCCGCCAATCCCGGCTTCTCCGGCGCCGTCGCGATGACGACGCGGTTCGAGTCCGTCACGAACTCGCGAACGATGGCCGCAGCTTCGGCGGCCGTGATCGTCGAGAGGAATCGCCGCGCCAGCTGCACCTCGATGGCGATGCCCGGTGCGGCCTCACCCTGCAGGAAGTGGCGGACCAGCTCGGACGCGAGCGGTTCGCTCTGCGATTTGTCGCGCTCGTTGTAGGCGCGTTCGTAGCCGGCCAGCATGTTGCGGCGCGCGCGATCGAGCTCCGCTTCTCCGAAGCCGTGCTCGCGGACGCGCGTCAGCTCGGTCGCGAGTGCCGTCAGCCCGGCGGCGATGCTGCCGTCCTTGACGCGAGCCGCCACCTCGAATGACTGAATCGTGCGACCGAGCGTGTCGTCGCCGGCGGAGGCACCCAGGAATTGCGCGTCGGGCTGGCGCGCGATCTCGCCGAAGCGCGCGTTGATCATCTGGAACACCAGGTCCTCGGCCAGCGACTGCCGATAGTCGCGCATCGTCCGCAGCTGACGAAGCGGGTGCTTGTACATCACGGTCACCGAGGACGACTGCAACTCGCGGTCGGACAACGAGACGTAATGCGTCTCGCTGTGCGTGGGGATCTCATAGACGGGTCGGGTGGCGGGCGGCCGGCTCGGCATGCCGCCGAAATGCTGCCGGACGAGCGCTTCGGCCTTGGCGACTTCGATGTCGCCGACGACGACCACGGCCATGCGGTCGGGCCGATAGAAGTCGCGGTAGAAATCGCGGAGGCGCTGCGGCGGGAAGCTCTTCAGCGTTTCAGGCAGACCAATCGGAATGCGATCGATATAGCGCGACGCCCCGAAGATCGCTTTCAACTGCGGCTCCTGCATGCGCGTGCCCGCACCCAGCCGTCCGCGCCACTCTTCGATCACGACGCCGCGCTCGCGATCGATTTCCTCGGGATCGAGTGACAGCCCGCTCGCGAAGTCGCTGAGCGCCTCGAAGCCGCGCTCGAGCACGCCGGGACGCTCGGTCGGCACGTTGAGCATGTAGACCGTTTCGTCGAAGCTGGTGTAGGCGTTGACGTGGGCGCCGAACTGCGCCCCGATCGACTCGAGATACGACACCAGCTCGCCCGGCTTGAAGTGCGACGTCCCGTTGAACGCCATGTGCTCGAGCACGTGCGCGAGCCCGCGCTGATCGTCGGCCTCGTCGATCGAGCCGGCCTTCACCACCAGCCGCAGCATCACCCGATCGTTCGGCAACGCATTGCTGCGGATGAAGAACGTCAGCCCGTTCGGCAGCGTGCCGGTCCGGATGGCGATGTCGAGCGGAAGCGGAGCGTCGAGGTCCTGCCGGTCCTGTGCCCGGGCTGCGGCGGGAACGAGCAGCAGCAACACGCCGACGAGGTATGCTGCCCGCATGCGGCTCAAGATCAGACGGCTCGACTCCACTGTTGCCCTCCCTGCGTACGGCACTCACGAATCGGCCGGCTTCGATCTCGCCGCCGCCCACGATCTCGTCGTCGTACCGCGACAGATCGCGCTCGTCCGGACCGGCCTCGTCATCGAGGTCCCGCCGGGACACTTCCTCGGGATTTTCGCCCGAAGCAGCACCCCACTCAAGCGCGGATTGCTCGTCGCGAACGGCGTCGGCGTGATCGATCCCGATTATTCGGGGCCAAACGACGAAATCATGATTCAGGTCCTGAATGTCACCGAGCACGACGTGCGCATTTCCCGCGGCGACCGGCTCGCGCAGGGGATTGTCCTGGCCGCGCCGCGCGTATCATGGGAGGAGGTCGGCGAGATTCGCGACGTGACGCGCGGCGGGTTTGGGGCGACCGGGAACTAGCGTTGCAGCGCCATCCGGATATGTCCGAGGTGGTGCTCGTTGTGCGCCGCGACCTTGTCGAATTCATCCTTCAGCGTGCGCAGACCCGACTTGCTGTGCACGAACTCGGTCGCGCCGTGACGCTCGTAGTGGCGGCGCGCGTCGTCAATGATCGCGCCGCGGAGCGCGTCGTAGACCGTGCGGGAGGCATCGAGCGACCTCGTCGCGTAGTCGAGCGCTTTCGCCCATGCGTCTTGGTCGTAGTACCACACGACCATCGTCGGCTCGCTGATGACGCGGCGGAGCCGCTCGGTGAAGACGACCTCGGAATCCGTGAGGTGATGGAGCACGTACCGGATCGACCACTTGCCGGGTCCGTACGTGCGCGCGAGGTCGGCGTCGCCCAGCGCGAAGAAACGCAGCGTCTCGTCGCGCGTTCGCTCGAGCTCACCGACAAGCACGTCGATCGCAGACATCACCGAAGACTAGACTCGCCCATCGCGTCGGTCTATCCGAATCTTGCGTCGACTCATGTGCTCGCGTCTATTCGAGCTGTCAGATACGAGCCGATCACTGAAAGCAGCAGCCACGCGGCGCCGACAATGACGATGACCCAGTTCCAACCAGTGAGGCGCGAGTTGCGATCGTGCATCGGAGTGGCGATCGCGTTCAGCCTGTT
>DASRJR010000120.1:0-12319 GCA_035649395.1 Vicinamibacterales bacterium
CGGGACAACTCGTTCATCGCCCCAGAAGAACTCAATCCCGTGCCAGGGCACCCGCGCACGCAAGGCCGGTGAGCGGGCCAGTGCTCGATACAACGCCTGTGGTGTCCCTCCGCCGGCCAGCGCAACGGCGCAGCGACCACGGTCCTCGACGGCAGTCGTCGTCACCCGAACGAACGTCTCAGCGGCGTCGAGGGTGAGCGCTTCGGAGCTATCCGCGATGTGGATTCGCGTCATAGCCCTGCGCCCATTGCGGAGGCTGAAGCATCAATCGCGGAGGCTAACGTCTCCGCGCTGCGGGACGGCGACGAGCGAAGCCGCATGGCCGCGACATGTGCGGCTCCGTACAGCGCGGTCTGATCGTTGCGGATGACCCACACCGGAATCGACTCGAGCAGCCCCTTCATGCGGCCCTTGTCGACGAACGCCTTCATGAAGACACCGTCGCGCAGCGCTGGAAGAATCTTTGGCGCGATGCCGCCGCCGAGATACACGCCACCGCGTGCCATCATCCGCAGCGCCAGGTTCCCCGCTTCGGCCCCCAGGCATGACACAAACAGGCGCAGCGCCTCGACGGCGATCTCGCACGTGCCTTCGAGCGCTGCCTTCGAGATGGCGGCCGGCGCGGCATTGCGGCGAGCGGCCTCGATCACCCATTCCGGCTGCGCACGGCCGGCCCGTCGGTTCAGGAACGTGAAGATCCGGTAGAGTCCTTCACCTGACAACACCCGCTCGTAGCTGACGTGCGACGCGCTTCTCCGCAGCTCGTGCAGCAGATCGATCTCGAGCTCGGTGCGTGGTGCGAAGTCGGCATGTCCGCCCTCGCTCGCGACCGGCCGATGCATCGCGCCATCCCAGTACAAGCCCGCTTCTCCGAGTCCGGTGCCGACGGACAGAATCGCTGCATTCGCGTGTGCTGCCGGTCTCGCCTCGTTCACTGCGACGAGATCGTCTGTCGTCAGCGTCGCAATCCCGTACGCGTTCGCCTCGAGATCGTTGAGGACCGGAACGCTCGGCAACCCGAGCCGACGCGCCAGCAGCGCGCTATCGACGGTCCACGGCAGGTTGGGCAGCGTCGCGCGGCCGTCGATCACCGGGCCGGCGACGCCGAAGCACGCCGCCTCGATGACGTCACGCCCGTCATCGAGGAACTGATCGATCGCCTCGTCGAGACTGTGAAGCGATGCGCTCTCGAATGTTCGGGTCCGGCTGAAGCCGGACCCGGCGTTCGAGACGATGCCGAGGCGGGTCGAGGTGCCGCCGATGTCGCCCGCGAGGATCACGTCGGGATCTCGCGCCATTTGCGGCCGTCGCGCTGCAACAGTTCGTCGGCCTGCGCCGGTCCCCACGTCCCGGCCCGGTAGTTCGGGAAGTTGCGAGGCGACAGCGACTTCCACACGTCGAGAATCGGATCGACGACGTTCCAGGCGGTCTCCACCATGTCTCCCCGCTGAAACAGCGTCGCGTCACCCGCCATCGCGTCGTACAACAGCCGTTCGTAACCCGTGCTCGGTGTCGCGCCGAAGTAGTCCGAATACTTGAAATCCATGCTCACCGAGCCGAGGTGCACGTGCGGTCCCGGGACCTTGGCGCTGAAGCGCAGAGTGATTCCTTCTTCCGGCTGGATGTGCATCACCAGTCGATTGCCCGAGAGGCGTTCGACAGGTGTGTCTCGAAAGAGCACGAACGGCGCCCGCTTGAACTGAATCGCGATCTCCGTGACGCGTCGCGGCAGGCGCTTGCCGGTGCGCAGATAGAACGGCACATCGGCCCAGCGCCAGTTGTCGATCAACATCTTCATCGCCACGTACGTCTCGGTGCCCGACTCCGGCGGCACGCGCGGCTCGGCACGATAGGCCGCCACACGCTCCTCACGCACGACGCCTTCCCCGTACTGGCCGCGCACCGCTCTGGTCAACACCTCCTCGTGCGTCATCGGCTGAACGGCCTTGAGGATCTTGGTCTGCTCGTCGCGCACGGCGTTGGCGTCGAACGAGATCGGCGGCTCCATCGCCGTCAGCGTCATCAGCTGGAACAGATGATTCGGCACCATGTCGCGGAGGGCACCGGCGGTGTCGTAGTAGCCGCCTCGGAGCTCGACGCCGACCTCCTCGGCCGACGTGATCTGCACGTTGTCGACGTAACGCCGGTTCCAGATCGGCTCGAAGATGCCGTTGGCGAACCGGAACGCCATGATGTTCTGGACAGTCTCTTTTCCCAGATAGTGATCGATGCGGAAGATCTGCCGCTCGTGCAAGACGCCCGTCAATTCCTGATTCAGCTGACGAGCCGAGTCGAGATCGCGTCCGAACGGCTTCTCGATGACGACCCGACGCCAGGCGCCCTTGTCTTCGCGCAGCAGCCCGGCGCGCGACAGTTCGGCGACGATACCGGCGAAGAACTCCGGCGCGGTGGCCAGGTAGAACAGGTGGTTGCCGCCGGTCGTGTGGCGCGCGTCGACCTCGCCGAGCTGCGCCTCGAGCCGCGCGTAGGTCCCCGCATCGCCAAATTCGCCCGCGACGTAATAGATCGAGTTCCGCAGGCGATCCCAGATTGCCTGGTCGATCGGCATCGTCGCGAACTCGTGCAAGTCGGCGTCGATCTTCTGGCGGAACGCCTCGCTGGTCATGTCCGCCCTGGCGATGGCAATCACCGCGAACTCCTGACGGAGCAAATCGCCCGCCGCCAGGTTGTACAGCGCCGGCACCAGCTTGCGTTTCGTCAGATCACCGGAACCGCCAAAGATCACCATCGCACATGGCGGCGCGTGCTCGGGCGCGGGCGTCGCCGGTGCGTCGCTGACATCGCTTGCGATCGTCATCGCCCTTTCTCCCCGGCTGCGATCGCCGGTGCGGGTGGCGCTTCGACGTGGCCACCAAATTTCTGCCGCATCGCCGACAGCACCTTCTCGGCAAACGTGTGCTCCTGGCGTGAGCGAAAGCGCGCGTAGAGCGCTGCGGAAAGCACATCGGCGGGCACCGCTTCTTCTACGGCGGTCATGACCGTCCACCGGCCCTCGCCCGAATCCTGCACGTAGCCGGTATATGCAGCCAGCGTCGGATCCTCGGCCAGGGCCGCCGCGGTGAGGTCGAGCAGCCACGAGCCCACCACGCTGCCGCGCCGCCACAGCTCGGCGATCGCGGCGAGGTCGAGGTTGTATCGGTAGGCCTCAGGCAGACTCGGGGAGGACGCGTTGCGGAAGATGTCGAACCCTTCCGCGTAGGCCTGCATCAGGCCGTACTCGATGCCGTTGTGCACCATCTTGACGAAGTGACCGGCGCCCTCGGGCCCGCAGTGCAGGTAGCCGTGCTCGGCGGTTCCAATGCCGGCGCGGCCCGGGGTCGGCGCGACCGTGCCCCGCCCCGGCGCGAGCGTTTGGAAGATCGGCGCGAGACGCGAGACGGCGTTCGCCGGGCCGCCGATCATCAGACAGTAGCCACGATCGAGCCCCCAGACACCGCCGCTCGTGCCGACATCGAGGTAGTGAATGCCCGCGCGGCGGAGCTCGCTCGCCCGCCGCACGTCGTCTTTGAAGAACGAATTGCCGCCGTCGATGATCGTGTCGCCGGGCGCGAGGTGTTCGGCGAGCGTCCGAACGGTGTGCTCGGTCGCCTCACCGGCGGGGACCATGATCCACACGGCACGCGGCGCCTCGAGCTTCGCCGCCAGGTCGCCGAACGACGTCGCGCCGATCGCACCGTCGTGCACGAGTGCGGAGACCGCATCGGCATTGACGTCGTAGACGACGCACTGATGCCCACCACGGACCAGGCGGCGCACCATGTTGCCGCCCATCCTGCCAAGACCGATCATCCCGAGTTTCATCGTGATCTCCACGGGCCTGAAAGCGCCACCGCATGCTTTAATTTCTGCATTCTGAATTCTGCAATTCTGAATTACTCGTCCTCGTTCAATGCTACGCCGTTGTGTCCGCGGCCGCAGCTTCGAGACGCCGCTGATCGATGGCGCCGAGCAGTGTGTCGAACGCGGCGGCGAATAAGACGACCCCTTCGTCGAGCAGCCGGTCGGTGACCTCTGCCATCGAAATGCCCGCCGCCTCGAGCCCCTGCATCGTCAGCTCCGCGGCGTCGACGCCTTCCGTCAATGCGTCGCGTGCTTCGCCGTGTTCGCGAAAGGCGTCGAACGTCGCAGGAGGAATGGTGTTGACGGTGTCGGCGCCGATCAACTCCTCGACGTAGACGACATCCCGGTAATCGGCATTCTTCGTACTCGTGCTCGCCCACAACAGGCGCTGCGTCTGCGCGCCGCGTCGAGACAACTCGTGCCAGCGCGACGAGTCGAAGAGGTCGAGGTAGCGCTGATACGCGAGTCTCGCGTTCGCGATCGCGACGCGGCCGCGTAAGCGGCCGAGCTTCATCCGCTCTTCCGCGTTCTGCGCCGCACGCAACCTCGCCGTGACCTGGGCATCGATCGCGGTGTCGATGCGGCTGATGAAAAAGCTCGCCACGCTCGCGACGCGGGTGACATCGCCGCCACGACTGGCGAGCTCGCCGAGACCGTCGATGTATGCGTGAGCGACCTGCTCGTACATCTCGATCGAGAACAGCAACGTCGCATTGATGTTGATGCCCTCGGCCGTGAGCGCGCGGACCGCCCCGATGCCTTGCTGCGTCGCCGGGACCTTGATCATCACGTTCGGCCGTGACAGCCGCTGCCACAAGCGGCTGGCCTCTGCGATCGTCCCTGAGGTGTCATGTGCCAACGACGGTGCCACCTCGAGGCTGACGTAGCCGTCGCGGTAGTGCGTGCGCTGATACACCGGGCGCAGCACGTTGGCCGCGGCTTGAATGTCGAGAATGGCCAGTTCCTCGAAGATGGTTTTCGCGTCGAGATGCTCCTGATTGGCGAGATCGGCGATCGCAGCGGCGTAATCGTCAGACGAGGTGATCGCTTTCTCGAAGATGGCCGGATTCGACGTCACGCCGGAGAGCCCGTCTTCGTCGACGAGCCGTTGCAGCTCGCCGCTCGTGATCAGGTTGCGGCGAATGTAGTCGAGCCAGACGGACTGACCGTACTCCTGAAGTGTCCTGAGTGAGTTCTTTTGGCTCGCGCGCGATGGCGCGAGCGAGTTGATCGACATTGAAGCACTCCCTGGGCCGCCTCAAGGCGGCCACTACATCGTCCGGCTAAAGCCGGACATTACATCGCGGTCCGGCTCAAGCCGCACACTACATCGGTCCGGCTAAAGCCGGACCCCACGTGCGAGTCGGTCCGGCTGCCCGCGACGGCGCTCGGGCCAGGAAAGCGCGACGCTACAGGTGTGGCGAGCTGACGCGCGGCGAGCAGCCGCTGCATCACCGACTGCATCACCGTTTCTGCTCTGAAGCGCCCGATCAGACGCCCGCCTTGCGACGCGCTGACCACCGGCAGGCTCTTGAGTCCACGGTTCCACATCAGGAGCGCCGCGACCGATGCGAGATCGTCGACCGACACCGCAACCGGATCAGGGGTCATGAAATGTTGAATGGCCACGCCTTCGCGCTCGGTGATCGGCCGCGACGACCCTTCGAGAGCCTCAGGGTCGTCCCGAGCTACGTCGAGGGACGTGAGCACCTCGACGACGCGAAGCAGGTCGGTTCGAGTGAGCACACCGCTCAAATGGCCGTCCGCATCGACGACGTAGACCGTGTCGGCGTGATGGGTCGCGAAGAGCGCAACCGCATCCTCGAACGTCGTGTCCGCGCGCAGCGTGAACGGCGCGGGTTCGGCGAACGCCGAAACGCGTTCACGGCTCAACACCGCGTGGACTTCAGGCATCCGCGTCCACAGGCGGGCGCTCCGCTGCCGGATGGCTTCGGCGATCCGCCGCTGCAGCGGTGTCAGCGTTTTCGACATGCGCGAGAACACCTGCGCGCCGAACGTGGTCACTTCGACCTCGGTTCGTGCGCGCACGCTGGCGCTGCGCGGCCGCCCTTCGATCAGGGCCATCTCGCCAAAGAAGTCTCCGGGCCCCAGCATCGCGACCAGTTCCTCGCTCCCGTCCGAGTCGTTGGCGCGGAGGATCTCGAGTGTTCCCTTCTCGACCGAGTAGAAGTTCAGCGCCGGCTCGCCTTGACGGAACACGAAGTCGCCAGGACGGAAGTGCGCGTGCGACACGCGCTCGGTGGGATCGGTCTTCAGGTTGACGAGATCACGCGCGAAGACGAGATCCCAGGCCCAATCGGCTCCCACCTTCACTCGGCGCGACCACGACGGCAGCTTGAACAAGTAAATCGCCCGCCAGAGAAACCAGGCCGGAAACCCCGAGATGCGCGTGCCGAGAATCTCCGCAACGGCGTTGCGGCCGCCGATCGCGCAGAACACGCCAAGTGGTTTGTAGGCAAATGGCCGCGTGTCGGCACCGCCAAGCGCGCCAACGATGTTCTCGGCAACCTGCCGGCCCTGCCGCTCCGCGAATTGACCGGTCGGCGGGCAGAGCGACTCGTCGTACGCGTTGACGATGCGGGCGCAGTCACCGATCGCCCACGCCGTCGCGCAGCCCTTCAGCCGCATGTCCGCCTCGGTCAGCAGCGAGCCGCGATCCTTGGGCGCCGCGAGACGCTCCACCAGCAACGGCACGCCCGTTCCGACGGTGGACACGATGGTGGCACCGCGCAGGCGCCGGCCATCGGCGAGCGAGACGCCTTCGGCAGTGGCGGCGGTGACGCGTTCGTTCAAGACGATGGTGATGCCGGCCTCCTGCATCTTCTGCTGTGCGAACACGCGGAGCTCCGGCGTGAGCTCAGGCAGGATGTGATCGCGTGACTGCACCAGCGTCACGGAGATCTCGTCGGGCGAGATGTTCGGGTAGAAGCGGCAGCTATGGCGGACCAGGTCGTTGATCTCGCCTGCCACCTCCACGCCGCTGAAGCCGGCGCCAATGACGAGAAAGCTCAGATACCAGCGTCGCTGCGCGGGATCGGTCGATACTTCCGCGTTCTCGAGCTGCTGGATGACGTGCGACCGCAAGGCCATCGCGTCGCCGGCGCTCTTGAGCGCAAAGGCATGGTCCGACATGCCTGGCACCGAGCCGAGGCTGGCCGTCCGGCCACAGGCGATGACGACGTGCTCGTACGGGAGCGTACGCGTGTGACCGTCGTGCGCCTCGAACTCGATCAGTTGCCGCTCGAGGTCCACGAAGCGGACGGTTTCGGTGCGGCAGCGGACACCGCTCAGCATCTGACGCAGCGGCGCCGCCACCGCGTCGGGGTTGAGCGACGCTCCCACGACTTCGGGCAGCAGCGGATGGAAGACCATGTGGTTCTCGCGGTTGAACAGAACGATCTCCACATCCGCCGGCAGGCGCCGCCGCAACGTCCTGGCACACTGCACGCCGCCGAATCCGCCGCCCACGATCACCACTTGTCTGGTCGCACGAGTCATCATGTCTGTTGCCTCTACAAAGAAGCGTGCCAGCCCGGTAAGTGCGCCGTCGTCGGCGTTTTGTTGAGGAAATCGCACGGATGCCCCGCCCGCGGCGTTGTCAGCGGCTGGTTGTCACGCAGCGGTTGCTTCCGGACGGACAGACTGTCCGTCCGCGAACCGACGCGGTGTACGAGAAGCCGCAGTCGGCGGTGGGCACGGGGGAAAGTCACGCGGACGGGCTGGCCCGACGTTTGCCTGTGGCCGTGGGTCCGTCTAAAGCCGGACACTACAGCGGTGATGACACACGAAGCCGTTCGACTTCAGCAGGATGCCTCGCGCGAGCAGCCATGGAAGCGCTGGGGACCCTATCTCTCAGAGCGCCAATGGGGAACCGTTCGCGAGGACTACTCCGCCGACGGCACCGCCTGGGAGTACTTCCCGCACGACCACGCGCGCAGCCGCGCTTACCGGTGGGGCGAAGACGGCCTGCTCGGGATCTGCGACCGGCAAGGCCGCCTGTCTTTCGCGCTCGCGCTCTGGAACGAACGCGACGCCATCCTGAAGGAGCGCCTCTTCGGCCTGACCGGTAACGAAGGCAATCACGGCGAAGACGTCAAGGAATGCTACTTCTATCTCGACTCGACGCCAACGCACTCCTACATGAAGGCGCTCTACAAGTACCCGCAGAGCGCGTTCCCGTACTCCGAGCTCGTCGAGGAGAGCCGCCGTCGGTCGAAACGCGACCTCGAGTTCGAGCTGACCGATACCAACGCCTTCGCCGACGACCGCTATTTCGATGTGGTGGTCGAATACGCGAAGGGCGGTCCGAACGATCTGTTGATCCGCATCCGCATCAGCAATCACGCGACGGCAAGCGCCCGCCTCCATGTCCTGCCGACGTTGTGGTTTCGCAATACCTGGTCGTGGGGCCGAACCGGCGAAGGCTACTGGCGGCGGCCATGGCTCTCGCGATTACGCGGCGCGCGCGTGATGGCCGAGCACGAATCACTCGGCGCGTTCGTGCTCCACGGCGATCTGACCGATTCGCAGCCACCCGCGGTGCTGTTTACCGAGAACGAAACGAATCACGATCGCCTGTTCGGCGTCGCGAATGTCCATCCGTACGTGAAGGACGCCTTTCACGAATACATCGTCCATGGCCGCGTCGATGCGGTGAATCCCGCCGGCGTTGGCACGAAGGCGGCCTTCCACTACCCACTCCAGGTGGCGGCTCATGGCACATCGGAGCTGCGGCTCCGGTTATCGGCGATCGAGGCGGACGTTGGCGATCCCTTTGGCGCGGAGTTCGATCGGATCCTCACGGATCGCGCCCGTGAGGCTGACGACTACTACGACGCCATCATCCCCGCGCGGATCACCGGTGATGCGCGCAGGGTCGTGCGACAAGCGGCGGCCGGGTTGCTGTGGACCAAGCAGTTCTATCACTACGTCGTGAAGGATTGGAGTGAGGGCGATCCAGCGCAGCCGAGTCCGCCGTCGGCACGCACGTGCGGGCGGAATCGGGATTGGCCCCATCTCTACAACCGCGACGTCATCTCGGTACCCGACAAGTGGGAGTACCCGTGGTACGCGGCATGGGACCTGGCGTTCCATACGATCCCGTTCGCGAAGCTCGACCCCGACTTCGCGAAAGGGCAAATCCTGCTCTTCCTGCGCGAATGGTACATGCACCCAAGCGGACAGCTGCCGGCCTACGAGTGGGCGTTGTCGGACGTCAACCCACCGGTGCACGCGTGGGCGGCGTGGCGCATCTACAAGATGACGGGCGCGCCGGGGCAGCGCGATCGCGAGTTCCTGGCGCGGGTGTTCCAGAAGCTGCTGTTGAACTTCACGTGGTGGGTCAACCGCAAGGACGTCGAAGGGCGTCATCTCTTCGCGGGCGGCTTTCTCGGACTCGACAACATCGGCGCGTTCAATCGCTCGGAGGCGCTGCCCTCGGGTCATCGTCTCGAGCAGGCCGACGGCACCGCGTGGATGGCGTTCTACTGCGCGACCATGTTGTCGATTGCGATCGAGCTGGCCGGCACCGACCCGGTGTATGCGGACATGGCGTCCAAGTTCTTCGAACACTTCGTGTCGATCGTCGACGCGATGAACGCGCTCGGCGGTGCCGGCTTGTGGAACGAGACCGACGGCTTCTACTACGACCGCCTCTCGATTGACGGTCGCGAGATCCCGATGCCGATCCGATCGATGGTCGGTCTACTGCCGCTGTGCGCGGTGGAAGTGCTGGAGCAGGAGGCGATCGATCGGCTGCCCGGCTTCAAGAGGCGGCTTGATTGGTTCCTGTTGAATCGTCCAGACCTCGGGCGGCACATCACGTACATGGAATCGTCGGCCGGCGACAGCGGGCGACGACTGCTCGCAATCCCGTCGCGCGAGCGGCTGCTCAGGGTCTTGCGGTACATGTTGGATGAACGGGAGTTCCTGTCGCCGTTCGGTATTCGATCGGTCTCACGCACCCATGAAACACACCCGTTCACGCTGCGCTACAACAGCTACGAGCATCGCGTCGACTACTCGCCCGGCGAATCGACGACGACGTTGTTCGGGGGCAACTCCAACTGGCGCGGGCCGATCTGGCTGCCGATGAACTATCTGCTGGTCGAAGCCCTGGAGCGCTATCACCACTTCTACGGCAACGACTTCACCGTCGAGTGTCCGACGGGGTCCGGCCGCCAGCTCACGCTTCGTCAGGTCGCCACCGAGATCTCGTGCCGCCTCGCGTCGCTGTTCTTGCGCGACCACTCCGGTCATCGACCGTGCCACGGCAGCGACCGGCGCTACGCCGACGATCCGCACTGGCGCGACCTGCTGCTGTTCCACGAGTACTTTCACGGCGACACGGGGCGAGGCTGCGGCGCCAGTCATCAGACCGGCTGGACCGCCCTCGCCGCGCGCTTCATCGACGAGTGGGCACGCTCGGCATCTGAGAGAACGGGGGTTACGGAGGAAACGGTTTAACAGCAGAAACGGAGCAACGGAGATCGGACAGAGGAATTCTCATCGGACCATTCACGCGGACGGGGCAGATGGGGCGTGAGCGACGCGCGAACCCAAGCACCTCACCGCGACCAACGGGTGCTTGTGTTCGCGCGTCGCTCGCGCCCCAGCGCGCAAGCGCGCGCGGGCCTTCGGCCCGCGCCCCGTCTGCACACCGACTGCCGCGAAGCGCTCGACTCTGTTCGTGCTCCGTTGCTCCGTTTCTCCTGTGAGACCGTTGCTCCGTCCCCTCCGTTCCGACATGCGGCATACTGTGTGACATGCCGCGCGCACGAAGGTCGCAAATGCACGACGACGCATTTGCACCTGTGCGGAGAGTCGGCCTCACCCTGCCACACGTGCAAGCCGCCACGAGATACGACGGCTCGCCGATGCTCAAGCTCGGTGGCGCCTTCATGGCCGGCCTCGCCATGCACGAGTCCGCGGAACCGGACACGCTCGTCGTCCGAGTCCCGCTGGACCAGCGCGAGTACCTTCTCGAAGACGCACCAGACACGTATTACCTGACCGATTACTACCGGCCGTACCCAACCGTTCTGGTGCGCCTCTCTCGTATCGACGCCTCCGCGCTGCGCGACCTGTTGACGATGTCGTGGCGAATGACGCTGCCCAAATCGCGTCTGCGCAAGAAGGCCGGACACTGACGAGCGATTCGGCCATTTGTATCGCTTCGACGTCTTATTCATACAACGGATGGCTTCGCCCCCTCGCCGGACGCTCGCGATTGCGCACGCAGTGCTGATTGGCATCGCCCTCGCGAGTACGGCCACTGTTGTCGGCAGTGCGCAACGATCGCCGCGCCGGCCTGCCGTCGCCGTCGAACCGATTGCAGCGATCCTCGAGGCGTTTCAATCGCATGCGATTGTCGCGCTGGGGGAAGGGCCGCACGGCAACGAGCAGGGCCTCGCCTTCCGGCTCGCCCTGATTCGCGACCCGCGATTCAGCGCCATCGTCAACGACATCGTCGTCGAGAGCGGCAGCGCGCGTTACCAGGACGGGATGGACCGGTTTGTGCGCGGTGAACTGCCTGACACCGTGTTGCGCGAGGTGCAGGAGAACTCCGCCGTGTCGACACCCGTGTGGGATCGTGCGATGTACGGCGACTTCTACCGTGCCATCCGAGACCTGAATGCGAACCGCCCACCGGAACAGCGGCTGCGCGTCTTGCTCGGCGACCCGCCGATCGAGTGGTCGGCCGTCAAGACCGCAGACGACTACCGGGCGATCCTGTCGCAGCGCGACTCGCATCCTGCAGGGGTGATTCGACGCGAAGTCATCGCCAGGGGGCGCCGCGCGCTGGTGATTTACGGCGACGGGCATCTTCTCGCCAGAACCGAACGTCCGGCGCAATCGTTGACCGGCATTGTCGAAGCCAGCGGCACGACGGTGTTCACTGTCACCAGCACGTTCGCGAATCTGGGTCAGTTTCAGACCGATGTGGCCAGCTGGCGCACGCCGGCGCTCGCGCGTCTCGACGGAACACGCTTGGGCCCGGTCCCGTACGAGTTCCTGTTCGGCCCGCTTCCTCCCGTCGATTTCTTCCGTGATCACCCGAGCATCGAGGATCACTACGATGCGGTCCTGTACCTTGGCGCGACGATGACGCTCGGGCGCCTGGCGTATCCGCGCTGTGCCGAACCCGACTACGTGAAGATGCGCGTCGACCGCATGGTTGTCACGGGGATGCCGCGAGCGGGGATCGCCGACAGGCTCTCGGCAGACTGCAACGCGGCGCGGCGATAAACCCCACGAGCGCGATTTCGGCCCCTGCGATCTTCAATCTTGATTTGTCACCAGTGACGCGCGTAGGCTACGTGTCGAAGGTTGATGCATCGAAGGTTGAGGCGTCCATGCCACCCAGTCGGTTTCCGATTCCCCAGGGCACGCTCGACATGTTGGTGCTCCAGGTGCTGTCGCTCGAGGCCGCGCATGG
>DASRJR010000121.1:0-2375 GCA_035649395.1 Vicinamibacterales bacterium
GCATCGATCAGCGCCTGACTGCCGGCACGCGGGCTCTTCACCATGAGCACCACCCGGCGCGGCACATCCGGTGATGCCGCCGCCGTGAGGCTTTCCACGCGCGACGGCCAGTACGCGATTGGCGTCGCCGGGTTATTTACACCGTCCTCGCGCACGTCATCGACGACGCCGATCACCTCACGCCACGACGCGTTCGGATCGGGTCGGACCCGCTGACCCAACGCTGCTCCCGGCGACCCCCAATGCTCGATCGCCACGTTCTTCGACACGATGGCGACGGGCCTCAGTCGCTCCAGATCGTCCCACGTATACTCGCGGCCGGCCACCACGCGCGTCCCTGACGTTCGGAAGTAGTCGGGCGAGACGTACTTGAACATACGGAGCTGACGGTTCCGTGCCTGTTCTGACGTGTCGCGCTCGGAGAAGAGCGGCATCCGGGCCGACCCGAAGCCGTTCGGCACGATATTTCCCATGGGCATCGCGTTCGTCAGAGCGACCGCTGTGACGCCCGGAATCGTCCCGAGTTCCTGCAGCACGGCCTTGTGGACCTGTGCGGCTTGATCCGGCGTGGCCGCGACCGATGTTGGAATTGCGATCCCGACCGTCTGCAGTTGATCGGTGTCGAATCCCGGCACGACGCCGCGGAGCGCAAGGAACGTGCGAATCATCAGCCCCGAGCTCACAAGGAGCACGAGCGCCAGCGCCACCTGCGCGACGACCAGCCCGTGTCGCGTTCGCATGCGCTCGCGGTTGTCGCTGGTGCCGCGCGCACTCGCGAGCATCCCGGAGAGTCGTCGTCCCGCGTACTTGAACGCTGGAATCAGTCCGAACAGAATGCCCGACACGATCGAGACGAGAAGCGCGAACGCGAGCACGCGGGCATCGATCGTGATCTCCTGCAGGCGCGGCAGCGTGTCGGGGCCGATCGCTTTCAGTAGCCGCACGCCGGCGTAGGCGATTGCCGTTCCGATTGCACCTCCGAGCAGCGCGAGCAGGATGCTCTCGAGCAGCCATTCACCGATCAGCCGGCCGCGCCCGGCCCCGAGCGCCGTCCGCACGGCGAACTCCTGCTGACGCCCTTCCGCGCGGACGAGCACCAGGTTCGCGACGTTCGCGCACGCGATCAGCATCACGATGCCGATCGTCGCCATCAGCAGCCACAGTACGTTGGCCACGCTTCCGACGACGCTATCCTTGAGCGGGCGGGCGACACTGTCGAACCGCCAGCTATCGAACGGACGCGGGCCGCGTCCGTAGCCGCGTGGCATCGGCCACGCTCCGCCCCAGAGGTAGACAAGGCGCCCCAGATCCGCATCCGCCTGCGCGAGGGTCACGCCTGGCTTCAGCCTGGCGATCATCTGGTACTGGAAGAAGACGAGGGTCAGCGTGCTTCGATCGAACCAGAGCGGAACCAGCACCTCCGGCTCGACGGTGACGACCTGGAAGCCGCGCGGCATGACACCGATGACTTTCATCGGTCGTGCATTGCTCGCCAAGCTGTCGTTGAAAGCGTTGCCTCCGGGATCGCCGAGTAACGTGCGGCCGACGATCGAGGGGTCGCCGCCGAATCTGCGCTGCCAGTATCCCCACCCGAGGATGACGACGTCGGGGCCGCCGGCGTGATAGTCCGCGTCGGTAAAGAGGCGTCCCAGCATCGGCGGCACGCGCAGCGTTTCGAGCACACCGCGAGTTGTCGAGACGGCGCGGATCTGTTCAGAACCGCGCTCGCCAGCGACCGTGAGTGGAAACGCTTGGAAGACACCGAGGCTCTGGAAAGATTGATTGTTCTCCGCGTAGGTCACGTACATCGACGCCGATTCCGGCATGTCCGTGATGCCACCGCTTTGGCCGGGCGCGTTCGGGGCACCGGGCGCCCGCGTCAGCACGCTGACGAGCGCGTCGGGCTCGGGATAGGGCAGCGGGTTGATCAGGACGCCGTTCACGACGCTGAACACGGCCGTGTTCGCGCCGATGCCGAGCGCGAGCGTCAGCAGTACAGCAGTCGTAAACGTCGGATTCCGGCGCAGGCCTCGGGCCGCCTGGCGCAGATGGAGCGTCAACAACGATCGCATGTGAGTGAATACTCAGACGGCGCGATCGGGTTACAGGTTGGCTGGTATCTCCGCTGGTTCTGGCCTGCGCTCGATCGTCAGGCCGGCGCGCTCCTGGAGGATTCCGTTGATCGCCACGCCGGCCTTGGCCCCTTCTGCCGCGGCGACGATCACGAACTGCACGTCGCGCGAGGCGTCGCCGACGACATACACGCCCGGAACGCAGGTTGAACCGAGGTGATCCGTTTTGACGGTGCCCTTCCGAGTGAATTCGCAACCCAGCTGTCGAGGCAGATCGCATTGCTGCTCCTGAGGAGCGGCAAA
>DASRJR010000122.1:0-8067 GCA_035649395.1 Vicinamibacterales bacterium
AATCATCCGGCAGCCCCGCGTGGGCTAGGGAGAGTAGAACAATGAAACCGATGACGGCAGGAGTAGCAGCAGCGCTGGTTTCCGGCGTGGTGATGTTCACAGTGGGCGCGAAAGCGGACTCACTGAATGCGTTCAACCAGAGCCCGGCGTTGGTCCAGACAGCAGACGGGCAGTTCGTTCCGGCGAGCTACTCGACTGCGCTGCGGCCTGCCGCGGTGCCGACGGTTGCCGCGGCCCCGGTGCGCTCGACCCGAACGGCACCAGCGCCACGGCGCACGGTGTCTCGCGCACCGCAGAGCACGCGCGAGATCATCCGCGAGGAGGATCGACGCGAGATCGCTCGCGAAGACGATCACTCGTGGGGTAAGACCGCGATGATCGTCGGCGGCTCGGCCGCAGGCGGCGCCGGTGTCGGCGGTATCGTCGGCGGCAAGAAGGGGGCGTTGATTGGCGCGGCTATCGGCGGCGGTGCCGCTTCGATATACGAAGCGACCCAGCGTCGCTAACGGCCAAGCCAGGCGGCGGGTCGAAAGACCCGCCGCATCTTGAGACCCGCCTTTTAGTTCTTCGTGTATTTCGTGATCCCTCGCAGCTGCGCCTCTGCCGTGTAGACATTCCCAGCCGCATCGACGGCAATGCCCTCACCCATCGCACCGTCGGTCGAGTTCGGCGCCGCATGCGGCGGAACGAACATCGTCACCTTCCCGTCCTTCAGGCTTCCGATTCGTATGCCGCGGCGCCACCCCGGGTGGACGGCGTCCGTCGACTCGGAATCGGCGGTGTAGATTACGTCCTGACCGTCGATCGCGAGTCCGCTCACGCGTCCGAACTCGTCGTACTCGGCAACGAACTTCCCGTCCTTCGTCAGAATCTGCACGCGATGGTTGTGACGATCGGCGACGATGAGGCGGCGCTGCGAATCGAACTCGAGCGCATGCGGCGTCCGGAACTCACCGGGGCCGGTTCCCGTCTTGCCGATGGTCCGCAGGAATTTTCCGTCCTTGCTGAAGACCGAGATCCGCGCGACAAGGTTGGGATCGCCCACGTTGGTGTGGCTCTCGGCGACGTAGACATCGCCGTTGGTGGGATCGGTGACGACGTCGGTCGGGTCGGTCAGCGCGTCGGGCGGGTTGCCTCTGACTCCGGGTTTGCCGAGCGTCATGAGGACCTTCCCTTCCGGACTGAACTTGACCACCACGCTCCCCTTGTTGCCTTCGCCCGGATACTTCGTGAGCTCTTCCGGGCTTGCCGCTCGCGCGTCGGTGACCCACACGTTGCCGTCGCGATCGACGTGAATTCCGTGTGGCCAGACGAACATTCCGCCGCCGAAGCTGCGGATCTCCTTGCCCGCCTCGTCGAAGTGATGAACCGGATTCGCCTTCGTGCCGAGGCAGCCCGGCGCGGTGCCGGGCGAACATCGATCGGTGGCCCACACCGATCGACCGTCGCGCCCAATCGCGACACCATTGGATCCGCCCCACGGCCTCGCCTCTTTGTCGAGTTGCGCCCAGTCGCGAACGACGCGATAGGGATTCGCGCCACTGTTGACCGGCGGCAGCTTGTCCGTCTGGATGGTCCCGCCGCGCTGCGGCCCTTGCGCAGAGGCGACCTGCAGTGCCGCGCACACCGCCACGAGCGATGCGGTGAGTGCGGCTCTCATTTGAAGCTCGCGATCGCCTTCTGATGCAACGACTCCGGCGGCAGCTCCGCCAGCTCGATGCGTCCCATGTAGGGATCGGTGATGTTCGCGAGGATCGCCTTGGTATCACTCGTGTTCGTTCCGGTCACCGTCACGCCGGCCTTCTTGTAACGCGCTACCGCCTCGGCGACGTTCTCGACGTGCAGGCCGTAATGGTTGAATCCGGCCGGTCGCTGCGGCGTCACCGGGTTCAGCTCGAGAAACGTATTCCGGCTGATGTGCAGGTAGACGAGACGCGGCTGCCCGTTGTCGTCGTTCACGCGAAACGCCTCGCGATAGCCCATCTTCTGCGAGTAGTAGGCCACCGCTTCGTCGATGTTCGGCACGGCGACGGCGACGTGGTTCATCATCACGACGCCGCTGCCGGAGCTCTGTGCCCATGCGACATGCACGGCCAGCCCGGTCACGAGTCCCACCACGAACAGCATCGCTCCACGCATACGGTCTCCTTTGTTGGCGCGGGCCACTATACAGGAATCAGGAATCGGGAATCAGGATTCAGCATTGGGCAAGGAATCAGGTTGACAACGCCTGTAACATATATGGCTATGCAAGATATCGAGTCGTCCAGGATGCTCGACCGCGAGCTGAAGAAGGGGTCGGCCGAGCTGATCATCCTCTCGATCCTCGAGCCGCGGGCGCGTCATGGCTATGAGATCAGCAAGCTGATTGAATCGCGCTCGAACGGCCATCTCAAGTTCCACGTCGCCTCGCTCTACCCGCTGCTCTACCGCCTCGAGGAGCGGGGATGGCTCCAGGGGCGATGGGTCGAGAAGACGGGACAGCGCCGCCGGCGGTTCTACAGCCTCACGCCCGCGGGACGGAAAGTGCTCGCCAATCAGCGCAGCACCTGGAAGACGTTCGTCGAGGCGATGGGCCTCATCACCGGAGTCGACCATGCCTGACCCGCGTCCACGGTCACCGCGTTCGAATGACTGGACCGATGCGCTCCGCGCCCGTCTGGCCGACCTTCGACTCACGCCCGCCCGCGAGGCGGAAATCGTCGAGGAGCTCTCACAGCACCTCGACGACCGCTATGAGGAACTGCGGGCCGCGGGTACGCGCGACGCTGACGCCTATCGGCTGGCGCTCGAGGAGTTGAGCGCCGCCGGCGGCCTCGCCGCGCGCATGCGATCGCTCACACAGGCGCGCACGCCAGCCGTGGTCGTCCACGGCCAGCCGGGCCGGGGCCTGTTCCGTGGCCTCTGGGAAGACGTGAGGTATGCGCTGCGTACGATGCGGCGGCAACCCGGCTTTGCCGCGACCATCGTCGTGACGCTGGCGCTCGGCCTGGCCGCCAACACTGTCGTGTTCACGATCGTGAACGCGGCGGTCCTGCGGACCTTGCCGGTGAAGGATCCGTCGCGAATCGTCCGCCTCGACATGGTCGTCAACGCCGGCACTCCTGACGGCGATGCCGGGCTCTCGTATCTCGACTTCCTCGACTGGCGCGCGGCTCGTCGCACGTTCGAGGACATTCAGGCCAGTCGAGAAACCGCCGTCGACGTGGCGGACGACTCGGCGCCGGCCACTCGCGTCAACGCCGCGTATGTGTCGTTCAACACGTTCTCCTTGCTCGGGCAACCGCCGGCGCTCGGTCGCGATTTCATCGAGGACGACGATCGCGTTGGGGCCCGTCCGGCCGTCATCCTCGGTGGAAACCTGTGGCGCGTCCGGTATGGTGCAGACACGTCGATTGTGGGAAGGACGATTCGCGTCGCCGGTGTCCCATCGACGGTCGTCGGCGTGATGCCAGCGGGATTCGGATTCCCCGACAGCGCCGAACTGTGGATGCCGCTCGCCGGCTTGTCGGAGGCCGAACGCGCCGCACGAAGCGAACGCGGTCTCGAGGCGGTTGGTCGTTTGCGGCCCGGTGCAACCATCGAGCAGGCCAGGTCGGAGCTCTCCGGCATTACTGCGGCGCTCGACGAACGCTACCCGGATACGAACCGGAATACGGTGGCCTTCGTCGAGTCGTATCGCATTGCCGCTCCGATCGTGACGGTGCTGCTCGCGCTGCTTGGCACAGTCGGCTGTGTACTGCTGATCGCCTGCGCCAACGTCGCGAACCTGTTGCTGGCGCGCGCGGCCGATCGAACGCGAGAGGTGTCGTTGCGCCTCGCCCTCGGGGCAAGCCGGTGGCGGATCGTGCGTCAACTGCTCATCGAGAGCCTGCTGCTGGCGGCTGCCGGCGGCGTGTGCGGGCTTGCGCTCTCCTATCCCGGCATTCAATTGTTCCGGAACCTTCCCGCAGAATCGGCACCGCCGTATTGGATCCAGTTCACGCTCGACGGTACGGTGTTCGGGTACCTCGTGCTGATCTGCATCGGCAGCGCCAGCGTGTGTGCGCTCGTTCCCGCGTGGCAGGCGTCGAAAACCGATCTCGCTGCAACACTGAACGACGCCGGCCGCACCAGCGCCGGCAGTCGCAGCCGTGGCCGTTGGATCGGCGCGTACGTCGTCGCGCAGGTGGCCGTCGCGCTCGTGCTGCTGACCGGTGCCGCGATGATGATGCGGAACCTGATCAGCCTCGTGCGGACCGACGTGGGCGTCGAGACTGCAGGAATGATGCACATGACCATCGACCTGCGCCGGCCGGAGGACACCAGCGAGCGCCGGCGGTTGTTCTTTGGGCAGCTCGACGAGCGGCTGGCGTCGAGCCCGCTCGCGCGTCTCGCGCTCGCGAGCCAGGCGCCGCTCGGTGGTGCACGCGTCCATCGAGTCCGCATCGACGGGCGACCGTCATCCGATGAGTCGGCGTTGCCAACGGTCTCGGTGGTCGGCGCGGGCCCCCGCTATTTCGACGTCATCGGCGCGCGCGTCGTCAGCGGACGCGTATTGGGTGCAGCGGATCTGCGGCAACCCAACGAAAGTGTCGTCATCAACGAGCGCTTCGCGCAGACGCATTTCCCGAACGCCCAACCGGTCGGGCAGCGCGTGCTCCTGCTGGAACCGAACGCGCCGTCGGCGCAACAGCCGTCCGTGGAGACCTCGGCGACGCCGCAATGGGCGACCATCGTTGGCGTGATCGGGAATGTCAGGCAGCGTCTCCTGCCATCGCGGGACTTCGACCCTGTTGTTTACAGGCCGTACACCGCGGACCCTCCGCAGGTGATGCGCATCATCGCGCGCTCTTCATCCGAGTCTTCAGCAGCGGTGTCGTTCGTGCAGGAACAGGTGCGCGTTCTCGATCCCGATCGCCCGGTATTCGCGATCAGCACGATTGAGCAAACACTCGCTCAACAGATCTGGCCGCAGCGACTGTTCGGCTCGATGTTCGCCGGGTTCGCCGCAATCGCCTTGCTGCTGGCGACGTGCGGGCTCTACGCCGTCACCGCCTATGCGGTCTCACGCCGGACACGCGAGATTGGCGTTCGCGTCGCGCTCGGCGCCGATGCACGCAGCGTGTGGTGGGCAGTGACGAGCACCACGCTGCGTCAGTTAGCCATTGGGTTGACCCTTGGAATCGCCGGCGCCGCCGCCGTCGCAACGATCATCCCGGCGTTTCTCGTCGGGACCGGCGGCGCGGATCTGGTCGCGTTCGCTGTGGTCGCGGTGCTGATGGCAGCATCCGGCATCGTCGCCAGCGCCGTGCCGGCCCGCCGAGCGATCCGACTCGATCCCGTGACCGCGCTGCAGAGCGAGTGATCGCTATCGTCGAGGCCCGCTGAGCTCCTTCAGCTTTCCTTCGGCGCTCTCGCGAATCGTGTCGCGGAACGCGGTCGGGACGTCCGTCGCCGTTGGCAGAAGATCGAGCGCTTTCTGTGCGTTGACACGCGCCAGCTCCCGCTGGCCTGCCGCAAGGTAGCCGTCGGAGAGGCTGTCGTACGCGTTCGGCGATTTCGGAAATGCTTCGACGTTCAGCCTGAACACCTCGAGCGCATGCGCCACGTCGCCCGCCTGGAGATGTTCGTATCCGATGGTGTTCACCACTGGTTCGGGGAACAACGTCGCATTCGGATTGCGCTTGCGCGCCTCCGCCAATTGCGCGGCGACCTTGGAGGTTCCGCCAGGTTCATCCATCAACGCGAGCAGCGCGCTCTCTTTCACCGCCTCGGATGAATCCGCTCGAAGGGGCGCGCGGTCAGCGTTCGGCACGAGCGTCGCCCGGAACCAGTCCACGATCGCCGTGATCAGCTCGGGGTGCGGCCGAAACATGTCGGCGCCATGGCCGCCAGTCGAGTAGCGCACCAGCTTCTTCTCTGGTGTGGCGGTCAGGCTGTACAACCACTGCGTGGTCGCGACCGAGACCGGGAATTCATCGTCGTCGGCCAGCGCCAGGAACGTCGGGATGCGCCGGCCGGCACGAAGCAATCGTCGCCCTGCCAGATCTGTGGTTCCCGACAGAAGGACGAGCGACTTCACCTCTGGATGTCGCCGCGCCGTCTGGACCGCGTTGTTCACTCCGCAGCTGGCGCCACCGACGCCGATGCTGTCCCGCATGACGTTCGGTTGCGACGCCAGATACTGGAACGCGAGGTCGATGTCGGCTGGCCAAAGTCCCTGCTGCTTCAGCTGCTCGGCACGCGGCAGCTGATTGAATCGTCCGCCGCCGCTGTCGCCGTACCCACGCAGATCCATCGTCAGCACGTGAAGACCGGCCGACGACAAGCGTTGCGCCAGATCGTTCCAGGCGCTGCGTTCCCGATTGCATTGATGCAACAACAGCACGCCGGGGCCACGCGACGAGGCGGGGTAGAGAGTCGCTTTCAGGGTGACGCCGTTCGACGCGGCCAGGTCCACGATCCGCGGCTGCGCGGACGCATCGGCGGCGACCAGCGTCACGATCAGGACGCCAAGGACAAGCCTCATGGGGGCGATCCTAGCAGCACCTTCGGCGCGGATATACAGGGAACGACTGGCTATAGAACGGATCGCCGCGCACTCCACCTGCGATCGCGCGGCCCGACGTACTCCGACTGCGGCCGGATGATGCGGTTGGCGCGGCGCTGCTCCAGGGCGTGAGCGATCCAACCGCTCACGCGGCTCATCGCGAATGTCGGCGTAAACAGATCGACGTCGAAGCCGAGGCCGTGCAGCAGCAGCGCCGTATAGAACTCGACATTGGTCTGGAGGCGGCGGCCGGGTTTGTACAGCTCGAGGAGCCGGAGCGCCTCCGTCTCGACGGCGCGCGCGAGGGTATAGAGCGACATGTCACCGGCGCGCGTGTACAAGCGCTCCGCCGCTCGTGCGAGGACATCGGCTCGCGGATCGCGCACCTTGTAGATCCGGTGGCCGAATCCCATCAGCTTCTCGCCGGCCTCGATCTTCTTGCGCAAGATTGACTCGGCGCGAGCCGCGTCGCCGATCTCGAAGACCATCTCGAGTGCCGGGCCGGGGGCGCCGCCGTGCAGCGGTCCCTTCAGCGCCCCGAGTGCGCCGACGATCGTCGACACGAGGTCTGAGCCGGTCGAGATGATCACGCGCGCGGCGAACGTCGAGGCGTTGAGCCCGTGATCGACCACCGTGTTCAGATAGGTCTCGAGCGCCCGCACGCGTTCGGGGTCCGGCGCGTCACCGTCGAGCATGTAGAGGAAGTTCGCCGCGTGATCGAGGTCGCGCCGCGGCGGACGCGGCTCCTGACCGCGGCGGAGATTCCAGTACGATGCGATGATCGTCGGCACGCGTGCGACGATGTCGACCGCCTCGTCCGACTCGAGCGACAGCGTACCCGCGGCCATGCGCAGGGCATCCATCGCACCAAGACGGCGCTCGGCACATGCGCGCAGCACCGCGATCGTCGCGGCCGACAGTCCTCGAGCGCGGCCAAGATCGGCGCGAAACGCCTCGAGCTGCGCCGGTGTCGGCAGCTCGCCGTGCCACAGCAGCCAGGTCGTCTCCTCGAACGTCGCCTGCTCGGCGAGCTCGTCCACCTGATAGCCGGCGATGACGAGCTCACCCCGTTCGCCATCGACGTGGCTCAACTGCGTCGACGCCGCGACGACACCTTCCAACCCTGGGGCGGTTCCGCTGGTCGCCATAGTTCGACCGTACCGCCCATGTATGATGCTGTCAACGTTGATTCGGCAATCAATGTTCTAGGAATCAGGATTCAGGAATCGGGAATCAGCTCTGGGCCAGGTCTCAGGGGGCGGGAATCAGGATTCAGTTATGGGCCAGGAATCAGGGACCAGGAATCAGGAAACAGGGATGCGCCAATCGCCCCTGGCGTGGATTCGGGCGGACGAGGCGTCGCGTCTGCTCGGCGTCAGCCGCGCCACGCTGTACGCCTACGTCAGTCGCGGCTTTCTTCGCTCGCAATCGTCACCGCACTCGCCGCGTGAGCGGCTGTACTCACACGACGACGTCGAGCGGCTACGGCGACGGACCGAGGAGCGGCGGGCGCCAGACAAGGCGGCGGCGCGCGC
>DASRJR010000123.1:0-21864 GCA_035649395.1 Vicinamibacterales bacterium
ACCGATGATCACAGAGGATCAGAGCGAGGTCATCAGTTTCCTGTCGTCGCCCGCGACACACGGCGGCGGCGCGGTTGAGCGCATCGAGACGCACGGATCGGTGCTGTTCCTCGCGGCGTCGCTCGCCTGGAAGCTCAAGCGCGCGGTCAAGTACGACTACATGGATTTCTCGACGGTCGATCGCCGCCGCGCCATGTGCGAGGCCGAGCTGAGGGTGAACCGTCGGACGGCACCGGCGATTTACCGCCGCGTCGTCGCGATCACCCGTGAGGCGGACGGCCTGCTGGCGCTGGGCGGCACCGGCACGGCGATTGACTGGGTGGTCGAGATGATCCGGTTCGATCAGGACCAGCTTCTCGATCGGTTGGCCGTAAGGGGGGCACTCGATGTTGAGTTGATGGGCCCGCTCGCCGCAGCGATCGCCAGCTTTCACGACGAAGCGGCGCCGCGGCACGACCACGGCGGCGCCGCGGGAATGAGATGGGTCGTGGACGGCAACGGCGCCGCGTTCGAGGAACACGCCTCCGTGTTCGATGGCGACGCATGCCGTTCCCTCACAAGCGACGCGCGGACGGCGGTAGAGACGTGCGCGACGCGGCTCGATCGACGACGTGCGAACGGGTTCGTCCGCGAATGCCACGGTGACCTTCACCTGCGCAATATCGTGCGGCTCGACGGCCGTCCCACGCTCTTCGACGCCATCGAGTTCAACGACGAAATCGCGTGCATCGATGTTCTCTACGACCTCGCGTTTCTCCTGATGGACCTGTGGCGTCGTCGGCTGCCGCGTCACGCGAACGTGGTGTGGAACCGGTACCTCGAGCCGATGATGGATCTCGACGGCGTACCGCTCATGCCGCTGTTCCTGTCGTGCCGTGCCGCCGTGAGGGCGAAGACGAGCGCGACTGCGGCGAGCCTTCAGCGCGATTCACACCGGCGGCGCGAGCAGGAGAGCACGGCGCGCGACTACCTGACGCTGGCGCAACTCCTGCTGCATCCGCCGCCACCGGCGCTCATCGCCGTCGGCGGATTCTCTGGGTCGGGGAAGTCGACGCTGGCGCAAGAGCTCGCACCCGCGATTGGCGCCGCGCCTGGCGCGGTCGTCATCCGCAGCGACGAGATTCGCAAGCGGTTGTGCGGGATCGCACCGCACGAGCGTCTCGGACCAGAAGGCTACACCGACGACGTATCCCGGCGCGTGTACCAGGCGGTCTGCGAACGTGCCACGGCGGTCGTGGGCAACGGTCACTCGGCGATCGCCGACGCCGTCTTCGCGGATGCGGCCGATCGAGCGGCGATCGAACGAGCCGCGGTCGCGATTGGGGTTCCCTTCGTCGGACTCTGGCTCGACGCGCCCGAAGCGCGTCTGGTCGCCCGGGTGGAACGGCGGCACCTCGATGTTTCGGATGCCGATGCGGAGGTGATACGCCGGCAGCTGTCTCGAAGCACGGGTGTCATCACCTGGTCCCGGATCGATGCCGCCACCGATTCCGACACAGTGGCCCGAAAAGCGGGCTCCGTGCTCGGTCAGCGGCTTCCGAACGAAGCGATCCGCGAGCCTGTTGGCTCATAGCCGATCCGATTGGGCACGGCCCAGCAGCGAAAAATGCACACCGGCCAGGAATCTTTCGCAAGGCCGAGGTGGCGAGAGTTACCTGGTGGTCCAAGAGCGCCCGTTTTTATGACGCGTCGTCGCGCTGCAGCGCGGCAGGCTTTGTGCTCCTTGGCTGGTGGTCACGAACCTCAGGAGGTCGCCATGGCTCGCATCCTCGTTTTGTATGGTACGACGGAGGGCCACACCGCGCGTGTCGCTGACTCGATTGGCGCCACCCTTCGAGCGCACGGCGACATGGCGGACGTGGTTCAAGCCAGCCGGCCAGGCCCGTCACCAGAGGATTACTCGGGCATCGTGATCGCCGCTTCGGTGCACGGCGGCAGGTATCAGACTGCCGTGCGCCGTTGGGTGCGGATCCATGCGGCCGTACTTGGCTCGAAGCCGACGGCCTTCGTGTCGGTCTGCCTCGGAGTCCTTCAGCACGACCCGGTCGTCGATCGCGAATTGGCGGCGATCATGGCCCGTCTCCTCCAAGACACGGGCTGGCGTCCCATGATGACGAAGATCGTTGCCGGAGCGCTGTTGTACACCCAGTACGGCTGGCTCAAGCGGTGGCTGATGAAGCGCATCGTCGCCAAAGCCCGTGGTGACACCGACACCCGCCGCGACTACGAATACACCGACTGGAACGATCTGCGCGCGTTCGTCGAGGAGTTCGCCGACCGCGTTCGCATGTCTACTGCGGTCGCGGCACGGCCGTCGACCACACAAGTGGCATAGGTAGGTGTTCTATGACTGATCGATCCATTGCTCGTCGCGTTCGACACACAACAGTGACGTGCGCGCTCCTGGTGCTGTCGGTGGGTGTCGTCACACACCCGGCATGGGCGCAGCACTCGGCGCGCAGCGACGCTGACTGGCAGCACGGGACGACGCTCGTCGGCTTCGGCGGCGTGCAATCGGCGTCCTCGAACATCAGTGGCGCGGCAGGACTCGGGTTCGGATGGGAAGTGACGCCGCGGTTCGCGCTCCTGGGCCGCGCCACCTGGTTCAATGTGAACGACGGGATGTCCGACTTTGCCGCGACACTCGCGGCTCACATGCCTCTGGCGACGGCGCGGTCGCTCGTGCCGTTCGTCTCTGCCGGCGTTGGGATGTATCGCGCGTCGTTCGACTCGAACTCGGTTGTCTTGCCGGCGTTCTATCTGAATCGGATGCCCGGTGGCATTCAGGGGCCTGGCACCCATACGTTCCAGGACTTCGTCGTCACGACGGGGGGCGGAGTCGACGTGTTCGTGTCGAAACACATCGCGCTGCGTCCCGAGGCCAGCCTGATGCTGGTGACGACGACGTCGGACGTTCGCCCGTTGGGGGTGTTCGGTGTGCAGTTCGTCTACCACATCGATCCGCACCCGATTGAGTAGGGCACGCACGAAGGGCCGCCGCCCATGGCGGCCCTGACGCGACTACCAGGGAGGGAGCGTCATGAACATGAACTCCTTCAGGTACTCGTCGCGCGCCTGCTGCAGCTCGGCGGCCGTCCCCTCGAAACGGATCTGCCCCTCGTGGAGCACCATGAAGTTAGCCTGAGTGGCGGAGTCCTCGGCAAGCGGCAGGATGCGATGGCCATCACCCTCGCGCACGGCCCGGTGCGTCGCGACATGGAACGCGTCTCGAATCTGGTGCGTGACGACGATCGACGTGACGTGCTCGAGGTCTCGCAGCTTGACGATCTCGTCATCGATGCTCGTGGCCGTAATCGGGTCGAGTCCAGACGTCGGATCGTCGAACAGCAGCAGGCTTGGCTTCGCCGCCATTGCTCGGGCGATCGCCACACGGCGGCGCTGGCCGCCTGACAGCTCCGACGGCATCCGATCGAGATATTGTTGCAGTCCAACGAAGCCGAGCACTTCCTCCACGCGTTTCTGCACCTCGTTCTCGGGCATCTCGGTTTCTTCGGACAGCCGATATCCGACGTTTTCCGCGACGGTCAGCGAATCGAACAGCGCACTCTCCTGGAACAGCATGCCGATGTCGGCGCGGATGCGCAGCAGCTCCGGCTCGCTCATGGTGTGGATCGGGTGTCCGTTCACCAATACCGAGCCGGAGTCGGGTCGAAGCAGCCCCAGAATCAGCTTCAGGATCACGGACTTGCCGCTGCCGCTGGCGCCAAGCAGGATCCGCATGCGTCCTTTCGGCAGCGTGAAGCTCAGGTCGCGAAGCACAACGTGATCGTCGAACGCGAAACTGACGCGGTCGAACGCCACGGCGGGCGAGGTGTCCTGTTGAGGGTTGCGCTCGCTCGCCGTCATCTATGGAGTCCAGTATAGGCCTCGAGTATGGGGAGAGTGATCGGCGTCACATATGCACGCGCAGGAGGAGGATCATGCCACGCGATTCGATGCACATCGACCCTGTCGGTGCCACTGCGACCGCTCGCCATTACATCCGGGACATCGTCTACGGCGCCAACGATGGGCTGATCACTACGTTTGCGGTCGTCGGCGGGGTCGCGGGCGGAGCGCTGTCGCCGGTGGCCGTTGTCGTGATTGGCGCGGCCAACCTGGCGGCCGATGGCGTGTCGATGGGAGTCGGAAACCTGCTGTCGATTCGTGCGGACGAACGCGCCCGCGAAGCGGCTGATCTTCCGGAACTCGAGGCCTATCCCTGGAAGCACGGACTCGCTACGACGATCGCGTTCGTTTTCGCAGGCGCGATTCCTCTCGTTCCGTACCTCGTGCCCGGTGCCGACGGCCGGTTGATGTGGTCGACGATTCTGACGTTCGGGTCGTTGTTCATCCTCGGGGCCTCGCGCGCACTCGTCACCGTCGATCGCTGGTGGCGGGCGGGGTTGGAGACGCTGGCACTTGGTGCGGTCGTCGCGATCGCCGCCTACGGAGCGGGAATGGCCGGGGCGGCGTTGGTCGCCAATCTGCAGTGAATGCGGAAATGTCCGCGACGCTCGCGGTTTTTCGCAAGCCACTGGCAGACGACAAATCGATCGGCCCGAGAACGCCCACGCGAAACACGAGCCGACCGGAACGAGAGTTGCTCTTGCGAAGTGTGAATCGCATGCTCGCGATTTCCTCCACCAAGGAGGCACCATCGATGATGCCGATCTGAAACTGCTGCTGGTGACGGACAATATCGGCGACGCGCTCGAGCACATCAGGACACGCCGTCGAGCAGTTCGGTCTCGTCGAACACCACCTGACACCGTCGCGAGTGCTCGGCGCGCGGGCCGCGTGATGGAGCAATCGAGGATGATGACGTTCCGGTCAATTTTGTGTGCCGTCGACTTCTCGGAGCATTCCCGCCATGCGCTGCGGTGGGCCGATCGACTTCGTTCGGCCGATGGCCGGCTGACCGTGGTGACGGCCGTCGATCCCCTGCTGTCGGCTGCGGCGCGCACGCGCTTGAACTTCGATCTCCTGACCGCCGTCGAGCAGGAACTGCAGGAGTTCATCTCATCGACGCTGTCGAACAGCTCCGGTCCGACCACATATCGCGCCATTGTCTGCGAGGGACAGCCGGACCTCGTCATCCGAAAGGTCGCCGGTCAGGAGCAGGCCGACTTGATCGTGGTCGGAACTCAGGGGCTCGGCGGGATCCGCAAATGGCTGCTGGGCTCGACGACACAGCAGGTGATTCGCGCGACGCGAATACCGGTCTTCGCCGTGCCCCTCTTGGAATCACCCGAGAGCAGAGAGACGCCGAACGCGCGTTCGTTCGATATGACGAGGATCCTGGCGGCCACTGATTTCAGCGTCCCGGGCAACTACGCCGTGAGTTGCGCGGCGGATCTGGCGGGCGCGTGGGGTGCATCGTTGATGGTTGCCCACATCGTCCCAGCAGTCGCCATACCTCCTCGGTGGCGATCGTACGTGGAGGGCGTGGAGGAAGAGAACGTCGAGCGTGCTCGTGCGCGACTCGAGCAGCTGAAGGCCGGCCTCTCGATCGCGAACGGACTCGAGCCGATCGTGACGGTCGGGCGACCTGCCGACGGCATATCGGAGATAGCGCTGCAGCGTCACGCGCAGCTCATCGTGCTCGGAATCGTTGGTGATGCGTGGGACATGGCCCATCGTCCCGGCTCAATCGCATATCGAGTGCTGTGTCTGGCCCACGTGCCCGTGCTGGCCATCCCGCCTCCCGGGCATGCGGCGTCGCCGAGTTCAGGGCACGAGGACGGCAGCGCCTGATAACCGACCGGCGCGGAGATCGTCCAGCGCCTGGTTGGCGTCGTCGAGTGCGTACCGCTGCGTGTGCATCCGCAATGGAATCTCGGCGGCAAGCGCGAGGAACTGGCGCGCGTCCTCACGCGTGAGGTTCGCCACCGAGCGCACGACCCGTTCGCCCCAGAGCAGTCGATAAGGAAATGCCGGGATGTCGCTCATGTGGATGCCCGCACAGACAACCACCGCGCCCGGCGTCGTTCTCGATAACGCTTCAGGCACCAGCCGGCCGACCGGCGCGAAGATGATCGCCGCATCGAGCGGCTCGGGTGGTGGCGTGTTGGACGCCCCCGCCCATGTCACGCCGACCTGTCTCGCAAACTGGATCGCGCGCTCGTCTCCAGGCGACACGAAAGCGAACACGCGGCGCCCTTGATGCAGCGCGACCTGCGCGATGATGTGCGCCGCGGCCCCAAAACCGTACAGGCCCAATCGACGGCCGGTGCCTGCCGTCCGATAGGCGCGGTAACCAATCAGTCCCGCGCACAGCAGCGGAGCCGCGTGCTCGTCGTCGTAGGAGGGCGGGAGCGTGAAGCAGAAACGGGCGTCGGCGACCGCGTACTCGGCATATCCGCCGTCGATCTGATAGCCGGTGTAGCGTGCACGTTGGCAAAGGTTCTCGTGTTCACTTCGGCAGAACTCGCACTCGCCGCACGAGAAGGCCAGCCATGGGATGCCGACGCGATCGCCTGGCGATAGCGTCCGCACGTCCGCGCCGACACGCTCGATGACGCCGACGATTTCGTGGCCAGGCACGATGGGGATCGCCGTGTCGACGAGCTCGCCATCGACCACGTGCAGATCCGTCCGACACACGCCGCAGGCACGCACGCGCACCAGAACCTGCATGGGCCCGGGCGACGGTATCGGCACGTCGACGGCATCCAGGCGGCCGGCGCCCGACCTCGTCAGCTGCATCGCACGCATCGCGATCGATTTGAATATACAGTGCTCCTGTCGTGGGCCGACCGTCTGACGCCGACGTGTTCGCGGATCGGCTCGAAGCCGGACGTGCGCTCGCGCACCGGCTCGCCGAATTCCGGGGACGCGATGACCTCGCCGTGCTCGGTTTGCCGCGCGGAGGTGTGCCGGTGGCGTGGGAAGTGGCGCAGGCCCTCGGCGCGCCGCTCGACGTCTTCGTCGTGCGTAAGCTCGGCGTGCCAGGCCACGAGGAACTGGCGATGGGCGCGATTGCCAGCGGCGACGTGCGCGTGCTCAACGCCGACGTGCTCCGCTGGTATCAGATTCCCGACGAGACGATCGAGCAGGTGACGCGAGGCGAAAAAACAGAGCTGGAGCGTCGTGAACGTCTGTATCGCGATGGTCGACCACTGATATCACTCGATCGACGGATCGTCATTCTCATCGACGACGGCCTGGCAACCGGATCGACGATGCGTGCGGCGGTAGGCGCCGTGCGAAGCCTGGCACCGGCGCGGATTGTTGTTGCCGTCCCCGTCGGCGCGCGAGACACGTGCGAGGCGCTCGGCGAGATCGCGGACCACGTCGTCTGTCTGCTCACGCCGGAGTCGTTTTCAGCCGTCGGCCAATGGTATCTGGACTTCTCGCAGACGTCGGACGAGGAAGTTCGACGTCTGCTTGCGACGGCCGGCCGCACGGCGTGATTCGAGGCGGAGTGACGGCCTCCAGCCCTCCGTCATGCGGTGGCGTGCGTCGCCGCGGCGACGCTGGTCGTTACGACGGCCGCGCGCGGCGGCAGTGCGAGCACGAACGCCTCGGTCGTGCACAACACACGATACGTGACCGAGCCCATGCGCGGACCGAGCAGACCATTCGAGTGCAGTCCCATCACGATCAGGTTCGAGCTGCGCGAGTTGGCCACCTTGACGATTTCTTCCGACGGCTCACCTGACAGCACGAGCGATTCGCTGCGTATGGTTGATGCGACCGACGCCTGAATGTCTTTCATCCGCTGCTGCGCCGACTCGATGCGCGCCGCTTCACGATCGGGAGCCGCCCACCGGCTGCCGAGTGGAGCGACGATGGGTTGGAGCACATGGGTCAGCATCAGCGGCACCGAGAGCGCGTTGGCGATGGCGGCAGCCACCTTCACCTGGCCGGGCGATGCCGCCGTGAGATCCACCGGCGCGACGACTTCACCGATCTCGTCGGCCAGTTGTGACAGTGGCCGCGCGTCGCGTCGCGATGCCGGCGTGATGAGCACAGGAACATTGGTGTGCCGCAGGACGCGCTCGGTCGTCGATCCAAAGAACAGCTTCTGGAATCCGCGCCGCCCATGAGAGCTCATCACGATCAGGTCGGCGTGGGCTTCATGTGCCTCACGCAGGATTTCTTCGGCCGGCGTGCCGACGGCATACCGCAGCTTCAGGCTGCGTGGTCCCTTGGGCAGACGTGCGAGCGACTCGTCGCAGTACTGCCGCAGCGCCCGCTCGGTCTCCGTATCGAGCGGCATAGAGGCCTCGGTCGATGCCAGGGCGGCGACGAACGGATCGACAACGGCGAGCACCGTCAGCTCCGCACCGAAATGGTCGGCGATGGCGGCGGCGTGGCCGAGGGCGGCCCGAGACGCGTCGGAGAAGTCGACCGGGCAAATCACAGCAGGAGTTCGAGTCATTGGCGTCTCCTCAAGACGAAAGACTGTGGACCAACACCGGGACATGGGCGTGCATCAGCACGCGGGACGCCACAGCGCCGGGAGGACCATAGGAGCGGGCGTTGACGGCGCGGCCGAGTACGACGAGTCCACCTGGCTCCGCTTCCGCGGCGTGCGCGAGCGTGGTCGCGACGCCGCCGCGCTCGACGTGCACGTCGATGGTGGCGATCTCGCCGAGAGCGGCCACCAGTGGCTGCAGCCGCCGGCGGGCCTCATCGCACGGTTCGGGCGCGACCGCCTCCTCGTCGGGTTGGTGCACCGGCGCCGGTGGCGGCAGCACGTGAATCACGACGAGGCGCGTCCTCAACCGAGCCGCAATCCGCGCGGCCGCTGTCGCCGCGTCGATCGCCGGGCATGTGAAGTCCAAGCCCGCCACAATCGGCCCCAGGCCCGTCAGGTCTTCGCTGTCTGGTGACGGCGGCGTCCATCGGTACGGAATCACCAGGACGGGTGTGTCGCTCTCGCGCAAGAGTGCTTCCGTCGTCGGCCCGAACGGTTGGACGAAATCGCCGGACTGTCCGTGCGTGCCGACGACGATCAGGTCGCAAGATTCGCGATGGGCCACGTCGCGGATCACACGGGCGGGATCACCAACGACGACGTGATAACGGGGATGCCGGTGGGCGGCAGCCGGAACGGTCCTCGAAAACGTGCGCAGGTCATCGTAGAGATCGCCTGTGAAATCGATGCCGCGTGCGCACGTCGTGGCGCCCATCGGCATCGCTGCCACGTAGAGAACGTGCAACTCGGCATCGAAATGGCCTGCGACGCGTCCCGCGCACTCGAGCGCGGCTCGGGACGACTCTGCGAAGTCGACCGCGGCCAGAACCCTCACAGGCGGCAACATCGACGCCTCCTGACCGGGCAGGAGCATCGTCCGTGCCACTCGAGCCATCGATTGTCGTGTGGCGCCTGCGTGCGTGACGTTATCGACGACGCGCGGGTTTTGGGGGATTTTGTGGGTCGCCGTGGAAGATTCCCCGCCGCATCTGCGGGAACGATACGAAACGTATGCGGACGATGGGGTGCGGGTTGGCACGCTTGGTGCCCCCGCCCATACCGTGCGTAACGGCTCGATTCAACGCGCTGGAGGTCAATCCCATGTTCGCATCACGCCTACTGTTCTGTGTAGCGGCACTGGCCCTCGCGGCGCCATCGTTCGCGACGATCACCCGACAGGTGATGACGCCCAAGGAGATGCGTGAGCATCGCGCCGTCTCGAACTTCCTCAACGCGGTTGATCACTACGTCGTGGTCCATCATCGCGTGACGAAGGCGATCGAGCCCGGGGTGATGTGCCTGCCCGATCAAACCCTCGCGGAAATCAACGAGCTCGCAGACATCCCATTCGACGCTCGCCCGATGCCGCAGGAAGGGGACATCTTTGCGCCCGATGTGGCCGAGATCTTCCGCGACCGGATTGGCGCGGCCCTTCGCCATCAGGGAATCAATGTCTGGGATCTCGTCGCCGAGATGAACGAGGACGAGCTCATGGCGTCACCGGTCATCGTCGCCACGCCGCTGCCATGGGGCGTCGGCGACAGGACGATCGGATATCTCACGGCCGGTCTCCCATCGCTGCCGGAAGAGCTCGAGTATCGGCTCGTCGCGAGGGATCTGGTGCTGTTCGACCTGCGCGCCAACATGGTCGTTGACGTCTTGCGCGCGGCGCTGCCGGTGTATTGACTACACAAGGTCCTTGGGCCTTTGTTCTTGGTGCATAGTCCGTCCTTGGGCCGTGGTCCGTCCGTGGTCCTTCGTCCTCGACGAGGGGGGACCATGGACCGAGGACCAAGTACGGACCGAGGCCAAGGAACGGACCAAGAACGAAGCACCAAGGACCAGGGACTAAGTTATTCGCAGCGAAGCGCGGTCGTCGGATTGACGGCGATCGCGCGCCGAGTGGGGAAGAACGCCGCCGTCAGCGCCACCAGGACGAACAGCGCGCAAACGGCAATGAACGTCGGCGGGTCGGTTGGCGTGACGCCCCACAGCTGCGATCGGATCAGCTCGGTCGCGACCGTTGCCGCGGTCACTCCTACCAACAATCCCACAGCGACCAACTGCATCGTCCGTCGTCCGACGAGCGCCGCGATCTGGTGCCCGGCGGCGCCGAGCGCGATGCGGATGCCGATCTCGCGCGTCCGCTGCGCCACCGAGTAGGCCATGACGCCATAGATGCCAATCGCCGCGAGCAGCGTCGCCGCGAGCGCGAATGCGGTGATCGCAAGCATGTAGTATCCGCGTTGAGGAACGATCGCGAAAAGCCGTCCGTCCATCGTTCCGACGCTGGCGAGCGGACGGTCGGGGTCGACTTCGGCGACCGCGCGACGCACGCTCGGTAGAAGGCTCAACGGGTCACCGCTGCTGCGGATCATGAACGCCATCTGGCCGAACATGTTGGCTCCCGGCAGCGGATATTTCGACGGCTGCTGCAGAACCGACGTGTAGATCACCGGCCGCATCTCTCCTTCCACGGTCAGCGGGATGTCGCGCACGATGCCGACGACTTTCCGCGCCCGTTCCTCGGGGCTGTTCAGAATCGTCAACTCCTGGCCGATGGGATTCCGACCCTGCCAGAAGCGGTGCGCCGCCGTTTCGTTGACGACAGCTACCCACTCCGACAACGCGGTGTCGCCTTCGCCGATGTCGCGGCCGGCAACGAGGGACGCCCTGATCGATGTGAAGAATGCGGGCGTGACCAGAAAGTACGCGGCCGTCATGCTGCGTCCAGGATCGACATGCGAGGCATCGCGTCCGACACCGATCGCGAGGTTCGGCGGTGGACCACTCGTGCGAAGCGCATCGAGGGTTGCGCTCGTGCGATCGAGGCTGATCGTGGCTGCCGGGATCACCAGGCTGTTCAGGAGTGGAATGGATACGCCGGCGACCGACTCGACGCCCGGCAGCACACGAACGCGCTGCCGAATCTGCTCGAGGGCCCGTGGAGCCGACGGGTCGATGTCGAAGTAGGGCAGTCCGGCGACGCTGCCGACCCGACGCATGTAGTCGTCGATAGGGAAGCGCAGCTCGAACGTGAGCATGCGGTCCGTCTCGAAGGCGAGATCGCGGGAGACGACCCGGACGAAGCTCCTCATCAGGAGTCCCGCGCCGATGAGCAGAACCACCGTGACGGCGATCTGTACGGCAACGAGCGTGCTCCGCAGCCGCGGCGCGCGGATGGTGCCGATCGACTCTTTCAGCGTGTCAGTGAAGGGTGCTCGCCCATGTAGCAGCGCGGGCACCAGGCCATAGAAGATGCCGGTGATCATCGCAATCGTGCCGGTGATCACCAGAGTACCCAGGCTCAGCGTCACGTTGCTGATCGCGACCCCGCCGGGCGGCGGCGGCAGGGCGGCGAGCGAGCGCATGCCAAGCCAGGCGACCGCCAATCCGAGCGCGCCACCACCGATGGCGAGCAGAATGCTCTCCGTCAGCAACTGACGCACCAACCGTCCGCGGCCGGCGCCGAGCGCCGTGCGCAACGCCATCTCGGGTCCGCGCACGAGACCGCGAGCGAGCAGGAGGCCCGCAAGGTTCGCGCACGCGACCAGGAGCACGAGCGCAACCGCCGCTTGCAGCGTGAACAGGCGAGGCCGGCTCCAGCCGAACATCGCGTCGCGAAGCGGTTTGACGCGCACGCCCCAGCCCTCATGACGTGTCTTGTCGATCCGCGCGAGGCGGGTCGCGATCACGTCGACGTCGGACTGCGCCTGCTCGAGGCTGATACCCGGTTTCAGTCGCGCGTTTACGACGAAGAAGCGTTGAGGGTTCGTCGTATCCGAGCGATCGAGCAGAAGTGGAATCCAGTAGTTTGTGACCTCGCTGGGATAGCGGAATCGATCCGGCATCACTCCGACCACCGTGCGATTGACGCGATCGAGGCGAACCTCCTGTCCGACGATGTCGGTTCGACCGCCGAAGCGTGTTTGCCACAGCCGATGGCTGAGGACGATGACCCGCGCCTGCGCCCTCGATTGAACGTCCTCGTCGGTGAAGAGGCGGCCGAGGATCGGCTGCACGCCAAGAGCGGCGAATGCCGCCGGTGTCATCGACTGCCCGGCGATGCGCTCTGCCGGCGCACCGCGGCTATCGGCGCCGAAGTCCGCGTTGTTGCCCAGCGCCACGCCGAGGATATCGAACGATCGGCTTTCATCGAGCCAGGCGAAGTAGTCGGCGACGAGGGCGTGGGTTTCCTGCGCCGGGTTGTCGAACGGGTACGTACGCAGGACGACCAGCCGGCTGTCATCCGGGATCGGCAGGCGAGCGCGAACGACCGCGTCGATGACGCTCAGGATGGCGGTGTTGGCGCCAATACCCAAGGCGAGTGACAGCAGCGCCACAGCCGTGAAGCCGGGATGCTTGCGCAGCATGCGCACGCCGTACACGATGTCTTGACGCAGGTCGTGCATCCAGGTGACCGCACGCGTGTCACGGCATTGCTCTTCGAGCAGCGGGAGGTTGCCGACGGCGCGCTGCGCGGCCTGGCGCGCCGCGTCCGGCGACAGGCCGCGATCGACGAGCTCCTCGGTCAGCTGGTCGAGGTGAAAGGCCAGCTCGTTGGCCAACTCCTCGTCGACGACGTTGCGGCGGAACAGCGCGCGAACGCGTTGACGGGCAATGCGCAGGAGACGAAAGACGGACATGACAACTGCTCGATCAAGCCGAGTCGACTCGCTTCAGGCGCGCTCGATCAGCAGGCCGACGGCCGACGACAGCCGCTTCCATGTTTCCAGCTCACGCTCGAGTTGCCGTTTGCCCTCGCGGGTCAACGTGTAGAACTTCGCGCTGCGCCCGAGATCGGTGTCCTTCCACTCGGCAGCAATCCAGCCCTGCTGCTCGAGCCGGTGCAGCGCGGGGTAGAGCGATCCCTGCTGCACCGCGAGCACGTCGTTCGAGAGCAGCTGGATTCGCTTCGAGATCGCCCACCCGTGAAGCGATCCACGCGAGAGCGTCTTCAGGATCAACAGATCGAGAGTGCCCTGTAACAGATCGGACGGTTTCGGCATGGCGTTGACAAGCATACCTCGATTATCGACAATACGATACCTCGATCATCGACAATGGCTTCCATGCAGAGACGTCGACTCATGTGGCTGGCCCTGGTGTGGCCGTTGACGGTAACGGCCGCTGCCGATCGCGTGAAAGACGTGCAGGTCGGCGACCTCGACGGCCGTGTGATCAGACCGTTTGCGACGGGCGCCGCGGCGAGCGTCGTGTTTTTCGTCGCCACCGACTGCCCGGTGTCGAACGCGTACGCCCCTGAGATCGAGCGGGTCTGCCGCGAGTTTGCGCCGCGAGGTGTCGGATGCTCGCTGATGTACGAGGACGTCGACACCGCGGCCTCGCCGGCCACGCTCGATCGGCAGGTGCGAACGCACCTTGACGAATACAAACACAGAGGCCTGCCAGCGGCGCTCGACCGAAGCCGTGCCGTTGCGACTGCAGTCAGGGCCACGATCACGCCGACCGCCGTCGTCGTCGATCGTCAGGGTGCGGTTCGCTATCGCGGCCGCGTGGACAACCTGTACGCGGCGCTCGGCAAGACGAGGCAACAGATCACCAGCCACGATCTGCGAGATGCGCTCGATGCCGTGCTCGCGGGCCGACCTGTCGCACACCCCGAGACCGAGGCGATTGGCTGCTTCATCACCGATCCCGCGTTACTGAGGACGCACGAACATGAGTAGACGGATTCTCTTGGCCTTCTTCGCCGTTGCCGTGCTGTGGCAATCGGCCGGTCTGTCGCAGGCCCCGGCTCGAGCCGCGGCGCCACAGTCGGGCACGGCTCGTGTCACGTTCAGTGAGACCATCGCGCCGATCGTGTACGAGAAGTGTGTCACGTGCCATCGGCCAGGAGAGGCGGCACCGTTCTCGCTGGTTTCCTATGAAGACGTCGCGAAACGCGGTGCGCTGATCGCCAAGGTCACGGCGTCGCGCTACATGCCGCCGTGGCACGCGACCCACGGCTATGGCGAATTCGCCGATGAACGTCGTCTCACCGACGAACAGATCGCCGCGATCGGCGAGTGGGTCAAGCAGGGTATGCCCCGAGGGGACGGCGCCAAGATGCCGCGTGTGCCCGAGTTCACCGACGGCTGGCATCTTGGCAAGCCGGACCTGATCCTTGAAATGCCGGCTGGTTATTCCGTCCCCGCCGCGGGCCCCGATCAGTTTCGCAACTTCGTGCTCCCGACGAAGCTCACGGAGGACAAGTGGGTGCGTGCCGTCGAGTTCCGGCCCAGTGCGCGGAAGGTCGTGCATCACGCCATCTTCACGTGGATCAAGGGCGGCGCCGCGGCGTCGCGCGACGGCGCCGACGGCAAGCCTGGATTTCCCGGCGTGGGGCTGCCGGGTCTTACCGAGTCCGGAGCGCTCGGCGGGTGGGCGACTGGCGGCACGCCGACGTTTCTGCCCGAGGGGTTGGCGGCGCGTTTGCCGATGGGCTCCGACTTCGTCTTGCAAACTCACTTTCACCTGTCGGGCAAGCCCGAGACCGAAACCTCGTTGGTTGGCTTGTACTTCGCCGACCGGGCCCCGGAGCGCAGGTTGATCAACATCGAGGCTCCACCCTTGTTCGCGTTCGGACGGGCGCTGGATATCGCGCCGGGCGCCAAGAACCACTCGATCGAAGATTCTCTCGTGCTGCCGGTTGACGTGCGGGCGTATGCGGTATCCGCCCACGCGCACTACCTTGGCAGGGAAATGAAAGCCGATGCAACGCTGCCCGATGGCACGCAACGGCCCCTGCTTTGGATCAAGGACTGGGACTTCAATTGGCAAGATTCGTACACGTACAAGCAGCCGTTGGATCTGCCAAAGGGGACGCGCATCGATGTGAAGGTCGTCTACGACAACTCGACCGACAATCCGCGGAATCCCAGGAACCCGCCGCGCAGGGTCAAGTTCGGTCTCCAGTCGCAAGACGAGATGGGCGCTGTCAGCTTGCTGGCTACGGCGAGGACCAAAGAAGACGAGCAAGCGTTGATGGCGCTCCTGGGTGAGCGTGCGAAGACCGCTTTGCAGGCGGCATTCAAGAACGGAGATCTCGTCCGGATGCAGCAGGTACTCCGGATTGCCGAGGCGCCTTCCCAGCGGATCACCCTCGTCGATCGACAGGGCGCAACCGTGGCGACGATGGGGGAACCGGGTTTGCTCGCGCAACCGGCGTTTTCACCGGATGGCAGTCGTGTGGCTGCGATCCTCACGAATCGAGACTCCGGCTACGGAGACATCTGGATCTACGACACCGACGGCAAAGGTCGAGCGTTGACCGCGGATGAAGAGGGCGATTCGACACCGGTGTGGTCGCCCGACGGGCGGCAGATCGCGTACGTGCGCGCCGACTTCGATACGAACGGGATCTACGTCCGTGCCGCGGACGGCTCTGCGCGCGCCGAGCTCGTTTACAAACACACGACCGGCGCGCCACTCTTCCTCACCGATTGGTCCAACGCCGGTTTGCTGTGTTTCTGGACCGGCGAGTCGATTTACGCGCTCCCGCTCAACGGCGATCGCAAGCCGGTCGAGCTGTTCAGGGGCAGAGCCGGCCGGATCTCGCCTGATGGACGCTTGATCGCCTACAGCGATAACAACGGCGGCGGGCCCATGAAGACCTACGTGCGTCGGCTCAACCTGTCCGCACCGGCGACTGAGGTTGTGCAGGTGCACGATGGGACTGCACTCGGCGGCCTCGTCTGGCGCGCTGACGGCAAGGCGTTGACGTTCACCTCGCTCGCGGGCCTGCAAGTGAGCGGCGTGTGGCAGGTCGAGATCAGCGACGCCCCCACGCTCGCGGTCGGTCCACCGCAGATGCTGTTCCGGCCAGTCGGCGTCGCCACGCCGGCGCAATTGAGCAGCTTCGCGACGCGCGATCTGGAGCGGTTTCTCACGCTGGTGCCTGTCCGGTAGACGAGTCGTTCACGCGATGTCGCCAGGCGTAAGACTGGGGTCAAGACGAGTGGACACTCTGCATTCTGCAATTGTGGCATTCTGCATTTCGTTTGACTCTCCTCTTAGGTCAGGCCTCACCCTAGAGCGGCAGAACGGATGGCAAAGTCCTATCGGGTCCACGAGTTTGCGGAACTGGCGGGTGTCACGGTCAAAGCGCTGCACCATTACGACCGGCTCGGGTTATTGAAGCCGGCCCGCACGCCAGGCGGCTACCGTGCTTACAACACCGTGCATCTTGCGCGACTCGAGCAGATCGTGGCGCTCAAGTCGCTCGGCATTCCACTCAAACAGATCAGGACCATCCTCGAACGAGATCCGTTGCCGCTGCGTGCCATGTTCCGGCAGCAGCGCGAAGTGCTCGAAGAGAAACGCCGCGCGCTCGACCGTGCCATCGACGCCCTGGCGCACGCCGAGGATGCGATTGAACGGGACGAAGCGTCGGAGACGGCGATTCTTCAACAGGTCATCACCGCCATGCACATGCAGGACGTCGACGCGATGCGACAGTACTTCAGCGAGGAGGCGTGGGAGCAGTGGAAGCAGTACTACGCCGACTGGCCCTCGCCGGAATGGCGGACGCTGTATCGCGAGGTCAGCGCCGCGCTCGGTGACGATCCCTCGAGTGATCGCGTGCAAGCGCTCGCGACTCGATGGCTGTCGCTGGCACAGAGTAAGCCTGCCGGCGCCGTCCGCACCGGGCATTTGAAAGCGTGGGCGGACCGCGAGCACTGGCCGCCGGCCCTCAAACGTCGCCTCGTCGAGTTCGACATCGAGCGCACGACTGAATTCATCAACGAAGCGCTGTGGCTCCGGTACGACCGCGAGCGTGAGGAGCGCGCGCGCAACGGCGAGGTGGCGCCGCGGGCGAGCCCGTCGCGCCGAGCGCTGTTCCACGAATGGAAACACTTGGTCGGGACCGATCCCACCGGGCCAGCCGCCCGGTCATTGGCCGCGCGCTGGCGCGACCTGCTGGACCAGGAAACCGGAGGAGATGAGGAAATCAAGGCCGACGTGATGCGGGCGTTCCGCAGACGCCAGGTCTGGCCGACGGGCATGAAACGGTACTGGGCCTCGCTCTACGAGACCGACGTCGACACATGGGACCGCGTCGCCGAATTCATCGAACGGGCTACCGCCCAGGCCTGATACCTGGCCCGGGACTGAATCCCGATTCCTGAATCCTGAATCCTTCTGGTCACTTGAGCCGATAATGGCCTGGTTCGCACCTTATCCGATATGGCAAACCAGGCGTGGGCCCCCGTGTTTCTTGCGACGGCGCTCTCATCAGCAGGGGTCATGGCGGCCGACCTGCAGGCGCGCACCGTCGCCGCGTTCGACCGATACGTCACCCTCACCGAATCCCGACTGCAGAAGGATCCTGCGTTTCTGTGGATCGACAGCCTCACAGACGCGCGCCGGGGGCCGATACGCGAGCAGCTCCGGCGCAAGGAGATGGCGATCGAGCGGCTGAAGACGAAGGACGGCGCTCGCGACATCGACGTGCCCGACGGGCTCATTCATCACTGGATCGGAACGGCCTTCGTCGAGAACGCGACGATCGAGCAGGCGCTGACGATCCTCCAGAACTACGACCAGCACCAGCAGATCTATGCGCCGACGGTGGCCGGGTCGAAGCTGTTGTCGCGCAAGGACGACCGGTTTCACTTCTTCCTGCGCTTCTCGATGAAGAAGGTGATTACCGTCGTGGTGAACAGCGAGCACGACGCACGTTTCTTCCGCCCGGTACCTAACCGTGCCGAAGGGTGGATCGCCAGTACGCGTATCGCGGAAGTCGAGAATCCAGGGACGCCGGAGGAGCGCGAGAAAGCTGTCGGCCACGATGGCGGATATCTCTGGCGGCTCAACACGTATTGGCGGTTGCTGGCGCGCGACGGCGGCGTCTACATCCAGTGCGAATCGGTCTCGCTCACGCGCGGCATTCCCTTCGGGCTGGGCTGGGCCGTCGGCCCGTTCGTGACGAGTATCCCCCGGGAGTCGTTGACGTTCACGCTGGAACGCACACGGCAACAGCTCGAGAAGTCGCGCGGCTGAGAGACGTGACGAAGAAGACCGACCTGCGCGGAGCCGATGCGGAGGTGATGCAGATCCTCGCGCTGCAGTCGGGCGACGCCCGTCGCATCCGGCGCGTGCTGAACGGCGCGGCGCTGACGCCGGCGGTGATCCCGCATCTGATTCCGCTGCTCGGTCTCGGGCGGACGGCGGTCGATGCCATGCGCGCGCTTCAGACCATCGCGCCGCAGCGTCCCGGCATGCTCATCGACGCCCTGCTCGACGTTCGTCATCCTGCTGTGATGCGACGACGGCTGGCCCGAGTATTGTCGAGCTGCCGAACGGCGACCGTCATCGACGCGCTATTACAGGGCTGTGAGGACGATCACGTTAGCGTGCGTATGCAGTGCGCGCGAACGTTGTTCGTGATCCGCCGGGGCCGTCCCGACCTCGAGATCGACACCGATGGCGTCATCCGGTTGATCAAACGAGAGATCGCCGGTGGAATCGAGCACGTCGGTCTCCTCTTTACCCTGCTCGGGCTCATTCTTCCAGCCGGGCCCATTCGGGCAGCCTACCGAAGCCTGCGAGCAGGGAGCGCTTACGCGCGAGGTACGGCCGTGGAGTACTTGAACAGTGTCCTGCCGGCTGAGATCAAGGGACACCTGGACGAGATTCTGACTAGGATGCGGTCGCGTTGACCAAAGTCGCGCAATCGTGGATCGTCGAGAACAAATGGTTGGAGGACTTCCTCGGAGGCGGGAGGCGTTTTACCTCGCGCTGACCGCCGTACCGGCACATCCGGCCGGTGTTAGGCGGTCAGTGGAGTAGTGGCTACTCGATGTCGAGCACGCCACCACTCAAATCGCTAGCAAACGGCATGCCGGGAGAAGCGCTTTGTTTATACTTGCGAAATGCCGCTGGGTGCGGGTATCAACTGAACTCTTGTTGGCGCTGTGAACGTCAAACCGTGACGTAGTCCCGCCACATCCGCTCCAAGGAGAAGGCCATGAAAGTCATCGCTGCACTCGCCCTCGGGCTCGTCCTGTTCACCGCCGCGCCTGCGCTGGCACACGATGTCGACGGTAAATGGGCCGGCACCGTGAGCACGCCGATGGGCGACTTTCCCGTCGCGTACGAGTTCAAGGCCGACGGCGCAACGTTGACCGGGTCGACCACCGGACCGGATGGCGGGCAGATCGCCATCAAGAACGGCAAAGTCGACGGCAACAACATCTCATTCGATCTGACGCTCGATTTTGGCGGGATGGCGATCGATCTCTCGTATAAGGGTGTCGTGTCCCCCGCCGAGATCAAGATGACCGGCGAGTTCGCCGGAATGCCGTTCGAGTTCACCGTGAAGAAAGCATGACGCGAATCCCCTCGCTCCTCCTCGCCACGGTCGCACTTGCGGCCACGCTCGCCGCACAGCAACCCGGGGTGCACCCGGTCAGCGGTCGCGTCTACGCCCTGACGATGGGCGTGCAGGGGGCGCCGTGGCTCGAGCGCGCCGAGCGCGAGCGCGAAGAAGATCCTGACCTTGCCATTCGGCTCCTGCGAATCCAGAAAGGGTGGACGGTGGCCGACGTCGGAGCCGGCTCGGGCTACATCACACTCAGGCTGGCGCGCGCAGTCGGCCCGATGGGGAAGGTCTACGCCAACGACATTCAGCCAGGGATGCTCGACCTGCTGCAGAAGAACGTCGCGAAGGCCAAGATGAGCAACGTGATTCCCGTGCTCGGCACCATCGACGATCCGAAGCTGCCGGCCGGTAGCATCGACCTCGCCATCATGGTCGACGTCTATCACGAGTTCTCACAGCCTCAGAAGATGCTGCAGGGTTTGAGGGACGCGCTGAAGCCGGACGGGCGATTAGTGCTGCTCGAGTACAGAGCCGAGGATCCCGACGTGCCCATCCTGCGCGAGCACAAGATGTCGAAGGCGCAAGTGAAGCAGGAGCTCGAGCACGAAGGGTTCAAGCAGTCGCGCGTGTTCGACGACCTGCCCTGGCAGCACCTGTTCATCTTCACCAAGGCCCCGTCGTAGTGTCCGGCTGACTGTCGTAGGGTGCGGCTTTAGCCGGACCTACACGCGGCCCCAATCGAACTTCGACGGCGACCCGGAACCGTAGATTTTCAACGCGCCAGACGGTCCCACCGCGTTGGGCCGACTGAAGACCCAGTTCTGCCACGCCGACAGCCGGCCGAACACGCGCGTGCCTTGCGTTTCCGGCAACGGAAATCGCAAGTTCGCTTCCATTCCGGTGAGCGCGTCTGGAGAGATCGCCGCTCGCGTTTCGATGGCTTGGCGCAATTCGTCATCCCAATCCAAGACATCTGGGATTTCCGTGACCAGGCCGAGCCGGAGCGCATCGGCCGGACCGAGCCGCTGTTCCAGGAGATCGCGCACCGCCTCGATCGAATTGCCGCGCGCTTCCAGCCGCGACGCTCCGGCAACCGTCGGCAGCGCCCCGACGTTCATGTGCGACAGCGTCACCGACGCGCACGGCGCCGCTTCGCCGTCATCGCGCATGTAGGCGCGATCCGACGCCAACAGCAGCTCGAGCAGGGTCCCCGCGAAGCACGACTCTGGCAAGACGAGGGCGTACATCGAACGCGACGACACATCGAGGCGTGCCAGCGTCCGCCGCAGCATGCCGAGTACCTCGCGCACGAACCAGTGTGCCTGATGCTCGAGGAGGAATCGGTCGCCATCGAGCACTGCCTGAACGTCTCCGCGAGTCTCGAGCAGCCAGAGTCCCAATTCGGTTTCATTGGCACGCAGATGAAGGATGGCGTCGTCCAGCTCGCGCGCCATTGCCAGCGGCCACCAATCAGCGCCGCGTGCCAGCGCTTCGTCGACGTTCGACACGGCAGCGTCGGCGGGGCCAGAGACCGTCAACGTCGCGGTGCGGCGATCTCGATCGAGGCGCGCGTCGACGTGCCGGTACTCCAGACGGTTCTCCCCTATGTTTCGGTGAATCGGGGTGAGGTTGATGCCGGCAGCGCGGTCGGGGCGTTCGCTCGTGCCGGCCAGCGCGCGCGCGCGTTCGTTGACGCTGGCGGCAAAATCCTGGGGCCGAGCGACGCGATCGACGAGACGCCAGTCCACGGCTCGCTGTCCGCGGACGCCGTCGGGGGACGTGCAGAACACGTCGGCGTGATCGCGCCGCACACGACGTTTGTCGATCAAGCGGGTCAGTCCCCCCGTCCCAGGCAGCACGCCGAGCAACGATACTTCCGGCAGGCTGACGGTGGACGAGCGATCGTCGACGAGGATGATCTCATCGCACGCGAGCGCCAGTTCGTAGCCGCCGCCGGCGGTAGAGCCGTTGCACGCCGCCAGGAATCGGAGTCCGGAATACCGGCTCGAGTCTTCCATCCCGTTGCGGGTCTCGTTCGTGAACTTGCAGAAGTTCACTTTCGACGCGTGGCTGGACTGCGCCAGCATGTAGATGTTCGCCCCGGCCGAGAAGA
>DASRJR010000124.1:0-8451 GCA_035649395.1 Vicinamibacterales bacterium
CGAGCACCGACGCAAACGTCGCGCGGTCGGCCAGCACGCCGCCGCCGATTTTGACGACGGTTTCAATCGCCTGCTGGTTGGTCGCTTTTCGAGACCGGCGGGTCTGAAGACCCGCCCCTACGACGTTCTCCGGAGATCGACGTAGAGGCGGGTCTTCAGACCCGCCGGTCTCGAAAAGCGACGAACCAGCAGGCGATTGAAACCGTCGCCAAAATCGGCGGCGGCGTGCTGGCCGACCGCGCGACGTTTGCGTCGGTGCTCGCGGCGATCGGCGATATCGCTCGGAGCCGACGAGTGTTGATCGTGCCCGGCGGTGGCCCATTTGCCGACGCGGTGCGCGAGATGGATCGCCGCGAGCCTCTCTCCGACGACGCTGCGCATTGGATGGCCATTCTCGCGATGGATCAGTACGCGGAGCTGATTGCATCGCGGCTGGCAGGCAGCGCGCTCGTCTGGAGTCCTGACGAGATTCACGACGCGATCGATGCCGGAGCGATTCCCGTCTTGGCGCCGTCGCGTTGGCTGCGCGCCGCCGATCCGCTGCCACACTCGTGGGAGGTCACGAGCGACAGCATCGCGGCATGGGTCGCTGGAGCAGTGGGCGCGACGCAGCTCGTGCTCGTGAAGCCGCCTGGCGCTCGCGGCGATGCGGTGGTGGATCCATACTTCGAACGTGCGCTTGGCGCGAACGTGTCGCACGTGATCGTGACCGCCGATAGGATCGAACTGCTAGCCCTCGAGGCCTGGGCCCTGGGGCCTGGATCTTAGAAGAGCCAGCGCGGCACTCGCTTTTTGTATCGCTGCCATTCGACGCCGAACGAACGAGCCGCCCAGGGTTCTTCGGCCAACACGACTCTCGCGTGAAACGCCGCGACGACGACGAGCGCGTAGTACCAATGCGCTCGCGTCTGAAATGCTCCGGCCCACCCGATCAGGATGAGCGTCACGGCGACATACATCGGGTTGCGCGAGACCCGGTACGGCCCTGAGACGACGAGGTGTCGCGGCGGATCCCACGGCGCCAGCGTGCCCTTGCCGGCGACAGAGAACTCGCGCACGCACCACAACAGCAGGGCGACACCTGCGGCAAATGGCGGCACGCCGACGAGGTGCAGTACGCGCCCGCGGACCGGCCACGCGATCCACGCCGGCACCATGAAGGCGACGAGCCCAGGTAAGAGGAGGAATGACAGCAGCGCGCGAAGGAACAGCACGTGCTATACGAGCGTTAACGTGGCCGCTGCACGCAGCAGCCGGACCTTCTCGGCGACGACCCGGCTTGTTCGCCCCGTCTCGCATGCGGCACCGCGGACGCCGACGATGTCCGCGCCACAGTCGCGCGCCCATTTCAGATCGTCGACGCTGAGTCGGCCCGCGACCGCTGCCGTGAGCCCCGCCTCGTGCGCGTGCCTCACCCATGAGGTGAGCGCGCTGGTCGTCATTAACGCCGGCAGGCCCGGTCCGTCTTTGTCCGCGGTGTCGATCAGGACTCCTGTCGCCCCCGCACTCGATGCGGCGGCGATGATGTCCAACGGAGTGATGGCGGCGCGATCGGCGTACGCGACGGCGACGACACCGACCGAGCCGAACAAGCCCGATGCGTATCCGGATGTGCCGCGGACGGCGGCCCCGATCAACGAACGGACGCGCGCACGGGATTCGACGCCGGCAAACCCGAGCTTGACGAACGCAGCGCTCGCATCTGCAAACTGGCGTGCCGCCGCCTCGATCGTCGCCTCGTCAGCGGCATCACCTAACGCGGCGCTCACCGGCCGAATCCCGCCGACCACGGTCTGGATTGTGCGGAAGACGTCGATTGCCACGGGCGCCAGCGCGCCAGCGGTCGGGTCTTTCGCATCGATGATGATCGCGCCGCCGATCAGGGCCGCGTCGGCCTCCTCGGCATTGGCCACACTGACGAGAAGTTGCATCGTCTTGGCGTCGGCTCGAGGTCTTCTTACTTGCGCAGCGCCGTTGGCCAGTTCACGACCACGCTCACCTCTCGCTGCGCGCTCGAGGGCACGGGCATCGGCACGAGCAGGCGCTGGTGATCGCGCGTCACGTCGATGAGCTGCCCGGGATTGGGGGCCAACGCGAGGATCTCGAATGGGACTTGAAACAGCTTGTGGGGCGCGCTGGCCTGAAACGCGCCTCCGGGCGCGACATCGACCGCCAGGATTGAGCCGTCACTGCCGACGAACATCAGCTCCTTGCTGTCGCTGCGCCACCGGGCCACACCCATCGTGCCCCGCTCCGACACTTGCCATTTCCCAACGGCGGCTCCTCCGGCTGGATTGAACGACTGTACGAACATCTCCTGCTGACCGGTCTCAGTCGACAGGTAGGCGATCCAGCGATTGTCGGGCGAGACGTAGCCAACGTATTCGTTCGCGGGCGAGTTCACGACCGCGACCGGCGTTCGGTTACCAGCAGCATCGGGTTGCTCTGGCAACGCCCAGAGGTCACCCATCGACGAGTAAATCAGGTACCCGTTGCGCGACCAGTCCGTGAGGTTCGAGACGGGCTTGGACGATCTCAACCGCTCTTCGATGCCTGACCCATCGGCCGCCTTGCGAAACAGCTCAAACTCTTTGTCGCGGTTGGACTGCCACGCGACCCACTTGCCGTCGGGCGACCAGACCGGGTTCGTGTCGGTCGCGGGATCGAATGTGAGCCGCGTGCTCCCGCCCTTGATCAAGTCGACGATCCAGACGTCGTTGTTCGGGGGCCGCACCCGGAGATCGACGTTCAAGACCACGGCGGCCTTCGTGCCGTCCGGTGACACCTTCACGATGCCGTACGGCGCGTGGCCTCCAGGCGTGCCGACCGCCTGTCCCTCGCGATCGAACCAGGTCAATTGGCGAACGTCCTCGCTGATCGACCGGTAGATGAGCGTTCCCGTATTCGACGCCGAGAAAAAGCCGATCGCGCCGTTCGTGAAACTGGCGACCTGTTCCGCAATCGGTGCCGGTTCGCCGCGCAGCGTGAATGCCGTGGCGTCGAACTCCTGTGCGAGCACTGTGGTGTCGCGCTGGAACAGCAGTGTGAGTCGGCCGTCCGGTGACGCGGGCACGGCGACGACGGCAAAGTCCGTCTTCAATATGGGAGTGGTACTTTGCGCGTCCGGTTTTGCATCGAGGTCGCCGAGGGCGATGAAACGGCTGCCGGGCGCTGGGCCGCGGAGGTACACGAAATGCCGTCCGTCGGGCAGGAATGTGGGAAAGATATGTCCCAACTCACCGTTCGTCAGCTGCGTGACCGGTGTGAGTCCGCCGCCGTCGGCCGAGACGCGCATGATCCCGTTGCTGGTGCCGATGATGATGACGTTGTCGCGATTCCAGGAGCCGCCGAGCACCCATTGCCCGCCGAATGACTTCGGGGCCTCGGCGATGGCCTGGGGCGTGCCTCCCTCGACCGGGATCTTTCTCAGCCTGCCTCCGCCCTCGAACGCGATGAATCGGCTGTCCGGCGACCAGAAGAACGGAAACGGCACTTGACTCGTTCGAGCGTCCTCGAGTGGAACGGCCGCTGCTGAATCGAAGGTGCGAATCCAGACGCGCGGCGCGCCGTCGGCGCCGTATGCGGAAAAGACGATCTTGCGCCCATCCGGTGAGATGGTGGAGGCCCCTATCGACGTGAATCGCGCGTTGTCGGGCAGGCCCATCTGGAATCGCGTGACCTCGGCTGTGGGGGGCACCTCGCGGAAATGGATCCACGCCAGCGTCGCCAGCGCCACGAGCAGCACGGCTGTCGCGCCCGCGAGCGCCCACACGGGTGCGCGTGAGACCGGAAGGGCGGCAGCCGATTCGTCCGGCGTCGGCTCGAGCAGCAGCATCGCGTCGGCGACATCGCGGAGGCGACGCTTCGGATCCTTCTCCAGGCAGCGGCGGAGCAGCGGCCGGACCTTCGCGGGCACCTCGCTGAGATCCACGTCCTGACGCACGACGGCGGCGAGCACGTCGGTCACACTCTCGCCGGGGAAGAGCGGTTTCCCGGTCAGCATCTCGTAGACCACCACGCCGAACGCCCAGACGTCCGCACGCTTGTCCACGTTGCGGCCGCGCGCCTGTTCTGGCGCCATGTACGCCGCGGTCCCGAGAATCACGCCGGCGCCGGTTGAGGCGACGGTCAGCGTGGGTGTCTCGTCGACGGGCGTCACAGGAGCCCACGGGCCTTCCGCCTTGGCGAGACCAAAGTCGAGCAGCTTGATCGTGCCGCTCGGCGTAATCTTGATGTTCGACGGTTTGAGATCGCGATGGACGATGCCCTTCTCGTGCGCCGCCTCGATGCCGCTGGCGATCTGCTTCGCGAACTCGAGCGCCTCGTCGAGCGGAATCGCCCCCTGCTTGATGCGGTCGGCGAGCGTCTGCCCTTCGACCAGCTCCATGATCAGCGCGCGGTCTTCGACGCCGTAGATTGCGGCGATGTTCGGGTGATTGAGCGACGCGAGCACCTGCGCCTCGCGCGTGAAGCGCGACATGCGGCTGGCGTCCCTGGCGAAGTCCTCCGGGATCATCTTGATCGCGACCTCGCGCCCCAGCTTGCTGTCGGTGGCGCGATACACCTCGCCCATGGCGCCTTCACCGATCTTCTCGGAGATGCGATAGTGCGCGATCGTCGACGGGGTCATGCCTCGGGCTGCATGTTAGCACTGGGCAACGGAGGCGACGGAGGCAACGGTCTTAACAGGAGCAACGGAGCAACGAAGGATGTTTGATCAGAGATCGCGCCTCCGGAAGGCGACGTAGGCAACGGCGACGGCGGCGATGGTGATCGTACCGAGAACTGCGAGGTCGCGTGTGGTGCTTGCCGTGCCAGCGAGGATCTCGCCGCCGCGAAAGTAGTGAAATGGCGACACGACGGCGACACCTCTGAGCGGGCGCCAGAGCGTGGCGAGAAAATCGAGCAGGTACAACGCGACCGCCGTGACTCCAACAGCCGTGATCGCCGAGCCCCGGCGCCGCGCCCACCCCGACGCGGCAAGCGAGACGGCACCAAAGCACCAGGCGATCAGCGTCAGATGCCCAACCATCGAGACGACGACGCGGGGTGCGGGCCAAGCCTCGCCATCAGGGCCGAACATCACGAGGGCGATCCACAGTGTCAGCGCCATCATGACCACCAGTGATGCGATCGAGGACGCCATGAACACGAGCGTGCGCGTGACCAGCCAGTGCCGCGGCACCGGGCGTGCGAGCAGCAGATCGACCAAACCCGACTCCACATCTCCAGCCGGCTCACTCGCGAGATAGACCGCGAGCTGCACGATCAGCATGACCAGCAGTGCGTCGAAGAACGTGATCGTGGTCATGCTGCCAAACGTCAACAGCGCGACGCCGATCAAGGGCTGCATGAAGCCGGGCACCAATTGCGCGAGGCTGGCGATGTCGCGCTCGGCCGCGATCGCCGCCGCCGCGGCCACGAGTGTCAGCTGAAACGCCATCAGCAGCACCGCCACCGCGGCCAGGGGCCGCGCCGCGCGATTGAACGAGCGGAGCACGAGCGCGATCACCGCGTGTGCCCGCCCAGCAGCCGCAGGATCGTGTCATCGAGGGTGAAGGTCTCCACGCGCATGTCGGCGATCGGCAACCCGGCAAGTGCGGCGACGAGCGCACCGAGCGGGCCTCGGACGTCGACGACCCACTGCTGCGCCTCGCGAGCGACCATCACGATCCCGTCGATCGCCGGCACATCGCTGCAGACGGGCCGGGAAAAATGGATGGTCACTCGGCGCGGCGCTTCCGATCGCATCTCCGCGAGCGTGCGGACGGCAACGAGGCGGCCGTGACGCACGAGGCCGATCCGCTCGCACACACGATCGACTTCCGACAGGATGTGCGACGACATGAACACGGTCGTGCGGCCTGCGCGCGCGAGCTCGTCGACCGTCTCGCTGAACGCCTCGATCATCAGCGGATCGAGTCCGGAGGTCGGTTCGTCAAGAATCAGCACGGGTGGGTCGGTCATCAGCGCCTGGATCAGACCCAGCTTGCGCTTCATCCCATGCGAGTAGTCGCGCATGCGGCGCTTGAGGTCGAGATCGCTGACGTCGAAGCGGCGGAAGAGATCGTCCATGCGCGCCCGTGCCGGCGCGCGCGGACCGATCGACGCGAGAAACGACAGATACGTCGCGCCGGTCAGCTCGGGGTAGATCGGCATCTCGCCGGGCAGGTATCCGATGCGCGCACGCGCCTCGAGGCCCTGGCGCTGGCAGTCGAAGCCGGCGACCGATGCGCGTCCGCTCGTCGGGCGCACCAGGTCGAGCAGCATCCGGATCGTCGTCGTCTTGCCCGCGCCGTTCGCGCCGAGAAAGCCGAACACCTCACCCTGCGCGACGTCGAGCGTCAGCGCTTCGACGCCGACGACCGCGCCGTAGTACTTGGTGAGCGCCTCGATCGAGATGGCGGCGTGCGGCACGCCTCAGTGTGCCCCCTGGGTCGCGCCGCGAACAATCGCGGTCAGTACCTCCTCGAGCGGACCACTCTCGGGACGGCCGTCGAGCACGATGTCGCCGGGCGCGGCCTCGATCGCGAAGTTGGCGGACGTGCTGTCGACGATCTCCTGCCGAATCAGCCTGACCGAAACGGCAAACGGCTGCCGCAACAGTGCGCCGCTGGCTTCGAAGGCGTGGATGCGGAAGTCGTCGGCACCGATCACGGCACGTGCGTGCGACAGATCGAGCGTGACGGCCGCGTTGGCAGTCGCCACTCGAGGCGTCTCGACGACGTACTCGCGTCCGGCGGGACCCTCCTGCATCGTCAACGTCGGATCCGCCGTAGCTTGCATCATGGCGATCACCGACTCGAGCAGCGCCTGCGCCATCTGTGGCAGCGACAGCACCGGCTCACGAATGTCCGAGACGTGCACGACATACGTGCGGCCGTCGACGTGAATCGCTTGCGTTCGTCGTCGCGCCACCGGGTCCTGGCTGATGGCCGTCCGGAGAAGACCGTCGACGCCGTAGCTCGCCACTCGATAGTGCTGCGGATTGGCACGATCGATCAGATGCTCGATTCGAAAGGGGCCGTCGGCAGCGCCGTCGATGGTCAGCTCGTATTCGAGGTATTCGACGCCGGTGGCCGTCGATAACGTCTGCAGCGATCGCTCGAGCACCTGCGATGCGGACAGACGCGTCGGCGCACCCAGGCGCGGCAGGACGGCGAACACGATGACGGCGACGGCCGCAGCAATCGACCCCGCGTAGACCCATCTCGCGCCGTGCGGTCCGAGTGCAGCGCGCACCGGACGCGGGCGCAGAACCGTCGCCCCTCGGACAGCCGGTGCGGCTGATCCGGATGCTGACGCGAGCGACTGACGCAGTCGCACATCGAGTGCCGCGGGAATGTCGCCCGAGATGTTGACCGCGTCGGCGATCGCGCGCATCTGACGTTGCCGCTCGTCGATGCGCTGCTGGCACGATCGACATGCGGCCGCGTGCTGCCGGCTCGCCTCGCTCGCCTCGTTGTCGACGATCGTCTGGATTTCCACGTCTGTGAGACAGCTCATGATTTCCTCGCCTTTTTCCAGCGATCGACAGCCCGCGCGAGCAATCGCCCCACCGAGTTCTCGCGGATGCCTGTCGCCGTCGCGATTTCGCGATACGACAATCCGCTTGCCCGGAGCGACAGCAGCACCCGATCCCGGGGCGCGAGCGCCCGCAGCGCCCGCCGTGCACTGCGGATGTCGTCCTGGTCCTGTGCTGGCGCCGCCACGCGGCGGTCGTCTTCCGCCCGCCACGGCAGCCATCGCGAGCGCCATCGTCCGCGATCGCGGCACCCGTTGGCGGCGACCGTGAACAACCACGACCGCAGGTTCGACCGGTCACCGCGCGACTCGAGGTGCTGCAACAGCTTCAGAAACGTGTCCTGCACCACGTCCTCGGCGTCGCTTTCGCTGCGCAGTGTGCTGCGGCAGAAGCGGTAGATCGCGCCGCCGTGCTCGTGGAAGAGCCGGAGGACGTCATCCGCAGGCTTTCCTGCTGCGACATTCGGCGCATCCGCACGCTCGAGGGTGGTCATCCAGGCGTTGGCAATCGTAGTCACGATCGGCCCGTTAGCTGTAGAACGGGCGCGCGGGTGGTTTGTGACACCCGTGCCTCGTAGGAATCAGGAATCGGGAATCAGGATTCAGGCCTGGGCCAGGAATCAGGCCTGAATCCTTGCCCATTACTGAATCCTGATTCCTGAATCCTGATTCCTTCTGCGCGGCATCTATTCGTACCGGAGGGCCGCCGCCGCGTTGATCCGCAGGGCGCGCCAGGTCGGGAGCCAGACGGCGGCAGCGCAGACGACCAGAAGGATGAGCGGCGACAGCCCTAACGCGAGCGGGTCGAGCGGATCGACTTCGTACAGCAAGGCCGCGGTCGCACGCGAGGCGATGAGGGACAAGACGATACCGGCCCCGAGCCCACCAGCCACGAGCGCCATCGTCTCTCCGGCGACGAGTCGCACG
>DASRJR010000125.1:0-6839 GCA_035649395.1 Vicinamibacterales bacterium
CGCAATCGGTGGGCCGGCGCCTCGGCGTGGAAACAATTCTGAGCGGCACGCTGGAGCGTGACGTCGCGCGGATCCGGATTTCGGCGCGGCTCATCGACGTCGCCACCGGACGGCAGCTCTGGGCCAATCAGTACGATCGTGATGCGGCGCGGCTGCTCGACGTTCAGGACGAGATCGCGAGCGCAATCATGAACGACGGTCTGCGCTTGCGGCTGACGAGCGCCGAGCGGGCGCGACTGATCCGGCATCCCACCACGAGCATCGACGCCTACGACCTGTACCTGCAGTCGCGATACAGCCAGCGGCTCGCCACCGAGGACGACTACCTCTACTCCATCGAGCTGCTCCAGAAGGCGATCGTGGAAGACAAGACGTTCGCGCTCGCCTACGCGACGATTGCCGGCAACTACGCGATGATGTTGACCGACGGACTCGTGCGTCCCACCGATACATGGCCGCAGGTCAACAGATACATGCGGCGGGCGCTCGAGCTCGAGCCCGATCTGCCGGAGGCGCTCGTGGTCGAGCACGCGGTCGCGTTCTTGTTCGATTGGGACTGGGCCGGCACCGAAAAAGCGCGACTGCGCTTCATGGAATCGCTCGTCGACATCGACCCTCAGTATCTGCGCGCCATGGCGATCGAGCACTGGGCGCTGGGACGTCTCGATCAGGCGCTGCAGCTCGCGCGTCGCACGCGCGAGCTCGATCCGGGCAGTCCGTATCTTGCCGTCCTCGAGGCGGACTACCTGCTTCGCGCCGACAGGTTCGACGCCGCGGCCGCGCTCTACGAGTACGCCATCGGCGCCGACCCGGCGAACGCGAACGCGTACTTCGGCCTGGCCGAAACGCGAGCGCGGCAGGGCCGATTCGACGACGCGGTCAAAGCGCGCCGCGAGGCGCACCGGGTGGCAGGTGACGATCGGCTCGAGCCGGTGTTTGCCAACGCCAGCGGCGAAGCCGGATACCGTCGCATCGAGGAGGCCTGGGTCCGGCTCCAGCTCGATGCGCTCAAGGAACGGGAACTGACGAAGTACGTCTCGCCGCTGGATTACGCGAGGGCGTACGCACAGCTCAGGGACAAAGAGCTGGCCTTCAAGTACCTGAACGCGGCATTTCTCGACCGGTCGCCGGGACTGGTGTTCCTGAAAGTCGACCGCGCCTGGGACGCCATTCGAGACGACCCGCGGTTTGCCGACGCCGTCCGTCAGGTGGGATTGCCCTGATTTTCCCCGCCGCTTGACACTCCGGGCAGGTTACGGAAGAGTATTAGCTCATCCTTCGAAGACCCATTCACGACCCCTGGAGCGGACCATGAAAAAGACACTGCTCACGGTCGGAATCCTCGTCATCTACGGCATCGTGTCGGGCGAGCTGCTCGCCTGCGGCGACAAGTTCCTCGTCGCCAGCCGCGGCACCCGCTACCAGCGCGCCGGGCAGGCACGCCAGGCGTCGATCCTCGTTTACCTGCACGCGAAATCGACGCTCCAGAAGGCGTTCGAAAACGTTTCCGAGGAACGGACGAAAAAGGCCGGCTATCGCGTGACCTCGGTCGCCAACGCGAACGAGCTGGAGCAAGCGCTGCGTCAGGGTGGATGGGACGTGCTCCTGGCCGACCTCGCCGACAGCCCAGACGTACGCGGCCGGATACAGAACAGCGGCCCGGGCGCGCCTCTGCTAGTTCCTGTCGCTTATCGCGCAACCGGTACGGAGATCGCTCAGGCGAAGAAAGAGTACCAGCGCATCCTCAAGGGACCGATCAAGACGTACGCGTTCCTCGAGGCCATGGATGATCTCCTGGCGCTGAGAGCCAAGCTCGTCAAATCGTAACGACCGACAAGGTTTCTGGCCTCTCGATGCACGTCACGACGCGCGCGGCTCTGACTGTACTCGCACGAGGTCTCATCGCGTTGCTCGTGGTGTGTCTCGGCCCCCGTGACGTGCATGCACAGGCGTGGGTCCCACCCGCCGGCATCGGTGTGGTGACGATCGCCTATCAAACCATCAACAACACGAACCATCGCCTGACCGACGGCTCGCTGTTCGACGGATATGACAGCGTCAGCCGTGGCGTGCTGTTCAGCCTCGAATATGCCTTCACCGATCAACTCTCGTTCACGATTGGCCTCCCTTACATCGGGTCGAAGTACACAGGTCCAGAGCCCAGCTTCTTCGGTCTGGCGATCGACGACTGCTTCTGCTGGACCCACGGCTGGCAGGACTTCGGCGTTACCGCCCGCTACAACCTGGCCGACGGCCCGTTCGCTCTCACGCCATCGGTGTCGTTCGGCGTCCCGTCGCACAACTACGACTACTTCGGTGAGGCCGTACTCGGGCGCAACCTGAACGAGGTGCGTATCGGCGTCGACGTCGGGCATCGGCTCGATGCGATTTCGGACCGGCTGTCGGTGTCGGGCCGCTATTCGTACGCCGTCGTCGAGAAGGTCCTCGACCTGCCGAACAATCGCAGCAACTTCGCCGTCGAGGCCGGGTTCCTTGCGGCGAGAAAGCTGTCGACGCAGCTCTCGTTCTCGTGGCAGCGATCGCACGGCGGTCTGCGATCGAGCGATCCGTTCACCGAGGACCAATTGTCGCAATACGATCGCATTCTCAAGGACAACAACTTCCACGTCAGCGGCGGACTGTCGTACTCGCTGCCGAAAATCGATCTCTTCGCGTCGTACGTGCGCTACATCGGCGGCACCGACACCCACGTGGGCCACGCGGTGACCGCTGGCGTGAGCTTCCCCTTCGAGCGTTGAACACGGGGCCAACGGAGAGTCAGCAGGGGAAACGGAGGACGGATTTACACGGGGATAACGGAGGAAACGGGGCAAACGAGAAACGGTCGATTCGATCGGCCTGCGTTATCTGGCGCACCCGCAGGCCGATCGAATCGACCGTAACTCCGTTGAACCCTGTTACCCCCGTTGCCCCCGTGTAAAACCCGTTCCCGTTGCCCCCCTTCTCCCCGTTTACTCCGTGTTACAGAGACAGCGGCAGCCGGCCGGTGCTGTCGCCCAGCGTGTCGATCGGGGTGCCAGCGGCGTCGAGGATCGTCAGCAGCAGATTCGCCATCGGCGTGTCGAGCGGATAGCGCAGGTGACGCCCGGTCTTGAACGCGCCGCCCAGCTTCCCGGCCATCAGACATGGCAGGTCGGCGTGACGATGGAGGTTGCCGTCGCCCATGCCGCCGCCGTAGAGGATGAGCGAGTGATCGAGCAGCGTGCCCTCGCCCTCGGGCGTGGCCTGCAGCTGCTCGAGGAAGTAAGCGCACAGCTGCGCCTGGTTGATATCGATCTTGGCCTTCTTGGCAATCAACTCGGGATCGTTGCGATGGTGCGAGACCGCGTGGTGCTGCTCGGGCACGCCGATGTGGGCGAACGTCTTCGAGCTCAGCTCGCGCGACATGATCATGCTGAACACCCGCGTGATGTCGGCGCGGAACGCCAGCGCCTGCAGATCGAACATCAGCTTCGTGTGCGCCTCGAACGACTCGGGAATGTCAGTCGGCCGCTCGGGCAGCTCGATCTCGACCGGCTGCGACTCGGTGTGCTGGATTCGCCGCTCGACTTCGCGGACCGAATCGAGGTACTCGCCGAGCTTCACCGTGTCGCCACGACCGAGACTGCTGGTTACGCGCGCCACTTCGCCGCGCAGCGAGTCGAGAATGCTGCCGTCCGATTTGTTGCGCGCCTCACGCGCCGCCGCGCTGCCGCCGTCGCCGAACAGACGCTCGAACACCAGACGCGGGTGCGACTCGGTCGGGTTCGGCGTCGTCGCGTTCCGCCAGGAGACGGTGTTGACGTAGAAGCAATCGCCGGAATCGCACGAGCCCTGTGTCGGGTAGTCCACCGACAACTCGATCGACGGAATGCGCGAGGTGTCGCCGACCTTCTCCGCGATCATCTGATCGACCGTCGTCGCCAGCCGCACTTCGACGCCGGGCTTGGCGCGGTCGTAGGCGTGGATGCCGGTGAGCCAGACCGCCGACGATCGCGGATGATCGCCGGTGCCGTCGCCGAAGGTGTCGGCCTGCAGGTGCGACAGCCCGCCGATCACGTTGATCGAATCGCGCACGTTGGCGAACGGCTGCAGGATCGGCGTCAGCTCGAAGCCGTGGCCGGTCGTGGCAGGATTCCACTGATTCTGGATGACGCCGTTGGCGATGTAGATGAACCCGAAGCGGCGCGTCGGCGTGACCGCCGAGAGCGCGGGCACCATCGCATCGAGCAACGGCAGGGCGACGGCCGTGCCCATGGCCCGCAGGAACGTTCGTCGAGGCAGCGCGCGTTTGGTGATGAACATGCTCACTTGGCCGCGGCTTGCCGCATCTGAAACGGGCGACTCTTGACGACCGCCAGCACCAGTGCCGGCATCGTGTTGCCGCTTCCGCCCGCGTCCTTCAGCACGGCTCGAACCGACGGCGCATCATAGTATTGCAGGTTGCGCCCCGTGGCGTACATCAGGAGCTTTTCGGCCACCGTCGCCACGAACTGATCGGATTGGCGCAGCAGTTCCTGCTTGAGCCCGACGACGCCGTCGAACTTCGAGCCGTCGGGAAACACCCCGACGGCATCGATCGGATTGAACCCGTCGGCATCGCGCCACGCGCCCACCGCGTCGAGGTTCTCCATGGCGAACCCGATCGGATCCATCCGCGCGTGACAACCGGCGCATGACGGGTTGGCGCGATGCTGGGCCATGGCCTCGCGCATGGTCAGTGGCTTGCCGGTCGCCGCCGCCTCGGTTCGCAGGGCTGGAATGTCCGCCGGCGGTGGCGGCGGCGCCGACGAGAGCAGGTTCTCGAGCACCCACTTGCCGCGCAGCACGGGTGATGTGCGCGTCGAATACGACGTCACCGTGAGGATGCTGCCCTGACCAAGCAGTCCGCCGCGCACGCTGCCGTTGGGGAGCGTGACCCGGCGGAAGTAGCTGCCCTTGATGTTCGGGATCCCGTAGTGGTTCGCCAGCCGCTCGTTGAGGAAAGTGTAATTGGCCGTGAGCAGCTCGGTCACGCCGCGGTTCTCGCGGAACACGCTGGCGACGAAGAGCTCCGTCTCGCGGCGCATCGCGTCGCGCAATGTCTCGTCGAAGTGCGGGAACAGGATCTCGTCGGGCCGCTTCGACTCGATGTCGCGAAGGAACAGCCACTGCGCGGCGAAGTTGGTGGCGAGTGAATCCGAGCGCGGATCGGCCAGCATCCGCCGCACCTGCTGCTCGAGCACCTTCGGATCCTTCAGCCGTCCCGCAACCGCGACATCGAGCAGCTCGTCGTCCGGGATGCTGCTCCAGAGGAAGAACGAGAGCCGTGACGCCAATTCGAGATCACTGAGCCGATACACTCCACCCGGCGCGACGTCGGCCGGCGTCCGCTCGATCCGGAAGAGGAACTGCGAGCTCACCAACAGACGCTCGATCGCCTTCTGAATGCCGTGATCGAAGCTCCCTTCCTTGCGGCCCGATTCGAAGAACGGCAACAAGTCCTGGAGATCCTCCTCGACGATCGGATGACGATACGCGCGTCTCGCGAGCGTGGACAGGATCTGACGGGCGCACGGCACGTCGCTCGCGGGCGTCGCAGGACGGCAGGTGAAGATTCGTTTGCGGCTCGGCGAATCGCCCGGCGCTGTGACGTCGTACGGTCCGCTGATGGTGACCGACGCGATCGCCGGCTGCGAGCCGCGGCTCCGCATGCGCGGGCGCAGTGTGCTCTCGTCGCGCGCCTCGGTGCGTTGCACGAACGACACGCCGATCACCTTCGGCCCGGCCTTGAGCGTCAGCGGGAACTCGAGCGGCGCCGCCACCGCTCCACCGCGGCCGCGGCCGCGCCCGCCGGCGGGCGCTTCCTCTCCAATCGCGCGCTGCGCCGCGAGCGCACCATCGACGGTGACCTCGAGCTCGTGCCGCTCGCGCGCGCCGCCCGCGAGCTCGACTTTCACGATGTACTTGCCGTCGACCGGGAACTCGCTCCGCACCGCGACGCCGCCGCGCGTGCCGAACGGGAGTGCGTCCACCCGTTCGTCCTGCGGATGCTCGGCATCGAGCTTGTGGATGTTGACCAACACCGGCATCGCCGGATCGCCGACCGCGAGCCGCGCCACTTTCCGCGCCGCGTCGAGGTAGCGCTCCATGTTGCTCGGCGATACGAACAGCAGATCCGCGATGTTGTCGAAGCCGCTGCTGATGTTGTCGGGCGGCAGCAGCAGATCAATCCGCACTTCGTTGGGCAGCGCCTCGAGCGCCAGGAGATCGCGCACCCCGTTCTGATACTCGGTCCGCGTGAGGCGATGCACCAGTGGCAGCTTCCCGAGCTGCGGATGCGTCAGGGCTGCGCGATCGAGCTCGGACTCGAGAAAGGCGGCCACCGACTCGTACGTCGCCCTGTCAGGACGCGGCGCGCCCGCCGGCGGCATCGTCTCGGTGCGCAGCTTGCGCACGATCTTTTCCCAGACCTCGGCGCCGGCTCCGACATCAGTCAGGCCGGCGGGTTCGATCACCAGACCGGCCGTTTTCAGCCGCGCGTTGTGACAGGTGACGCAGTACTGAGTGAAGACGGCGGCCGCTGGCGACGCTGCGGCACGAGCTGCCGTCGGCGTCGACTGCCCGTCGACCCGCACGATCGACACGGCGGTCAACGCGATCGCCGCAAACACGGCTCCGAACGTAGGGGCCGCCTTCAGGCGGCCCGACCATGTCTTCACGACATCCGAGATCTTAGCGCCGTTCGTGGTATACAGACCGCACGGGAGATCGCCCATGAACCGCCTGGACAGATGCCTGTTCATCGCGCTGTGGCTCGTCGGCAGCCTCACCGTTCCGGCCGCGGCGCAAACCGGATC
>DASRJR010000126.1:0-13297 GCA_035649395.1 Vicinamibacterales bacterium
ACGCCGCCAGGAATCGGAGTCCGGAATACCGGCTCGAGTCTTCCATCCCGTTGCGGGTCTCGTTCGTGAACTTGCAGAAGTTCACTTTCGACGCGTGGCTGGACTGCGCCAGCATGTAGATGTTCGCCCCGGCCGAGAAGACCCGGTTCTTGGCGCTCGTCAGCACGACGACGCGCACCTGCGGATGTTCGAACCGAATCCGTTGCAGCGCGTCGTGCAGCTCAATGTCGACGCCGAGGTCGTACGAATTCAACTTGAGGCGGTATCCCGGCCGCAGCCCGCCACCTTCATCGACGTCCATTGTCAGGGTCGCGACCGGCCCGTCGACCGTGAGTTTCCAGTGGCGGTAGCGTGATGGGTCCGTTTGAAAGTCGACCGGTGCTTCGACCCCTGTCGTCGCAGGCTCACTCATGACGTCCTCGGCTCCCCATTGGTGACGCTGTCAATTGAAGGCTCAGCACGTTCTCGCAGCTTGAACCGTTGCACCTTGCCCGTCGCTGTAGTCGGCAGCGCGTCGACGAACTCGACCCACCGTGGCCGTTTGTACGCCGCCAGACGCGCGACGGCGAATTGCTGCAGTTCGTCGGCCAGTTCGGGCGACGGCTGAACCGTCTTGTGGGGCACGATGTACGCTAGTGGCTTCGTCAAGCCGTCCTGATCGCAGCGTCCGACGACACCACACGCCAGGACAGCCGGGTGTTCGAGCAGCGTGTGCTCGAGTTCCGCGGGGCTGACCCAGATCCCCCCAACCTTCAGCATGTCGTCGGATCGCCCGGCGAACCAGTAGTACCCGTCCTCGTCCTGGAAATAATGGTCGCCCGTCCGAATCCAGTGTCCCTCGATCGTGGTCTTGGTCTGCTCGTGCCGATTCCAGTACAACGCGCATGTCGAGTCGCCTTTGATCAGGAGGCTGCCGACCTGGCCGGCGGCCACTGGCTTACCGTGCTCGTCCAGGAGCTTCGCTTCGTATCCGGGTACTGGAACGCCGCTCGAACCGGGCCGGGCCTCACCGCGTCGATTGGAGATGAAGATGTGGAGCACCTCCGTGGAGCCGATGCCATCGAGGATCTCCACGCCGAACCGTTCGCGGAACCGGGTGAACAGGGCGGGTGGCAGCGACTCACCGGCCGACACCGCACATCGGACGCTCGATAGGTCGAACTGCCGGCCGTCGGCGTGATGAGCCAGCATCATGGCGTAGTGTGTCGGCACAGAGAAGAACAGCGTCGGCCGATACCGTTCGATCACCTCGTAGGCGACGGCCGCGGTGACCGGATGGGGCCACAGGATGCTGGTGGCGCCGACCGCGAGCGGAAAGTACATCGCGTTGCCGAGCCCATAGGCGAAAAAGAGCTTCGCGACACTGAAGCAGCGATCGGAGGCGTCGATGCCGAGGACGCCGCGGGCGTAGGTCTCGACGCACGTCAGCATGTCGTGCTGGAGGTGCACGCAGGCCTTCGGTCGCCCAGTGCTGCCAGACGAGTACAACCAGAACGCCGGGGCATCACGGCAGGTCGGTTCGGCCTCGAGTTCCGGCGAGGCGCGACCGAGCAGCGCATCGAACCCGACGCTGCGGTCGTCAGCCGTTCCGCCGGCGACGACCACGTGCCGCACCCACGGACATCTCGGAACAAGATCGCGGATCCGCTGATACAGCGGCGCGCTGACGATCACGACACCGGCGCGCGAGTCACGAAGGACGAACTCGCAGTCCGTTGACGTCCACAAGGTGTTCGTCGGAATCGGGACGGCCCCGATCTTGATGGCGCCGAAGAAGGCGAACACCATTTCGGGGCTGTCGAGCATCAGAAGGACGACCCGTTCCTCGGGGCGGACGCCGAGCTCCTGCTTGAGCGCCGATCCGGTTCGGTTCACCTGCTCACCGAGGGCGGCGTACGAGACGCGACGGTCCTCGCACTCGATGGCGATGGCTGCGCCGCGTCCTTCAGCTACATGACGATCGACGAAGTAAACAGCCGCGTTGAAAGCCTCGTCTGAGTCCATCACGGGTTCTATCCCTCGTCGAGCCGTTCGAGAAACGCGACGACGGCCGCTTCCACAGCCTCACGTTGATCGATATGCGGTGAATGCCCGCAGTCGTTCAGGATCAGGGTGTCAGGCCTGCGGGAGATACCGTCAACGATCGCGTCGACTTGTTTCAGTGTGCCGTATTCGTCAGCACGGCCCTGGATCACCAGCGTGGGGCAGCTGATGGCCTGTAGATACTCGCGAATGTCCCAGGATCGAAAGTCATCTCCCAGCCACCGTGCCGTCCACGACCCGAACAGGGCGTCGGTGTTGGCCCCGTGATGGCGGTGAAGCCGCGCGCGCAGATCGCTGGTGCGATACGAGTCGCTGAGCGCGGCGATGCTGGCACGCGTCACGTCCTCGACGAATACATGCGGTGATTCGGCAACGAGTGCGATGGGCGCTGACCGGCTCGAGCCCGCGTTGATCAGCGCGATCGACGCGCCGTCACTGTGGCCGAGGAGAACGAGCCGCGTGATCTCGAATGTGTCGAGTACACGCGGCAGCACCTCGAGCGCCTCGCGATGCATGAAGCGCGGTGAGAGCGGCCCGGCCAACGGATCGGAGGCGCCGTATCCCTGGCGGTTGTAGACCAGCGCGCTCCATCCCATTCGAGTCGAGAGCGCCGCGGGGAAGTCGCGCCATCGGCTGATCGAGCCGAGCCCTTCGTGGAGGAACACGATGGTGGGCGTCGTGCCAGGCCGCGGGCCGAGCCACTGGTACTCAAGCCGGCAGCCGTCGATCGTGACGAACTGCGATTCGACCGCCGGCACAGGTCGGGCGGGTCGCATTGGCCGCGTCAGTTGAATCGCACGTACTCGAAGTCGATCGGTTGCCGGTTGATCCCGGTGCGCGGCGCGGCGATCCAGTTGGCGAACTTTCCGAGCTCCACGACGCGACCGCTCATCAGCGACTGTACGAACGCATAGTCCTGTTCCGAGGGCAGCCACGCGCGCCGGCGCGCCTGCCACTGGTCCTCGGCCAGCACCCGTCCATCAGGGCTGATGTGATGGCCGGCGAAATTGCCGATCGCCCGATGGAAGCCCTTGTGGGGCAGCACCAGGCGAAACGGCAGCCCGGCGCGCTCGATGTGACGGTTCCACCGGTCGACACCGGCTTGCACTTCTTCGATGTAGTCGTCGCGAAGCCGTTCGTTGAGCGCCGACAACGCGGGCACCTCACGGTCGACGAGTGTGCCGTCCACGACTTCAGCGACGCGGTAAGTGGCCTCGCTCAAGACGTGGTCGTCCTCGAGCGTGGTCTCGCGATACCGGCCCTTGAGGCCCCCGGTGAAGAAGTTGGCTGCATTGGAAGAGACGTCGGACCCGAACAGATCGAGCGTGACGCTGTAGTGGAAGTTCAGATACCGCTGAATCGTCTGCAGGTCGATCACGCCCAGGTCGCGCACCTGATCCGGGTTCTCGATCTTGTTCGCCGCCATGACATCGGCGGTGCGCTGCACGATGCGGCCCACGCCGGTTTCGCCGACGAACATGTGATGCGCCTCTTCGGTCAGCATGAACCGGCAGGTGCGCGCGAGCGGGTCGAATCCGGATTCAGCCAGCGACGCCAGTTGGAATTTGCCGTCGCGATCCGTGAAGAACGTGAACATGTAGAACGCGAGCCAGTCCGGTGTCGGCTCGTTGAACGCGCCGAGGATGCGCGGATTGTCCTCATCACCCGAGCGGCGTTCGAGCAGGGCCTCCGCCTCCTCGCGGCCGTCGCGGCCGAAATACCGATGGAGCAGGTAGACCATGGCCCAGAGATGGCGCCCCTCCTCGACGTTGACCTGATAGATGTTGCGCAGGTCATACAGCGACGGGCATGACATTCCCAGCATCCGCTGCTGTTCGACCGACGCCGGCTCGGTATCGCCTTGCGTGACGATGAGTCGCCGCAGCGGCGATCGATATTCGCCCGGCACGTCGGTCCACGCCGTGCGCCCCTTGTTCACGCCGAAGTTGATCAGTCGATCGCCCTCCGGCGGCGCGAGAAAGATGCCCCAGCGATAGTCGGGCATCTTCACGTAGTCGAACAGGGCCCAGCCCTCCGGTTCCACACTGACCGCCGTGCGCAGGTACACGTCGTAGCTGCGGCTCTCGTTCGGTCCCATGTCGTACCACCACCCCATGTATTGCGGCTGCCAGTGCTCGAGCGCGCGCTGCAGGACGCGATCGCGTCCGAGGTCGACGTTGTTGGGGATCCGGTCGCCGTAGTTGACCGTGCTCGTCATCGCGGATGCGCCTCACTGGACCGGGGCCCCTGGGCTGAGGCCTCAGGCGTCAGATGTTCAGATCGCGGCGAAGAAGTTCGAACGATCGTCTTGATGCTAGTAGCCGCAACTGGCGAGGTCAATCGATGCGGGGGGGGGCTGGCCAAGGCCTGCCCTAGGCCTGCCCCAAGCCTGGCCTAAGCCTGCCCTAGGCCTGGCCCGGGCCAGGCCCCCCGTCACCGCGTGCGCGGGACGATGAACCAGGACGCCGGGACTCCGAGCGCGACGACCAGCGCTCCGAGCAGCGTCTGCCGCGGCTGACCCAGCACGAACAAGGCGAGCAGGCAGATGATCAGCCCGAGGAACAACACGATTGGGACCGGGTGCAACGGCGCGGCGAACACCTCGCCGTCATCGCGCGGCCGCGGCAGAACCAGAATCGCCGTGGCCGACAGGCCCAGGAAGAGCACGGCGCAGGGGACGAAATAGCCGAGGATGTCGTTGAACGTCCCCAGCACGACCAGCAGTGAAGCGAGCACGACCTGGACGAGCGTGGATGCCGGGACCGACCCGCGTACCGCGTTCATGCGCGCGAGCTGCGGGGGGAACAGGCCGTCACGCGCCATCGCGACGTAGAGGCGTGGTGCACCGACGAGCGTCGCGGCAAGGCTGCCGGTGACCGCGACGACGACCATGATCGCCAGCAGCCGTCCTCCAGTCTCGCCAAACAGGTTCGCGCCGATCATCGACACGAACGCCTGATCATCAGAAGGCATCGGGCCCGACGCGCCGAGCATATAGGCGACGCTGGCAAGCGTGTAGATGGTCGTGACCAGGGCGATGCCGCCGACGAGGGCGCGCGGCATCGTGCGCCGCGGCGAGGCGACCTCCTCCGCCATGCGGCCGAATTCCCACCAGCCGCCGAACGCGAAGAACGCCGCGATGAACGATGCGGCGAGTGCTGGCGCCGGCGGCATCATCGCCGCGGGGATGTGCACCCCCGTGTCGCCCGCGCGGACGATGGCCGCCGCGACGAGGATGCCGACGATGGCGAGTTTGGCGACGGCGGTCCAGGCCATCACGCGTGCGTTGGCGTTGATGCCGACGATCGCCAGCATCCCGAAGAGCGTGATCGCCGCGATCGCAACCGGTCGCACCAGCGACGCCGGCCCTCCGATTGCCGCGAGCAGATACTCCGCGAAGCCGATGCCGAGTGCGGCAGTGATGCCTGGATCCATCACCAGCAGCGCCATCCACCCGTAGACGAACGCGCTGCGCGCACCGAACGCTTCCCGCAGGAACACGTAACCGCCACCGGCCCGGGGAAATCTCGTTGTGAGCTCGGCGTAGCAGAGCGCGCCCGCGGCGGAGAGGAGCCCCATCACGACCCATATGATGATCGCGGTGCCCACGCTCCCGACCGTCCGCATCATCGTCGCCGGCGTCAGGAAGATGCCGACGCCGACGACCTGGCTCACGACCATCGCCGTGGCTGACCAGGCGCCAAGGCGACGTGATGGAGTGTCCGGCTTGAGCCGGACGTCAGCAGCATCCGGCGTTGCTCGGACGGCTTCCATCAGAACGTCACGCGCGCGCCGATCTGCATCGCGCGCGGCCCGCCCGAGCCGAAGACGCCGCCGGCCGTCGTGACGGGACGACCGAACGCGCTGGACCGCAGATAACCAGGTGAGCCGGGAGCCTCCGAGTCGCGCACCAGCACGTTGGAGAACCCGGAGTAGTTCACGTTGGAGACTCCGAGAATGTTCGTGACGTTGAAGAGATTGAACACTTCGAGCAGCGGCTCGATGCTGACGCGCGAGCGATTCACGGCAAACGCTCGCGACAGGCGGAAGTCGAGCGAGTTGAAGCTGTCGTTGAATTGCGCGTCATCGGACACGAGCGGCAGTAACTCGCCGCCGATGCCGCCGCCGGCGTTCACGCCGCTGATGAAGGCGTTGAGCTCGGTGGGCGTGCGGAACAGACGGCCGCCCGCATTCCGCTGCAGCACAGGAACGCGGCTCTGACCATCAGGCATCAGGATGTCCATCGGGACCCCCGAGGACACGGTCCATATCGCGCTGAAGGTGAACCGCCCGGGAAGCATCGCCTGCCCCGATGCCACGAACCGATGCCGCCGGTCGTGCGGGGTCGGCCCGTATTCGCGTGCCAGGTCGTTCGGATCGATCGGGCCACCGAGGAACGGAATCTGGTCGTCGTTCGCGTAGTTGAACGCCTTCGCCAGCGTGTAGGCGAGCTGGAAGCTGTATCCGTCGCTGAAGGCGCGATCCGCCGATACGAACAGCGCGTCGTACTTGGTCCTGGCGCTCGACTCGATGTTGACCACTCGATCGGGACCGCCGACCACGGGGTTGAATACTTCGCCAACCGTGCGTCCGATCAGGAAGTGCCGTCCGGCGCTGTGAACGCCGTCCACGCGAGCGCGCGTGCCGGCAATTATCCGCTCCACGCCCACGTGAAACTCGTGGACCATCGGGTTCTGCAAGTTCGGGTCGATGATGTTGATGCCCGAGGCCCCTGCGCCAGGAAGAATGAAACCGGTGAACGGGTTCGCGAGCGTCGGGGCGAACGGTGGCAGCCTCCCCGTCGCCGGGTCGAGGAAGAAGACGTTGCCGGCGCGCACTTCGATCGGCAGCGCGCGGCCGTCGAGCCCTCGCTCGAGCGACTGGATCTGAAGCACGATGCGGTCGTAGTAGATGCCGTACCCGCCACGGACCAGCAGGGCGTCGCCGGCGTTCCAGGCCACGCCGACTCTCGGCGCCAGGTTGTTGAGATCGCGCTGACGCGTGCCGTGCACGAACGGCTGCACGATCGGATTCAGCTCGCCGACGCGGCTCTGGTTGTTGACGTCGGTGTCGATCTCGTAGCGCAGACCGAGGTTCAGTTGAACGTTGTTCGCGATGCGCCAGTCGTCCTGAGCGAAGCCGGCGACATGGGTATTGTTGGAGTCGGGCAGATCGAGCGACTGCGTCGGTTTACCGCTGCGCAGGGTCACGGCAAAGAGCAGGTCGTTGTCGTCGATCCGGCCATCGCCGGTGTGATCGAACGTCGGGAAGTCTTCCACCAGCTCGATCCGGCCCTGCTGGAACACCCCGAGATTGAACTCGCCGTAGATCTGGTGCAGCTCGCCGCCGACACGCAGGCTGTGCGCGCCGCGAATGAAGGTTGCGCTGTCGGCGAACTGCAGCCGCGTTTGCGTCGTGCGCTGGGGCATCCGGAAGGAGGCACCGTCCTGCAGGCTCGGAAACGTGAGCTGCGGCGCGGTGGCCACCGGAAGCGTCTCGTTCAAGAACGTGCTGACGCTCGCGCTGAGCGCGTTGACGAAGCTGTTGCTCGGTGCCGACGTCCAGGTGCCCAGGACGCTGTGATAGCGGTTGGTCGCCTCTTGCCGCTGCGTGGCCGATCCGATGGCCCGCTCGATGGCGCTGGCCGACGTGTCCGTGCCCCATTCGCCGGCATAGCGCGCTGACAGGCGGTTGGTCGATCCGCCGGTATCGACACGCAACGACCACAGGCTGTCACGCAGCGGCGCCGGGGCGAAGCTGCTGGTGATCGTGCGAGCGGCCGTGTTGCGCGTGCCGACGAGCACGCCGCCGTTCTGATGGCGGAATTCGCCCGCCGCGAACCAGAACAGACGGTCGCGCCGAAGCGGACCGCCGAAGGCGCCTGACGTCTGCTGGCGATCGAACGGCGGCGCGAGCTCCGGGTCGTCCAACGTCGATGGCAGCGCCTGCCAGGCGTCATCGCGGGCGAAGATCGACGCAGCTCCGTGTGGCGTGTTGGTGCCCGAGCGCGTGACGACGTTGATGGTCGACGAGGCCGAGCGCCCCAACTCGGCCCCGAACCGATTGGTGGCGATCTGAAACTCCTGCACGGCGTCGATCGGCAGGTTCAGCAGCGGGCCGCCGACGACATCGTCGTTGTTGTCCTGGCCGTCGATGGTGATGTTGCCACCGCGCCCGAGCTGGCCGGCCGAGCCGATGAGCACACGATTCGTCTTCGTGGGATCGAAGAGTGGTGTGGGCGCATTGCCGGGGACGAGGAGCGCGAGCTCGAGGAAGTTGCGCCCGTTGAGCGGCAGCGATTCGATCCGCTCCGCCGCGATCACACCGTCCACGGCCGTGGTCAGGATGCGGCTCTCGGCGCCGACGCGAAGGTTCTCGACGATCCCCGCCACCGCGAGCTGCACGTCGAGCGCATGATCCTGACCGACCTGCAGCGTGACGGCGTCGGTCTCCCAGCGACTGAAGCCGGTGAGATCAGCCTCGAGGTGATAGGACCCAGGAGGCAGCATCGAGAACCTGAATCGCCCCCCCGAGTCCGACGCGGTGATTCACGTCGCCCCCGTCGATCGCGAGCGGAGCGTCACCGTGGCTGCCTGCGCCGCGGCTCCCTGCGGGTCGAGGACGCGACCCGAGAGGGAAGCCGTCCCGGGTTGTGCGGACACGGGAGCGACGATGCCCGGGGCTCCGCAGAGAAGAAGCGCAACGATCGCGCAGACGCTGATCAGTCTCATGAACGATTGAGCCTCGGATAGGAGTGACAGGCCGTCGCGTCACCGAGGTCGGTGGGCGACGGCGGCGCGAGCATGATGACCTTGGGAAACAGCTTCGTGGGTTCGCCCTTGTCGAAATCGCGCGCCCACTCCTTGTGGTTGTAGACGCAGACCGGCAGACAGATGGAGCAGTAGGAGTACTTGGCGAAGTAGGGGAAGCACCGCCCGGTGTCGACGACGTAGCGGTCGTAGCCGAGATGATCCTGGCCCGCGTCAGCACTTCGATGGTCGGGGATCGCCTGAGGCGGACAGTACTTCCGGCACGCCCGACACGTGTCGCAGAACTTCGCGATGCCGGCGTCGATCGGGTGGTCGATCTCGAGCTCGAGCGAGGTCGCGACGCTGCCCATCCGGAACAGCGGCCCCAGCGTCGGATGGATGATCGATCCATGGCGTCCGAGCTCGCCGAATCCAGCTTTCAGACCGATGGGAATGTGCAGCAGGTCGCTGTCGCCGATCGGGTGCTCGATCTTGCACGCGTAGCCAAGCGAACGCAGATGCGCCGCGAGCTGGATCACCGTCTCGCCGAGCGTGAAGTAGACCCGCAGGCACTCGATCGCCGACTCGCGCGACGGCACGACCTGGAACTCGCGCCAGCGCATCCGCTGACCGACGGCGATGGCAAACGTCTCGGTGACGACGCGGCCGCGATAGACGTCGCTCGGCTCGATCCGGCAGATGCCGGCGATGTCGGCGCCGAACTCAATGGCTTTACCCTTGACGTGCCGCGCGGCGTCGCCGGGCGAGGCGAAGACGTGGCGCTCGGCGGCGACCTCGCCATCGAAGCGGGCGTACTGATCGTCGTAGATCCGCTTCAGGATGTCGTCGACCTCGGGAATGCGGATCGAACGCCCGCCGACGGTGGCGTACCAGTCATCCCACGCGAATGCTGGCGGTGACGAGAGCGGTGGCTCGTGGCGATTGGCCGTCGGCTCAGGAGTCACTGCCGTGCGGTCGCTTACGTCGTGGGCACGGGCGAAGCGGGGGCCGTGTACCCATGTTCAGCGACGTGTCGGGCGCGCAGGCGATAACCGTCGAGATCGTCCGGCGTCCACGCGCGCAGGCCGTCGACGTATCGGTTGAACATGCAAAACGCCGCGGCGATGAGCACGGCGTCGTGGATCTCGTTGTCGGTCGCGCCCTCACGGCGGGCGCGGGCGATGTGTTCGTCCTGAACGAACTGGCCGCCTCGCTGAACCCGGGCGGCGATCGCGAGCAGCGCTTTCATCTTGTTGGACACGGGTGCGCGCTCCGGATCGCCCACGACAGCGTCGACGGTCGTGCCCTCGTCGCCAAGGTGACACGAGGCGATCGCGGCGTGGCTGCGGTGGCAGAACGTGCACGTGTTCAGCGACGACACGTAGGCGGCGATCAGTTCGCGCTCACCGCGACTCAGGGTGTTGGGCGCGTGGAGCAGCGTGTCGGCCAGCAGGCTCAGGGCCTGCGCGACCGCGGGGCGGTTCGCGAACAGCGAGCGGATCCCGGGAATCCCGTCCGGAACGGCGATGTGAGGCACCTCGCGACTGTACTGACCCGCCTCGAGCGCAGCAATAGTGCGGAGATACTACCGTGATGCTAAGAATTTGACATCAGATGCCGATGAATATATCTTATCGAGACATATGGCAGTGAACGTGTTCAGCCGCGAGGTCAAGAAGGGCAGCGCCGAGCTGATGATCCTCGCGCTGCTCGAGGGGCGATCGCGCCACGGCTACGAGATCGGCAAGCAGATCGAGGCGCGCTCCAACGGTGCGATCAGCTTTCAGATCGCGTCGCTCTATCCCATGCTGTACCGACTCGAGCGACGAGGGTGGATCGAGGGCCGCTGGGTCGAGAAGAGCGGAGAGCGCCGCCGCCGCTTCTATCGCCTGACCGCGGAAGGCCGCCAGGTGTTGAAGCGCCAGCGCAGCTTCTGGAACGAGTTCGTCGAGGCGCTCGACCGCGTCGCCGGGATCCGTCACGCCTAGGGTGGGGCCATGCAGTGGCACGACTACGTGCGTGAACGTCTGTCGGACATCACCGGAGACGCCGCGCGCGACGAAGAGATCGTCGAGGAGCTCGCGCAGCATCTCGCGCAGCGCTACGACGAGGCCCGCCAGGCCGGGGCGCCGCACGAGCGGGCGCTCGCGATGGCGACCGGCGAGCTTCGCGAACGCGCGCAGATCGCGCGCTTGATTCGAGAGGCCGATCGGCCTCGTCCACACCGGCCCATGCCTCCGGCATCCAGGAGAGTCAACATGCTGAGCGATCTGTGGCTCGACGTCCGATATGCGGGTCGCCTCCTTCGACGGACGCCGGGCTTCACCGCCGCCGCGGTGCTCACGCTCGCGCTCGGCATCGGTGTGACGATGGCGATCTTCAACGTCATCGATACGGTATTGCTGCGCACGGTGCCGTATCCCGAGAGCCAGCGCCTGGTGATGCTGTGGGAGACCGATCGCGCCAGCGGCACCGAGCGCGAGCCAGCGTCGTTCCCCGATTTCATCGACTTCAAGGCGCGAAGCCGCACGCTCGATCGCATCGGCGCCTTCATGCCGGTCGACGCCAATCTGCAACCGGACCAGGGCGATCCGATGCGCGTCGCCGGACTTGCGGTGACGCCCGAGATTCCGGACATCCTCGGCATCCGAACGATAGTCGGCCGCGCGATGTCGGCGGCCGACGACCAGCCGCAGGCGCCAGCCACGGCCCTCATCAGCGAGCGGCTCTGGCGAACAGCGTATGGCGGACGCGACCTCGTCGGCCGGACGATTCGCATCAACGACCGGGTCCGTACGGTGATCGGCGTCGTGCCGGCCAACGCCGACTTCGGGGTCGTCCAGATCCTGGCAGCCGCCGACTACGGCGGCGGCACCGGGGATCCGCGGATGCAGGTGGATGTGTGGATCCCATTGCAGGGCGATTCGAAACGGTTCCCGCGCACCACGCATCCGACCCTGTTGGCAGGGCGCCTCGCGCCAGGTGTCGTCGTGTCAGCCGCTCAGGACGAGCTCGCCAAGATTGCAGCCGATCTCGAGGAGCAGTACCGCGCCGACAACGACAAACGAGGCGTTTCCATTCAACTGGTGCGTGATGTGGTGTTCGGACCGGTCGAGCCTCCGCTCTTGCTGTTAATGGCAGCAGTGGCTCTGATCCTGCTGATGGCCTGCGCCAACGTCGCAAATCTGCTGTTGACACGAAGTACACGACGGCTGCGTGAGGTCGCCGTCCGTTCTGCGCTTGGCGCCGAGACGATGCGCCTGGTTCGTCAGTTCGTGGCCGAGAACGTCGTCCTGGCGATGAGTGCGGTCGGCGTGGCGTTCGTCCTCGCGTTCGGCGTGTTACGGACGCTGGTCGCGATCGCGCCGGCGGATATCCCTCGGATCGCGGCGATTGGCCTCGACATGCGTTCGCTGCTCGTGGGCGTCGGCTGTGCCGGTGTCATTGCGTTGTTGTTCAGCCTTGTGCCGGTCGCCCAGGCTCGGTGGACGGCGCTCCCGTCGCTGTTGAAGTCAGAGGAACGTGTGACCGGAGGGGTGGATGCACGACGCCTTCGATCGGTCCTGGTGATCGCCGAAGTGGCGCTGGCCGTCGTACTCGTCACCGGTGCCGGTCTTCTGATCAAGAGCTTCTGGCAGCTTCGCACCACCGATCCAGGATTCCAGGTCGCGAGCACGCTGAGACTGCAGCTCCAGCTGCCGCAGAGCCGCTATCCGATTCAGGCGAATCCGATGCCAACGTCCGCGGCGATCGAACGATTCAATCGTGAGCTGCTGCAGCGGGTGGCATCGCTGCCCGGTGTGCAGAAGACCGCACTGGCGGCCAATCATCCGCTCGATCGCGGATTTGCGAGCTCGTTCATCGTCGTGGGCCGAGAGGCCGAGGGAGCGAACTGGCCGGAGATTTCGATTCGCCGCGTCAGCCCCGACTACTTCGCGGCGCTCGGGGTGCCGCTGGTGCGCGGACGACTCCTCGACGATCGCGACCGTCTGATGTCGTCTCGCGGCGTGGTGATCAATCGCGCGGTGATGGATCGGTTCTTCCCGAGCGCGGATCCGGTCGGTCATCAGATCGGCTTCTGGGGCATGCCATGGACGATTGTCGGCGTCGTTGGAAGCGAGCGCTTTCAGGGCATTGCCAAGGACCCGCCGATCGCAGTCTACCTGCCGCTCGACTTGGTGCCGTCCAATGTCGAGTCGGTCTTGGTTCGAACGGCCGGAGATCTGTCGACGCTGGCATCGGCGGTGCGGGCAGTCGTGCGTGAGCTCGATCCGGCGATGGTCGTGTACGGGGTCGAACCCCTCGAGGAAACACTCGCCGAATCGTTAATCGAGCAGCGGTTCCTCATGACGCTGTTGGCCGCGCTGGCGGCGCTCGCACTGGCGCTCGCAGCCGTGGGCATTCATGGGGTGCTCACATGTAACGTCGCGCAGCAACGGCGAGAGATCGGCGTGCGCATGGCGCTCGGCGCCGACGGACACCGTGTGCTGCGTGGCGTCGTCGCG
>DASRJR010000127.1:0-8564 GCA_035649395.1 Vicinamibacterales bacterium
ACGCGTCAGTACTCCACGTACGCCTCATCGGGGAAACAGTACAGCCACCGCTCTCCCGGCTCGGCCGACGCGATTACTGGGTGCTGCGAAGCGCGGGCGTGCTTGCTGGCGTGACGGTTGGGCGAAGAGTCGCAGCAGAGCGTCACACCGCAGGTCTGGCACGTGCGCAGGTGGACCCACCGCGCGCCGAGCTTGACGCACTCCTCGCAGGCGTGCTGTGTGGGTTTCTTGAGGTCGCCAAGCGCATCGATGTGCGCGCACGTGTTCGGCATGGCCACATGATACGCTCGCCGTATGGGGGCTTCGGGCGCGTGGCCGGCTCTACCGTACGAGGACTGGAAGGACACCTACGCCACGCTCCACATGTGGATGCAGATCGTCGGCAAGGTCGCGCTCGCGCAGACGCCGCCGATGAACCACTCGTGGGGCATCTCGTTCACCGTGACGCCGCGCGGGTTCTCGACGCAGCTGCTGCCCCATGACGCCCGCACATTCACCCTCGAGTTCGACTTCGTCGAACACCGCCTGCTCCTGGTGGTCTCCGATGGTCAGTCGCGCTCGCTCGCGCTCGCATCGCAGTCGGTCGCCGATTTCTACCGCGCGGCAATGGCCTTGCTGCAGGAGGTCGGTCTCGGCGTGCGCATCTGGTCGATGCCCGTCGAGATTCCTGATCCGATCCGATTCGAGGACGACACGGTGCACCACACGTATGACCCGGTGGCGGCCCGGCGATGCTGGGAGATCTTCGCGCGCGTGGCGCCGATTTTCGCCGAGCGGCGCGCCAGCTTCATTGGCAAGAGCAGTCCCGTCCACTTCTTCTGGGGCGCCTTCGATCTGGCTGTGACGCGGTTTTCCGGCCGCCCCGCGCCGCCGCGTGAAGGCCCGCAATTCATGCGCGAGGCGTACTCGCACGAAGTGATCAGCCACGGGTTCTGGCCCGGCAGCGGAGTACAGGAAGCCGCGTTCTACGCCTACGCGGTCCCTGAGCCCGCCGGCCTGAAGGACGCGCGCGTGGAGCCGGCGACGGCGTACTACCATCGCGATCTCGGTGAGTTCATCCTGCCTTACGAGACCGTCCGCACCGCCCCCGATCCAGCGGCAGCGATCCGGGCGTTCATCGACAGCACCTACGATCGCGCCGCGACGCTGGGCGGATGGGATCGCGCGTCACTCGACCGGTCCGCTCTCACTGTTTGAGACATGTCATCCGCTGACCTGTTCACCGATTGGTATGCGCGGAACCGCGCGCGCACACACGCGATCTTCGACCTCGTCTCGGACGAGGCGTACTACAGCCGCCCGATCGATCTGCGTCACCCGATCGTGTTCTACGAAGGTCACCTGCCGGCCTTCAGCTTCAACACGCTCGTCAAGCGCGCGCTCTGCGAGCCCAGCATCGATCCGCAGCTCGAAACGCTGTTCGCACGAGGCATCGACCCGTCGGAGGATCAGGCCGGGCGGAGCGATGCGCATCGCTGGCCGTCACGCCCAACCGTGCAGCAATTCGCCGCCGAGGCGGATCGGCGTGTGCGCGCAGCTCTCGAACGCAGCGATCTCAATCGCCCGGGCCATCCCCTGCTCCATCGTTCCGAGGCTGCGTTTGCCATCCTCGAGCACGAAGCAATGCACCAGGAAACGCTCTTGTACATGTGGCAGCGCTTGCCGCTCGATCAGAAGCGCCGCCCCGTGGATTATCGACCGATCGTCGACGGCGACGTCCCGGCGCAGCAGTGGATCGACGTTCCGCGGGGGCGCGCCACGCTCGGCGCGGACGAGGACATGCTTCCCTTCGGCTGGGACAACGAACGGCCGCATCACGCCGAAGACGTCGCGGCCTTCACGATTCAGCGGCACGACGTCACCAATGCCGACTATCTCGAGTTCGTCAACGACGGCGGCCCGCCGCCAACCTTCTGGGAGCAGCATGACGGCGCATGGTATTGGCGTGGGATGTTCGATCGCATTCCGCTGCCGATGTCGTGGCCGGTCTACGTGAGTCAGGCTGCCGCGACGGCATACGCACAGTGGCGCGGCTATCGCCTGCCGACCGAGGCAGAGTTTCAGCGCGCGGCGTATGGCACGCCAGAAGGTCGCGAGCGCGCGTATCCCTGGGGTGACGCCACACCTTCACCAGCGCATGGGGTGTTCGACTTCACGAGTTGGGATCCGGAACCTGCCGGGTCGCACCCGTCGGGCCGGAGCGCGTGGGGCATCGACGATCTGGTCGGCAACGGCTGGGAGTGGACGAGCACCCTGTTCGCTCCGTTCTCCGGATTCCGTCCGATCCCGTCGTACCCGGAGTATTCAGCGGACTTCTTCGACGAAGAGCACTTCGTGATGAAAGGCGCGTCCCCAGCCACCGCGCGCGAGTTGATCAGGCCGACATTCCGCAACTGGTTCCGGCCGCGGTATCCGTACGTTTACGCCACGTTCAGGTGCGCACAACCATGAGCGTCTCCACACCGACATCGTCATTTGCCGAGGACGTCCGGCACTTCCTGCAGCTCACGCCGAGACAGCTGCCGTCGCTCTATCTGTACGATGCCCTCGGCTCAGCGCTGTTCGACGCGATCTGCGAGCTGCCGTGGTATGGCATCACACGCGCCGAGAACCGTCTGCTCGCGCGTCAGCGGCACGAGATCTTCGCCCGCCTTCCCGGCCTCTCCCGCATCGTCGAGCTCGGCCCAGGCGACGGCCGCAAGTTGCAGACGCTGGTCGAGGGCACGACCGATCCGTTGACGGTGCATCTCGTCGATGTGTCGGCAGGCGCGCTGGCGCGCGCGGAGCACACCCTGTCCGACGCGCTCCATGTTGCCGTGGTCACCCACCAGGCATCGTTCGAGCAGGGACTCGACGAGATCGCCGACGACAGCATCCCGACGCTCGTGCTCTTTCTGGGTTCCAACATCGGCAACTTCGATCGAACCGCGTCGGCGGCATTGCTCAAACGGATTGGCGCCTCGATGGGCCGCGGGGACGCGCTGCTGATGGGTGCGGACCTGGTGAAACCAGAGCGCGACCTGCTGCAGGCGTACGACGACCCGCTCGGCGTGAGCGCCGCGTTCAACCTGAACGTACTGCTGCGCATCAATCGCGAGCTCGGCGGCAACTTCGATCTGACTGGATTCCGTCATCGCGCCGTTTGGAACGCGACGTGCTCTCGCATGGAGATGTTCGCCGTCTCGACACGCGCGCAGCAGGTGCGCATCGACGCGGTCGATCTCGAGTTCGATCTCGACGAAGGCGAGCCAATCTGGACCGAGAGCTCTTACAAGTACACCCCTGAAGGGCTGATCGCTCAGCTCTCGAACAGCGGATTCGAACCGGTCACGCAGTGGATTGATTCCGACGCGGCGTTTGCGCTCACCCTTGCCCGAGTCAATTAGTCCTTGGGCCTTGGTTCTTCGTTCTTGGTCCGTCCTGGGTCCTTGGTCCGTCCTGGGTCCTTGGTCCGTGCCTGGTGCTAGGTCCTTGGTCCTCGCGCGTTGAGCTGCTTGGGAAACGACGCTATGGATCGAGGCAAAGCCAGGACGATTGGACCACGGGGACCAAGGACAAGGGACGGACTCAGGACCTGGGACGGACCAAGAACCAAGTACTAAGCACCAAGGACCATCACGGCGTCAGCCGACTCAGAAACTGCCGCGCGATGTCGGCTGGGTTCTCGTGCTTCGCATCGGCCGCGTAATTCATCTCCTGCATGTCCGAAGCCGAGATTCGACCGCCCAGCTTCTCCAGCGCCTCTCGCACGCGGGGATAGCGAAGCAATGTCGATGCGCGTGCGACCGGCACCGCGTCGTATGGTGGAAAGTAGCGCCGATTGTCTTCGAGCTTGAACAGATCCAATCCCTTGATCAGTCCGGCCGTGGCATCGCCGGCGATGAGGTCGACTTGGCCCGAGGCCAGCGCTCGATAGCTGAGCGTCAAGTCCATCACCTGCGGCGGGCTGCGAAACGTCAGCCCGTAGGCTTTCGCCAGACCGGGGTATCCGTCGGGACGCTCGAGGAACTCGTAACCGAAGCCGGCCCGCCATTCCGGCGCAACCCGCGCCGCATCGTCGATCGTCGCCAGCCGTCGCGCCCGAGCGTCGGCGCCGCGTACGAGTATGGCGAACGTGTTGTCGTAGCCGAGCGGTGCAAGCAGCGTTCGTCCGCTGTCGGCGTAGAGTTGCCGAACGGTTTCCCGCACCATCGTCGAGTCCTTCGCCGCCGGCTGATGAAATATCGCGGTGAGGGCGGTGCCGGTGTACTCGACGTAGACGTCGATGTCGCCATTGAGCAGCGCGCGATCGCAGATGAGCGTGCCGCCCAGATTGAGGCGACGCTCGACGGCGAGTCCGGTCTCGCGCTCGATCGCCTGCGCGATGATCTCGCCGAGAATCAGCTGCTCGGTGAAGTTCTTCGAGCCGACGACAATGGCGTCGCCGGTGCGCACGGCTCGGACGGCGCTGCCGCCAACGGCGACCAACGCGAGGACACCGGCGACGGCGATGACGGCGCGACGAGACCGTACGTGCTGGCGCGCCGAGAGCCGCCGCTCGAGCCACAGCAAGCTGCCATCGACGACGAGCGCCAGGAGCGCGGCGGGAATCGCGCCGGCGAGGATGACCGTCGAATCGACCATCGACAGTCCGCGATAGATGTACTGCCCCAGACCGCCTGCGCCGATCGCCGCCGCGATCGTCGCCGAGCCGACCCCGACGACCGCCGCCACACGAACGCCGGCCACGATCGCCGGGAGCGCCAGCGGCAATTCGATCTGGCGCAGGAGCTGGCGCGCGGTCATCCCCATCGCCACGCCGGCGAGGCGGACCGACTGATCGATGCCGTTGATGCCGACGATCGTCGAGCGCACGATTGGCAGGAGCCCGTACAACACGAGGACCGCGAGCGCGGCACGCGCACCGACGCCGCCGATGAACGGCACTGGCAGCAGAAACCCGAACATCGCCAGGCTCGGTACCGTCTGGACCACGTTGGCGATCCCGACGAGCGGTGACGCCAGGCGCGGTCGATGGGTCGCGAAGATGCCGAGCGGCACGCCGATCGCGACGGCGACGGCGGTCGAGATCGCCACCAGCAGCACGTGCTCGGCGACCAGCGTCGCGAGCTCCTGACCGTGCGTCAGCCAGAATCGAACGACGCCCGTCATGGCTTGTCGTGTCCGGCTTTAGCCGGACCCGTTGGCGGGGGTAGCACCGAATCGAGCAACGCGCGGACGCGCGGCTCATCGCACTCGCCGATCGCCTGCGGTGTTCCGCTCCAGATCAATCGGCCACCGTCCATCACACCGATCTCATCGGCGAGCGTCAACGCTTCAACCATGTCGTGCGTGACGAGAATCACGCATTTGGCGACGCGCTCCTGGATGCGGCGGAACTCCTGCTGCAGCTGCCGTCGCGTGATCGGATCGAGCGCGCCGAACGGCTCGTCCATCAGCAGCACCGGTGGATCGACCGCGAGCGCGCGCGCCACGCCGACACGCTGTCGTTGGCCGCCCGACAGTTCATCGGGCCAGCGGTGCCGGTACTCGTCCGGAGGCAGATCGATCAGCTCGAGCAGCTCCTGCACGCGACGGGCGATGCGGTCCTCGGGCCAGCCCTCGAGCCGCGGCACGACGGCGATGTTGTCGGCGACATCGAGATGTGGAAACAGGCCGACGTCCTGAATGACGTAGCCGACCGAACGACGAAGGCGGATCGGATCCCACTCGCGGGTGTCCTTGCCCTGCACCCGCACATCGCCAGCGCGCGGCTCGAGCAGTCGATTCACCAGCTTGAGCAGCGTCGTCTTGCCCGATCCACTTGCACCGACGAGCGCAAGTGTGGCCGCCGAGCCGACCCTCAACGAGACCTCGTCCAGGATCGGCGGACGGCCGTCAAAGCCGTACGACACATGGCGGAACTCGACGCCGTGCATCGCACGACTATATCGGGGTCCGGCTAAAGCCGGACACTACGTTGTCGAGCTCCGGCTGAAGCCGGACACTACCTGTGATCGCTACGCCTTCTTGGCGTGCAGGCCAAACGCTGCACCCTGCGGATCGCTCGCGTTCACGACCCAATCTCCGCCGGGCACTTCCATTGGGCCATTGAGGATCTGTCCGCCGTTGGCCTTGACGCGCTCCGCCGCGGCGTGCACGTCGGGCACCCGGAAGTAGATCTGCCAGTTCGACGGCGCGTTGGCCATCTGCGCCGGCTTCTTCATGATGCCGCCGATCATCCCGTGCGGGCGATTGAACATCTGGTATTTGCCCATTTCGCCCATGTCCATCGTGTCGCTGGGCTGCCAGCTGAACACCTTCTCGTAGAACTTCATCGCAGCGTCGACGTCGGTCGTCACCAACTCGTGCCACGAGGCGTCGCCGACCTCCGGCGCATTCTCGGGACGCTGCTCGGGCCGGCCCGGCTCGATGATGAAGAACGCGGCGCCCTGCGGATCCATGAACATCTGCATGCGACCGACGTCGGGGATTGAGATGACCTCGGTGTGGGTGCGGCCGCCGAGCTGCGTGATGTGCTTCGCAGCCTCCTCGAGCTTCGGCACGGCGATGTACATCGCCCAGAACGGCGGTGCCTTCATCTGGGGCGGTTTGGTCATGACGCCGCCGATGCCTACATCACCGCCACGATTGAACACCGTGTACGGCTGACCCGCGCCCTCGAATGGCGCGGTCTTCCAGCCGACGACGGTGCGGTAGAACGCTTCGGCCGCTTTCATGTCGGTCGTCATCAACTCGTACCACAGCGGCCGTCCAAGCAAAGTCGATGTCGCAACAGCCATCGAATACCTCCGTGTCTTCACGAACGCATTGCCGAGCTGAACGCAGCATCAGCAAACGACTAGTGTGCCACGGACCGGCGACAGCGGCACGACCACACTCGAGCCTGAAGCATTTGGCTGGGATGAATGGCTGGAACTGAGCGATGCATGACGCACCTCGCGCGCGCCCGCACCTCGCGAGGCGAGAGCCGAGCGCCCGTACCTCGCGAGGCGAGTGCCGAGCGCCCGCACCTCGCGAGCCAAAGGCGAGCGCCCGCACTTCGCGACCGAAGGGAGCGCCCGCACCGCTCTACGACAGACGCATCACGAGGTGTGCGTGTCGGAGCACGCGCCCGCCGGGTGATTGGCAACGAGCTTGAAATGACGGTGCGCAGGGTCAACGTCGTGCGACAGCAGGCCGTCGAGCTTGCCGGCGAGCAGCCGATCGATCAGTTCGATGATGCCGTCGCCGCGGGCCCCTTGTGTGACGATGTGGGCGGTGTCCTTCACGGACTGCAGGGCGTTGGCGACCGCCACGGCCACGCCGCACGCACGCAGAAACGCCTGATCGTTTTCGGCGTCGCCGACGCCGATCGTCCGCTGACACGAGAGCCCGAGCGCCGTCAGCGCCGGCGTCAGGCCGCTGGCTTTGGTGACGTCGGCGGGTAGCGCCATCACCGAACCCTTGTTGAAGATCACGTGCCACTCGAGCTCGAGATCGCGAATGGCTCCGAGCAGTTGGTGCTCGTGCGGCTGCACGGTCGCGACAATGGCGTGCCCGACTGAAAAGGGCACATGCATCTCAGTGAGTCGTTCCAGCAACGCGGGTGGCGGCGCCGGAGCCAGCACGTCGACTTGCCGGTCGGCGGGGTCATACAGGACCGCGCCGTTCTCGGCAACGATGCGATCGAACAGCGCCGAGTGCTCGAAGGTGTTGAACAGATCGCTCAGCTCGCGGCCGGTCACCATCAACAAGCGCAGTCCTGCCGCACGCGCGCGATGGAGGGCGGCGATCGTCGGTTCGTACACGACGCCGTCGTGGGCCAAGGTACCGTCGTAATCAGTTGCCAGTGCTTCGAACGTCATCGCACCACCCGCCACACCCGATGCGGCTCGCGGTCGTGAGGCTCGATGAACTCGTCCCACAACCTGAAGCCACCCGCGCATGCATCTTTGTTGCTCCCGCGTCGCACCGCGTCGGGGAGCGGATCGACTCGCTTGGCGTTGCCGCCGCCAAGCACCACGTAATCGGCCACCATCGCCCTCCTGATCACCCTGCATGCCTCGTGCACGTCCGCGAGCCAGCACTCGTGACCGTTCTTGCTCAGTCCGTCCCGGCTCAGCCGCTGAGACATCGTCTGCCCATCTCGAAACGGAAGATCGCCGAGCTCCAACGGCACCAGCACGTGTTCGGTAATCAGCGTGGAGCCAAGGCCCGTGCCGAGCCCGAGGAAGATCATTCGGCCGCCGTCGTAGGCGCCAAGTGCCTGCAACACGGCATCGTTGACCAGCCGAACCCGTTTTCCGAAGGCGCGCTCGAAGTCGAATCCGACCCAGCCGCCGCCGAGTTTGCCTGGCTCCGCCTCGGGCTGATTGCGATCGGTGACACCCGGAAAGCCGATCGAGATCACGTCGTAGTGCCAGTCACGCGTCAGCGCCAGGACCCGCTCGACGAGCGACTCCGGAGTGAGAAGCGTGCCGGACTGGAATCTCCGCGCGTTCTCGATGTCCGGGCTCAAGCACAGCTTCACGTTCGAACCGCCCACATCGATTACGAGCACATCCATAAGGGTAACGTGGGGG
>DASRJR010000128.1:0-11532 GCA_035649395.1 Vicinamibacterales bacterium
GGCGTCGGCCGCAGCCGTGGATGTCGCCGCATCAGCGCCTGCGCATACGGCTGCAGATCGGCAGCGCTGTGTTTTCCGTTCAGCGCGATCAGCGTCTCGGCCGCCAAACGTCCCGATTCGATCGCCGGACCAATACCCTCGCCGCTCTCCGCGTACGCGAGTCCCGCGGCATCACCGACCAGCAGCATTCCGTCTCCGACCAGCGGACGCACGCCGGCGCCCGCGGCGAGGTACGCGTGTCCTCGCCACTTCACGTCTGACGCCGGTGCGAGCGTCTGCGTCCGTTCGAGGAACGTCATGAAGTCGTGCACGTGGCTGTTGAAGTCGTCGCTGGTGCGGCGGCCGATCCCGACGTTGAGATAGTCGCCCTTGCGCACACACCAGCCGTAGCCCTCGAGATCGCGGCAGAAGAACAGCTCGGGTGTGCTGCCGGCAGTCGCGGCGCGGCGGCCGTCGAGACGGAACTCGGCTTCCTTTGCGACGACGGGTTGAAACGTGTCGGCACCGCCGCGCAGATGACGTGCGACGGGACAGAAGTGCCCACCCGCGCCGACGACGACACCTGCCTCGATGGCGTCGTTGACGATCCACCGGTCGCGCTCGCGCCGCAGCGTCGCGGCCGGTGTGCCGTCGAGTACCCGCACGCTCGCGCGGCGGAGCAGGAAGTCGTCGAACTCGCAGCGCCGGATCGCGTAGCTGGCGACGTGCTCGTAGCGCGTCTCGACTGGCGCGGCACCGATGATGCTGGTGCGGAATGCCCTGATCTCCTGCAGCGTCAGCCCGACGGCACGATATTCCGCCGGCTCGAGGTCGAGCATCGGAAACACGCCGGGCGTGAGCCAGCCGGCGCACACCTTGTCGCGCGGAAAGCGAGCGCGATCGACGACGACGACATCCCAGCCCGCCTGCCGCAGCAACCGCGCACAGGTCGATCCGCCGGGACCGCCGCCGACGACGAGCGCATCGCAGCGAATCATGCGGGGAAGGCGCCAGCCCTGAGCGAGGCCTCCGACTTTGCCTTGGCAAAGTCGGAGGCCGAGTCGAAGGGGTCCAATCGGGTCCACGAGGGCGGTTCCGACTCGCGTGGCGTGAACACCACCTGAAACAACTGCAGCCAGCCGGTCGTGAACGCCGCTTCAGAGCCGGCCAGGTACAGCTGCCAGGCGCGATGGAACTCGTCGCCATACATCTCGCGCACGTAATCGGCGGCGTCGGCGAAGCGATCGCCCCAGGCCGCGAGCGTACGCGCGTAGTGCAGACGCAGGTTCTCGACGTCGATGACTGACATGCCCGCTGGCGACAGGATGCGTGTGGTGAGCTCGGCCAGCGTTGGCGTGTAGGCGCCCGGGAAAATGCGCCGGCGAATCCACGCGTTCAGCGGACGCGTCACGTCGCGGCCGATGAAGTGGAGGAGTCCGCGTCCGCCGTCGCGGCGCAGCGTCCGGCGCAGCACCTCGGACACCGCGGCGAGGTTGCGGCGGCCGACGTGTTCGAGCATGCCGACCGAGACGAAGGCATCGAACCGTCCCGATACGTTTCGATAATCGTCGTCGATGAACTCGATGCGATCGGTCAGCCCCTCGCGCGCCGCGCGCCGCCGCGCGTAGGCGATCTGCTCGCGCGAGATGTTGAAGGCTGTCACACGCACGCCATAGTGGCGCGCCATGTGCAGCGCGAGCGAGCCCCACCCACAGCCGGCCTCGACCACCGACTCGCCCGGACGCAATCGCAGCTTCCGGCACACCAGATCGAGTTTGGCGTGCTGGGCTTCGTCCAGCGTCATTTCTTCGCGGGCGAAGTAGGCGCAGGTGTAGACCATCCGTCGATCGAGCCACCGCTCGTAGAACGCGTTGCCGAGGTCGTAGTGGTGACGCACGTTCCGCCGCGAGCGCGACAGCGAATTGGCCGAGGAGAGCAGCCCGGCCAGACGATCGAGCCATGTCGGCTCGAGCGGAGTCAGTCGTGTCAACGCGGCCGTGATCACCGCAAGTGGACCGCGGACGTCGAGCCGTCCGGCCATGTAGGCTTCGCCGAAGTACAGATCCGGATTGAGGATCAGACCGATGAGCGTCGACCGATCGTGTACGACCAAATCACCGATCGGCGGGTCGGAACCGGCATATGCGGACGAGCGGTCCCAGAGCTCCAGACGGATCTGCGCCGGATGGACGATGGCCTGAATGCGCGCGGCCAGCCAGCGATCGACAACGGTGGGTCGGGACTTCAGCTCACGAAGGCCCTGCCGCGGCCGTGCGGTGGTCGCCACGTCGTGCGCCACGTCAGATGTGGGCACGGTCGAGGGTATCGGGGTACTCATGGTCGATGGCACCCTTCTGAACGCTGCGCAGGTGTGGGCAGCAAGGCCGGATCATACCGAAAACAACTCTTCAGAGTTCACGGTTCACGGTTCACGGTTCAGCGTTCCGCGTTCTCCGTTCAAGGGTTCAAGGGTTCAAGGGTTCAGGGTTCGGGGCTCGCGCTTCGTCGGCTTGAGCGAACTCTAAACCGCTCTGAACCCCGAACTCTGAACCCCGAACTCTGAACTCTGAACCCAGAACTCTGAACCGTGAACCGTGAACCATGAACTCTGAACTGCAGATATCAGTACACTGACCCTAATGCCCCTGCCTTCCGACGCCCGCGGTGTGCTGCTGCGCTGCGCTTCGTGCGGCACGACCAATCGTCAGGCGTACGCCAATCTCGATCGCGTCATCCGCTGCGGCCACTGCAAGACGATCCTGCCGAAGCCGGCGGCGCCGGTGGACGTGCCGACGATTCACGCGTTCGATGCGCTGCTGGCGCAGTCGCCGCTGCCGGTGGTCGTCGATTTCTGGGCGCCGTGGTGCGGCCCGTGCCGGATGATGGCGCCCGAGTTGGAGCGGGTCGCGCAGACGCTCGCGGGATCCGCGGTCGTCGCGAAGGTCGATACCGAAGCAGTGCCGGCGCTGGCCGAGCGTTATGTGATCAAGTCGATCCCGACGCTGATGGTCTTTCGCCAGGGCAAGCCGGTCTCGCGTGAGGCGGGCGCGCGCCCCGCCGCTGACATCCTCACGATCGTCGGGCGCAGCTGACGGTCGACGCACCGTGAACGTGAGCGAGGCGACCGGGGTGTTAGTGGCGACGCTTGGCGGCGCCGCGATCGGATTCGAGCGCGAGTGGTCAGGTCATGCGACCGGACCGAGTGCGCGCTTCGGCGGGATCAGAACGTTCACCCTCCTCGGAGCGCTCGCGGGCGTAGCTGGTTGGTGGACGACGACGGGCCTGTTGCCGCTGGCCGTGGTCCTGCTCGCGGCCGCCGCTGCGCTCGTCGTGGTCGGCTACTTCGCCGCCAGCAAGACGGACGTCGACGCCACCACCGAAGTCGCCGCGATCGTTGTGCTCGGCGCCGGCACGTTGTCGGGCGCCGGTCAGTTCGTCGCCGGCAGCGCGTTGATCACGGCGACGGCGCTGCTGCTGATCGAGAAGACGCGGCTGCACGCGCTGGTCGCGCGCATCGACGACGAGGCGCTTCGCGCCAGCGTCCGCTTCGCGGCGATGGCGTGCGTCATCCTGCCGCTGCTGCCGCCAGGGCCCTATGGCCCGTTCGACGCCGTCAAGCCGCGCGAGCTGTGGGCGCTCGTGCTCTTCTTCTCGGGCCTCAGCTTTCTCGGCTGGATCCTGCGTCGCGTCGTCGGGCCGTCGCAAGGAGTCATTCTGTCGGGTCTGCTCGGCGGCATCGTGTCGTCGACGTCCGTGACGTTGACGTTTGCGCGCGAGAGCCGCGAACGCGACGCGCCTCGGGTCGCGCTCGCCGCTGGAGTAGTCGGCGCCTGCACGATCATGCTGCTCCGGGTCACGGTCGCGAGCGCGGTACTCAACCCGCCGCTCGCGCGTGCGCTCGTCCCGTACCTCGCCGCGGCGTTCGTGGTCGGCGCCCTGATGACCGTGGCGGCGTGGCGCACCAACGCGCCGGCCGGCGAGATCGAGACGCCCGACTCGCCGCTGCGCCTGGCGGGTGCGCTGCAGATGGCGGCGCTCTTTCAAGTCGTGTTGTTCGTGACCGCAGCGGTGCAACAGCGATGGGGAACCGGCGCACTCGTCGCGACGTCGGCGTTCGTCGGGCTGACCGATCTCGATGCACTCACGCTCTCACTGGCGCGCCGCAGTGACATGGGCGATCTGCAGACGACGACCGTGGCCTTGGTGAGCGGCGTGCTCTCGAACACGTTATTGAAGATGGTGGTCGCCACGGTCGTCGGTCGCGGCCGGTTTCGCGCGGCTGCCGGCGGCGCCCTCGGTGCGATGGCGGTGGCGCTCGTCGTGATGCTCCTGCTGAGATGAGCGGAGGGGTGTTTACCTGATCAAAACGACGCTGCCGCGTATGCCACAATCGCCCGAAGTCAGGCCTCAGCGGCCGATTCGGAATCCGCAGGATGGGGGTTCCGGGAGCCACCGATGCTGTTCGATACGCTTGCGTATTTTGTCTTCCTGCCTCTGGTCGTCGCACTGTACTGGCGGCTTCGATGGAGGAGACAGAACGCCTTTCTGCTCGTCGCCAGTTATTTCTTTTACGGATGGTGGGACTGGCGTTTTCTCAGCCTGATCGCGATTTCCACGGTCGTCGACTTCTGGTGCGCTCAGTTTATCGCGCGCTCAACAGACGTGACGCGTCGAAGAGCGGCGCTGACGCTCTCGATCACGATCAATCTCGTATTCCTCGGCTTCTTCAAGTACTTCAACTTCTTCGTCGATTCCTTCGCGAACCTGTCGAACGCCTTCGGTGTGCCCATCTCCACCACGACGTTGCAGATTCTGTTGCCGCCGGGGATATCGTTCTACACGTTTCAGGCGCTTGCGTACATCGTCGATGTCTACCACGGCCGCCTCAAACCTGCGGATTCGATCGTCGACTACGCGCTGTTCATATCGTTGTTTCCTCACCTCATCGCAGGCCCGATTCAGAGACCCTCGCATCTGCTGCCGCAAGTTCAGGCCCCCCGATTCTTGGATGCCGATCGGTTCTTCAGCGGGTTGCTGCTCATTGCGTCCGGCCTGTTCCGGAAATGCGTGATCGCCGACAACTGCAGCCTGCTCGCGAACGCCGCGTTCGGCGGACAGCTTGGAGAGCCAAATCTCGCGGTGCTGGCGATTGGCACCTACGCGTTCGCGTGGCAGATCTACGGCGACTTCAGTGGATACAGCGACATCGCTCGCGGGTCCGCCCAGCTGTTGGGATTTCACTTCATGGTGAACTTCCGCCAACCTTACCTCGCGACAGGCTTGCAGGACTTCTGGCGACGATGGCACATCAGCCTGAGCACCTGGCTGCGGGACTATCTCTACATCCCGCTCGGCGGCAACCGGGACGGTGAGCGACGCACGTATCGAAATCTCATGCTCACCATGCTGATCGGCGGTCTCTGGCACGGCGCGAACTGGACGTTCGTGATTTGGGGTGCCATTCACGGAATCGGGTTGAGCATCGAGCGAGTCGGACGCCGTGTGTTGGGCATAGAGGAACCGCACGCACGTTCACAGACGAACGGCGGCGCACTGTGGTCTCCGGGGGCGTGGCTCACGCGGATTGTGACGTTTCATCTCGTGTGTGTGTCGTGGGTGTTCTTCCGCGCCCCTTCCATTGCTGAAGCGGTGCGGTTCCTTGGCGGGATGACGAACGTCACCTGGAGACCCGAGTACGGAACGGCGTTGATCTTTCTGGCGACGTTCTCGATCCCGCTCTTCGTTGTGGATCTGTTCAACGAAACCCGAGAGGAAGAGTACGTCGGCGAGCGCCTGCGTCATTCCTGGCGCGTCGCGGCGGCGATGTCACTGGTCATTGGCACATTCCTCTTCGCCGGGAGCTCGGCAAATGCTTTCATCTACTTCCAGTTCTGATCAGTCTGATCAGGTCGCGCCGCCCTCTCGGGCGCGACTCGCCGCCATCGTCCTGATCCTTGGCGTCACGGCATTTGCCGCGACGCTCGAATGGGGCACCCGTTTGTTCGTCTATCGCCTGAGCAACGGCCTCAGCCGAGTTCATCAGGAGGCAAACAACGCCGAGCAGATGCAGCGATCGCCGGACGGTCCTCGACAGGTCCTCCTCGTAGGCAATTCGCTCGTGATGGCCGACGTCGACATGAGCGAGCTGAACAAGGCGCTGCAGCCGCGGCGCTGGCAGGCAACGCGATTCGCCATCGAGCAGACGACGTATTACGACTGGCACTTCGGCCTGCGGCGACTGCTGGCATCCGGATCGCGACCTCAGGCGATTGTGCTCTGCTTCGAGCCCCGTCACCTCGTCGCGAGCGGAGTGAATACCGAATTCTTCGGTAATTTCCTGCTGCACCCTGCCGACCTCTATGAGGTCAGTCGCACGCTCGGGCTCAACCCAACGCAAACCAGCGACCTGTTCTTTGCAAATACGAGCGCGTTCTACGCTCTTCGCAAAGAGATCCGCAAGAACCTCCTCGCACGAATGTTCCCGACGCTCCCCTCCCTCACGCAGCTGATCACGCGAGGGGGTTTACCCGCACTTGACTTGGCAACCTTGTCTTCTACAGGGAAGGAGCGCCTGCGCGCGACACAGGACGTCGTGATGTCGGCGGACTCCCGATTGGTGTTCCTGTCGATGCCGCCGACGTCAGTGGATGCGTCGGCTGTGCTCTCGACCGCGGGGCAGGATCTCGGGATTCCGGTGATTACGCCGCTGGCAGACGATGAGCTCGTGTCGGCTGATTTCGATCACGACCGCTACCATCTCGCCGAGCGCGGTCGCCTCAGATTCACTCAGAGGATGATCCCGCTGTTGACGAGCGCACTCGAATCGCCGAAGGCCCAGCGCACGTCGGTTGCGCGGACTCCGCGCTCCTCGATGTGATGAGAGCGCTCGAGCCACCCGAAAATGTCGCTTCGACTAATATGGTGAACGTGAAGCTGTTGCTCTCTGCCAGTGCCATCGCCGCCCTCTTCATGCTCACGGCCTTCGCGCAGCAGCCGCGAACGACGTGGAGCGGCATCTACACAAACGAGCAGGCGGCGCGCGGCGAGAAGCTCTACGTCGAGCAGTGCGCGCAGTGTCACGGTGACGGGTTGGGCGGCGTCGAGTCGGCGCCTGCGCTGACGGGCGACATGTTCAACTCGAATTGGGAGGGCGTCCCCCTCGGCGATCTCCTCGATCGGATCCGGATCTCGATGCCGCAGAACAAGCCTGGATCGCTCTCTCGTGCCCAGACCGCCGACATCGTTGCCCACATGCTCAAGGTCGGCGGGTTCCCATCCGGTGATACGGCGCTCGACGGTCAGGCTGGCGCGCTCAGTCAGACCAAGTTCGTCACATATAAGCCTCAGCCTTAATCGTACGAGTTCCCACTCGAGGTTCCGCCCGCTCCCGGCAAGCCTGGAGTAGCGTGTCTCAGTTTGTCTTGATCCGACCTTGCCGCTGGGAGTAGGGTGACCGCCTTTCAATCGATCGCGGGGCAACCAACCACTGAGAGGTGGCGCATGCGCTCACCCGTCGCGACCGTGGCAATCCTGGTGTGGATCACCCTTCTTCCGGCGGTCGCAGCGGCCCAGGCAGTCATTGCCGGCACGGTCAAGGATGTCTCAGGGGCAGTACTCCCAGGCGTTAGCGTTGAAGCGAGCAGTCCCGCGCTGATCGAGAAAGTCCGTTCCGCTGTAAGCGACGGCGCCGGACAGTACCGTATCGAAGATCTGCGCCCGGGTAGCTACAAGGTGACGTTCACACTGACCGGCTTCAGCGCCTTTCAGCGTGAAGGCATCGAGCTCACCGGCTCGTTCACGGCGACGGTCAACGCCGAGCTTCGCCCCGGCGCACTGCAAGAGACGATCACAGTCACGGGCGAGTCGCCTATCGTGGACACGCAGAGCGCCCGCCGACAGCTGACGATGAGCAGCGAGCTGCTCAAGACGATTCCGACTGTCCGGAGTTACAACGCGCTGGTCGGTGCGATCCCGGGGGTTGTCACGAGTACAAACGACGTCGCCACCGGAGCGGGGACCACGCAGTTCCCGATCCACGGCGGCCGCATTAACGAAGGCCGCATGACGGTCGATGGTCTCAACGTCGGCAATCCTCCCGGTGGCAATCAGCCGCCCCCTTATTCCGTCGATGTCGGCAACTCAGAGGAGGTCGCGTTCACGACGTCCGGCGGGCTCGGTGAGCAAGAGACCGGTGGGATGGTGATGAACATCGTCCCGAAGACCGGCGGTAACAGTCTGCATGGCTCCGTCTTCTATAGTGGCAGCGGCGAGAAGCTGCAGGCCGACAATTCCGCCGGGACCGGCGTCTCCGCGCCGACGCCGCTGTCGAAGGTCTACGACCTCAATGCCTCGATCGGCGGCCCGATCGCGAGAGATCGTCTCTGGTACTTCATCACCGCGAGAACCCAGGGCAGCACCCGCGTCAACGCGAACCAGTTCTACAACGCGAATGCGGGCGACCCGACGAAGTGGCTCTACGCGCCCGTCCAAAGCCAGCCCGGCTTCTCCGATCGCACGTGGGAGAACATCAGCGGACGCTTCACGTGGCAGGCGACGTCGCGCAACAAGATCAGTGCGTTCTGGGACGAGCAGTGGGTCTGCCGCAAGTGCGAGGGCAACACGATCGGTATTACGACGCCGCCCGTGGTGTCGCCCGAGGCGAACGGTCCGGGTGCATTTCTGCCGCTCCGCGTCCCGCAGGTGACGTGGTCCTCGCCGCTGACCAACAAGCTGCTCCTCGACGCCGGATTCGGCGGCACCTATTACGGGTACGGCAATTTCGAACGCGATCCCAACCCGACCCACGATCTGATCAAGGTCACCGAACAGTGCGCGGTGAATGCCGATCCGCGGCAATCGGGCTGTGTCGCGAACGGCAACAGGCCCGGCATCGTGTACCGATCGCAGGACTGGGGCGACAACCGCACCGGTTCGTACATCTGGAAGGCGAACGTCGCGTACATCACCGGCCGGTCGAGCATGAAGATCGGATATCAGCACACGCTGATGACCGACGACCGGACGTGGTCCACCAACAGCACCGATCTCTGGTATCGGGTCAGCAACGGCGTGCCGAATCAGCTCACGCAGACGATCTCGCCGTGGATCAACAACGCGCGCGCCGGATGGGACGCCGTGTTCGCGCAGGAACAGTGGACGATGGGCCGGCTGACGTTGCAGGGCGCCGTGCGCTTCGACATCGCCGGCAGCTGGTTCCCCGAGCAGAACATCGGTCCCGACCGATTCCTGCCGGTGGCGTATCACTTCCCTGAGACCAAGGGCATCGACAAATACAAGGACATCACGCCGCGGTTCGGCGCGGCCTATGACGTCTTCGGCAACGGCAAGACCGCAGTCAAGATGAATCTGGGACGGTATCTGGATGGCGTCGGCATACAGCTCAACTACGCCAACACGAATCCGACGCTCCGCATCCCGACATCGACGGGACCGTTCGGTCCTCCAGGCGTGACGCGCACCTGGATTGATGCGAACGCCGATTTCGTTCCGGACTGCGACCTGTCGAATCCGCTGCCGAACGGCAATCCTGCGGCGGTCTACGGCGGAGGGGGCCCCGACTTTTGCGGGCAGATCTCGAACGTTCGCTTCGGTCAGCCGGTGTTGGCGGGCAACTACGATCCCGACGTGCTGAGCGGATGGGGCGTGCGCGCAGGCGACTGGAGCTTCGGCCTGTCAGTGCAGCAACAGCTGTTGACGACGATGTCGATCGAGGTCGGGTACTATCGTCGTTCGTTCGATGGGTTCACGCTGAACGACAACCTGCTGTTGTCGCCAAGCGACCTGACACCGTATAGCATCACCGCGCCGCAGGATGCCCGCTTACCGGGCGGCGGCGGCTACACGATCTCAGGACTGTACGATGTCGTTCCGGCGAAGTCTGGACAAGTCGACAACCTGGCCACGCTAGGCGACAAGTACGGCAAACAGTATCAGTATTTCAACGGGTTCGACTTCACCGTCAGCCTGCGGGCGAGCGACGTCAGGTTTCAGGGCGGGACGAGCACTGGCCAGAACGTGGCGGACGCGTGCGACGTGCGAGCCAACTTGCCTGAGGTGAACGTCGTCATCGGCGCCGGCCTCATCGGATCCACGGTCAGCACGACCAGCCCGTATTGCCATGTGGCGTATGGCTGGCTGACACAATTCCGCGGCGTCGGGACGTACACGGTTCCCAAGGTCGGTGCGCTGATCAGCGCCGTGTTCCAGAGTAAGCCTGGGGCACTGCTCGCGGCCAACTGGGCGGCGCCGGCGGCGACGGTTGCGCAAGCCTTGGGCCGGGCGCCGTCCGGGAACGTCACGAACGTCACCATCAATCTGATCACGCCGGGATCGTTGTACGGCGACCGGATCAATGAGCTCGATCTGCGCCTGGCCAAGAACTTCAGGTTCGGCACCAGGCGTTCGATGGTCGCGGTCGATCTCTATAACGTGTTGAACGCGAATCCGGTCCTCACTTACAACAACAGCTTCACTCCGGGTGGGCCGTGGCTCCAGCCGAACTCGATCCTGACGGGCCGGTTGGCGCGATTCAGCGCGGAATTCAGTTGGTAGCTTCCGCCTTCGGCTCCGCCTCCGCGAGAGAGGCTGCGATGCCCGCGGGTTTGCTTCGGGTGACACGCCGCTCGATGGGCAAGCCGGTGTGCTCCTTCAGACGAAGTTCGTCACCTATAAGCCTCAGCCTTAGCGAACAACAACGACTAGCCGTTTCGCGATCCGAACTTTTCACCTACTCCATGCATGTCAGGAGAAGGGATACGGGTTTGTCTTGATCCGACCCAGCCACTGGGAGTAGCGTGACCGCCTCTCTAGTCGATCGCGGGGCAACCAACCACTGAGAGGTGGCACATGCGCTCACCCGTCACGACCCTGGCAATCCTGGTGTGGATCACCCTTCTTCCGTCGGTCGCAGCGGCCCAGGCGGTCATCGCCGGCACCGTCAAGGATGTCTCTGGGGCGGTCCTTCCGGGCGTTACCGTGGAAGCGAGCAGTCCCGCGTTGATCGAAAAGGTCCGGGCCGCCGTGAGCGACGGCACCGGACAGTACCGCATCGAAGATCTGCGCCCTGGTACCTACAAGGTGACGTTCACCTTGACCGGCTTCAGCGCCTTTCAGCGTGAAGGCATCGAGCTCACCGGATCGTTCACGGCGACGGTCAACGCCGAGCTTCGCCCCGGCGCGCTGCAGGAGACGATTACCGTCACGGGCGAGTCGCCCATCGTCGACACGCAGAGCGCCCGCCGGCAGCTCACGATGAGCAGCGACCTGCTCAAGTCGATTCCGACCGTGCGGAGTTACAACGCGCTCGTTGGGGCGATCCCGGGCGTCGTGACCAACACCAATGACGTTGCCACGGGCACGGCGACGACGCAGTTTCCGATCCACGGCGGCCGTAACAACGAAGGCCGCATGACGGTCGATGGGCTCAATGTCGGCAATCCTCCCGGCGGCAATCAGCCGCCCGGCTATTCGGTCGACGTCGGCAACTCGGAGGAAGTCGCGTTCACGACATCCGGCGGACTCGGGGAGCAGGAG
>DASRJR010000129.1:0-27847 GCA_035649395.1 Vicinamibacterales bacterium
GTTCAGTCGTGGTAGTCGACACGACCGGGGATTATATGGAGTCGACCGGCGATCGCCTACTCCGTCAGCAACTGGCGGTCGATCTGGTACTCGCCCATCTTCACCCACGTGCGCGAGCCGTGCTTGCCGAACACCTGCACGCGTGCGTCGACGAAGTGGCTGTTCTGCAGCATCTGCAGGCGGGATTCGGTCCCGGTGTAGCCGCGATCGTTGCGCAACACGATCAGTTCCCCGGTCGCGCCCGGCGGGAGTCCCTCCGGGCCGATGCCACGCACGAACGGCGCGCCCCAGGATGCGTCCTCGCCCACCTGTCTGAACACGGCGTTGATCTGCACGCGCGAGATCGGCTCCGAGGAGACGTTCTTGAGCCTGAGCGCAATGCTGGGTACGAGCTTGTTCTTGCCGTCGACAATCCCGACGTCATACCAGCCGGTGTGCACCTCGGTGATCCGAAGGTCCTTCTCGACTTCACGCGAGCGGCATCCGGCGACGAGGACAGCCGCCAGGAGACAAACGCCAAACCGCGCCATCATGCGGGAATTGTACACAGCCACAGTGGATCAGACACCGTAGCTTGCTGACTGTTCCGAGTTCCAGCGTTCCAGAGTTCCTAAGTTCCCGAGTTCGACCGGAACAACGAATCGGAAGCCCGAACTCGGGGAACTCAGGAACTCCGGAACTCGAGAACTCCGGAACTCGAGAACTTCGGAACTCGCAGAGTTCAGTACTCCCGCACTTCGACTTTCTTCCGCACGTCGTCGATCGTGATTCGTCCGGCGCGGAACGCGCTGAGGTCGCTCCCCCTCACGCGGAAGATTATGGTGCTGAACTCCGCGCGGTCGCCGCGAATGAGCGGGTCCACTTGCACGTTGTCGCGCGCGGCGACGGTGAGCCACTCATCCAGACCGATCGCCAGTGCCTGGCTGTTCTCGATCATGGCGTCGACGAGTGCGGCCTTCACCTCTACCGTGTAGCGCGCCTCGGGATCGTCGATCGCCGGATCAGCCAGGCGCGGCGTCTGCGCGCTCGGCCCCTGACCCGCGATCGACTGGGGCGCCTGCAGCTGGAGCCGCTGCACCAGCTGCGCCACTTGTTCGCGCTGCGGCGGATTGAGGCTGACCATCAGCGCGCGCAGATCGTCGACGACGCGATTGGTGTTGTCGCGATACAACTGACGCAGCGGCCACGTCACCGGCAACAGCAGCTGCGGCACTTCCACATCGAAGAACACACCGTACCCGTCGAGGCGGAACCCCCGCACCTCGGGCTGGCCCGTCAACACCGGCGGATCGGAGGTCACCGCCTTGATTTGCCGCAGCATGTTGTCGGCGCCATTAGTCACCGCCCGCTCGAGCACACCTTCCATCGTCGAGATTCGCTGACGCGCCTTGGCCTGGTCCGCCTCGGTCTGTTGCTGCTGGGCGTACGCCGGCGTTACGGCCAGCAGCACCACCGCGACTCCTGAAATCCAACCTTTCATAACCACTCACCTGCCACCTTGGATGTGATCCCTACCGTTGCTGGTTGACACGCACCAAATAGCGATTGATCTCGTCAATCGCCTGTCGCTGCTGCCGCACCTCGGCGCCGGTCTGCCCGAACGTCGCCCGCACGGATTCGAAATCGGCGCGTCGCTGCGCCTCGTACGCACTGGCCTGCCGCACGCTGCGCTCGGTGAACTCGATCCGCTGGCGCTCCTCGCTCTGTGTAATCAAGGCCTGCACGCGCTGCATGATCGCGTCGTCGCCCGAGCGCGCAGCCACTGGCGTCGGTGCTGGGGCCGCCACGTTGGTCCGAGCCAACTGCGCCATCTCGCCGCGCAGCGTCTGTTCGAGTTGCACCAGATCCGCTTTCGATGGTCCAGCGACAACAGGCGTCGTCGGCTGCACTGCCGCCTGAGGCGCCGGCGCCTGGGAGGAGCGCGCGTCGGGCCGCAACAATCCGACAGAAAGTCCGGCGCCGAAGATCAGCACCGCTGCCGCGACCTGCGCCCACGCCGGAAGCGGTGCCTTCCACCATGGCAGCGCGCGCGCCGCCGGCTCCTGTGCCGGCCGCTTGAACGCGAGCACCGCACCCGGCAACGTGGGAACCTCCGCCTGATCCTTCCGAGTGATCTGCAAGCCCAGATCAACGGCGGGCGGCGCCCACGTGGCAATCGCCTGACGCGTCGAGCGCAGCCCTTCGACTTCACTCGCGCAGGCGACACAGAGCGCGAGGTGTCTGGCGATCGCCTCGCGTTCATCAGCAGCGCATTCGTCGTAGAGATACGAGACGAGCGCGCCGGGATCCAAACATGCGAACGTGTCACTCATACCCGCTTCACCACCTCGGGCACCATCTGCCCTTGACGTTCGAGCTGACGACGCAGCTGCGAGAGCCCCTGATACAGGCGCGTCTTGACCGTGCTCAATGGACACCCCTGCAGATCCGCAATCTCCTGAAACGTCATCCCGTGATACTCCTTCAGGATGATCGCCGTACGCTGTTCCTCGCTGAGTCCGGCCATCGCCTGCTCCACGATCGCGCTCAGCTCGCGCCGCGCGACGAGATCTTCGATCGATTCGGTCGGCTCCGTCGCTGCCGCGAGCTCCGTGGCGTCGATGTCCTCCGGCATCTGCGACACGGGCGCGCGCCGCTGACGCCGGATCCAATCGCGACACAGATTGAGCGCGATCCGATACAGCCACGAAGAAAACTTCGCCTGTCCCTTGAATCCCGGCAGCGCCCGATAGGCGCGGAGGAACGTATCCTGGCAAACGTCCCGGGCGTCCTCTTCGCGTCCAATCACCCGGTAAGCCAGCGCATAAATCGGCCGTTCCCATCGGACGATGAGCTCGTTGAAGCTCTCGAGGTCGCCGCCTTGCGAGCGGGCGACCAGCTCCTCATCGGTGGCCGTCATTCGAGGACTGAGGTCCGTTCTCGTTCTGCCCATTAAGACGGCGACCGCTGTGACATGGCCGTCATCCCCATCATAGTGGACCGCTTGCGTTTCCGACGCCCCGGCCGTGCCGCGACGCTCCTGCCTAAGTCTTTTGAATAAAGGGCGTTAGGCTGGTGCCGATGATACAGTATGAGGAAGGTGCCCTCATGCGGCACCGCGCTGAATTGTGAAGACGAAGCTCGCCGACCACGACCAGTTCATGACCACGGAGGAGGTCCTCGAATACCTTCAGGTGAACCTCCGGACGGTTTACCGGCTGATTCGGCGGCGGAATATCCCGGCCATCCGGGTCGGGCGGCAGTGGCGGTTTCGACGCGGGGACATCGAGGCCTGGCTCGAAACGCAGCGGGCAACAGCGGCCCAACCAGCTACTCCTCCGAATCGAGCGCCATCGAGGCAGTCAACCTGGGCGTCGGCGGCTATCTCGTGAAGCCGTTTCGGGCCGCGGACGTGATGGCCGTCGTGGCTCGAGCGCTGAGCGTTCCTGCGGCGTGATTCAACTCACTGAGCTCACCAAGACCTTCGGCGACCGGACACTCTTCGATCACGTCACCTGGCAGATTGACGACGGGGATCGTGTCGGCCTGTGCGGCCCGAACGGCGCCGGTAAGACAACGCTGCTGAAGATCCTCGCTGGCTTCGAGGATCTCGACTCAGGCGCGGTGGTCCGTCCTGCCGCGCTCACGATTGGCTATCTGCCGCAGGACGGTCTGACCCATTCGGGGCGGACGGTGTTCGAAGAGGCGAGCAGTGCCTTCCAGCCGCTGCTCGACATCAAGGCGGAGATGCACGACATCGAGCATCGCCTCGGGGATGCGTCGGTGCCGGTGCACGAGCACGACGCGATGCTCGCTCGCTACGCCGAGCTGCAGGACCGCTTCCGCCTCAACGAGGGCTACAGCATGGACCTGCGGATCTCGACGGTCCTGCGCGGCCTCGGCTTCAGTCCTGAGGACGCGACGCGTCCGTGCGAAACGTTTTCAGGCGGCTGGCAGATGCGGATCGCCCTGGCCAAGCTGCTGCTCGGCCGGCCCAACCTGCTGCTGCTCGACGAACCGACGAACCACCTCGATCTCGAAGCGCGCAACTGGCTCGAGGAGTATCTGCACGCCTATCCGTACGCCGTAATTCTCGTGTCGCACGATCGCTACTTCCTCGACGCCGTCGTCACGAGGATTACCGACGTGCACCTGCGCAAGCTGACCGACTACGTCGGCAACTACAGCAAGTACGTCGAGCAGCGCGACGCGATGCTCGAGGCGTTGCGGCAAGCCAAACGCGAGCAGGACGAAGAGATCGCGCGCGTGAAGCTTTTCATCGACCGATTCCGCTACAAGGCGACCAAGGCCGCGCAGGTCCAGAGCCGGATCAAGATGCTCGAGAAGGTGGTCCAAATCGAAGTACCGCCCGAGCGGAAGCGCATCCACTTCAAGTTCCCCAACTGCGCGAAGAGCGGGCGCACGGTGATGGAACTGAAGCACCTGCGCAAAGCGTATGGCCCGCTCAACGTCTTTCGGGACGTAAACCTGCACATCGAGCGCGGCGACCGCATCGCCCTGGTTGGACCCAACGGCTCCGGCAAATCGACGCTGATGCGCATGCTGTCGGGTGAAGAAGGGCCCGATGCCGGCACGCGTACGCTCGGCCATCAAGTCATCCTCGAGTACTTCGCACAGGACGAGGCGGTCCGATTGGATCCAACGCTGACGGTCTACGAGACCTTGGAGTCGGGGTCGCCGAACGACATGGTGCCGGCCATTCGCAACATCCTCGGCGGGTTCCTCTTCTCGGGGGACGACATCTACAAGAAGGCGAGTGTGCTCTCAGGCGGCGAACGTACGCGACTGGCCGTCGCGCGAATGCTGCTGCGGCCATCAAACACACTGCTGCTGGACGAGCCGACCAATCACCTCGATCTCGATTCGAAGGACGTGCTGCTCGAGGCGCTCGAGGATTACGGTGGCACCTTGGTGATGGTGTCGCACGATCGCTACTTCGTGGAGAGGCTCGCCACGAAGATCATCGAGATCGGGCACGGCGAGGCGGTGGTCTACCCAGGGCGATACACGGAGTTCCTCTGGCACAAGGCGAACGCGGAGAGGAATCAGGAATCAGGAATCAGGAATCAGCAGGCGCCAGGGGCGAGGACGCAGGCCAGCCCAGAGCCCCGAGCCCCCAGCTCAAAGCCCAGACTCCAAAGCCCAGAGTCCAAAGCCCAGAGCCAGCCCAAAGCCCAGAGCCCGGAGGCTAGAGCCCAGGAATCCCGCGAAGACCGCAAGCGCGCCGAGGCCGAGCGGCGCAAGCAACAGCGTGCACAGGACGCGCTCCGCAAGCGGATCGCCGACCTCGAAACCCGGATCGCCGAGCGGGAGACACAGATCAAGGAGCTCGAGGCCTCGATGGCCTCACCGGGGTTCTATGACGACCGCGATGCCTCGAAGCAGGTGGTCGACCGCCACCAATCGCTGATGTGGGAGGTCGGCGACCTGATGTCGCAGTGGGAGGCCCTGCAGGAGCACGCTGCGACGTCCGAATCGTAAGTATGACCCGTTCCGACTGACGGAACCGGTCGTAAGATTACAGTTCCGTAACTCATCTAGGCGCATTCTGGACCTGAACCTGCGTGAAATCAGGCACTTGTGCGGCGATGCGAAGTTGAGGTCCGGGCATGAGCTTTGCCATTTCCGGACTGGGTTGAGATCTGCTCCATGGAGCAAGGTGTGATGACCAAATCGCGTCCTCGGGTGCCGCGCCGGCCAGCGTCGGCCTCGGGAGTGGTCCGCACCGACGAGGTCGGCGCCGGGGCCAGGACAACCCGCGACACCTCGACAGACGGCGTCAATACCGACGCATTCTTCCGCCACATCGTGTCCGGGATGCGCAATGGCGTCCTCGCCATCACGCGCGACGGCCGCGTCGCGCTGATCAACGACGAAGCCTACCGGATTTTCGGTGTCTCTCCTGTCGCCAATGCGGTCGGACAAACGCTCTCGAGCTTGCTCAAGGACCATCCCGACGTCGTTCGCGTGATCGTCGGCGCGTTCGACCTGCACCACCTGCCCAACCGCGTCGAGATGCGGTTGAAGCCGTCGAACAAAGTGATCGGCTACACGCTGGCGTTCGTTCGCGATGACGACGGGCGTGTCATCGGCGCGTCGATGTTCTTCAAGGACCTGACCCGCGTCGAGCAGCTCGAGGAGCGCGAGCGCCTGCGCGACCGCCTCGCCGCCGTCGGTGAGATGGCTGCGGTGATCGCCCACGAGGTCAAGAACCCGCTCGCCGGCATCGAGGTCATGGCAGGGCTGCTGCGGCGTAAGATGCCCGACGCGCCCGACGCCCAGGTCGTCCTCAGCGACATCATCAACGAAGCGAAGATGGCGAACGCCATCGTGCAGGAAGTGCTCGATTTCGTCCGCCCGATCCGCCTGCAGGTGGAGCACACCGCGGTGGCCGACGCCGTTCAAGGCGCGATTCAGCTCGCCGAGACCAAAGCACGGCGCGGCGCGGTTGCGGTGAACGTGATGCTCGCCGACGGACTCCCGAACATCAACGCGGATCAGCATCAGATCACGCAGGTCTTCACCAACCTCCTGATGAATGCCTACGAGGCCATGGGCGGCGCTGGTCACGTGACGATCTCGGCCGATCGTCTGCGCCTCGACGATGGTGGCGAGGCACGGGAGGCGGTGCTCGTCGAGATTACCGACGACGGCCCTGGGATTGCCCCGGACGTCGCGGAAAAGGTGTTCGACCCCTTCTTCACGACGAAGGCGCAGGGCTCGGGGTTGGGCCTGGCGATCGTCAGGAAGATCGTCGACGCGCATGACGGACGGATCGACTTGCGGACCTCGCCGGGTCAGGGCACGACGATTCGAGTGACGCTGCCGGTGACCGGCGGGAACGAGGAATAGAGATTATGGGACGCATTTTGATCGCCGACGACCACGACTCGCTGCGGCGCGGCCTGGCGCAATCGGTTGCCGAAGCGGGGCACGACGTGGAAGAGGCGCCCAACGGCAACGCCGCGATCGAGAAGCTGCACGAAGGCTTCTTCGACGTCGTCGTCAGCGATTTGAAGATGGGCGGCAGCACCGGGCTGGAGGTCCTCAAGACCGCCAAGACGCTGCACCCCTCGTGCGCCATCATCCTCATGACCGCCTTCGGGTCGGTGTCGACGGCCGTCGAGGCGATGAAGTCGGGTGCGTTCGATTACGTGCAGAAGCCGTTCGAGCTCGAGGAGATGGAGGTCAAGATCGAGAAGGCGCTCGAGATGCGCCGGATGCAGAACCAGATCGACTACCTCCGTCACGCGCAGGGCGACATCTACGAATTCGACCGCATCATCGGCTCGAGCGGCGCACTCGAGAAAGTGCTCGGTGTTGTCCGCAAGGTGGCCAAGAGCAACACCACCGTGCTGGTGCGCGGTGAGACCGGCACCGGCAAGGAGCTGATCGCGGGCGCGGTGCACCACAACTCGCATCGTGCGGCCCGCAATTTCATCAAGGTCAACTGCGCGGCGCTGCAGGAGAACCTGCTCGAGTCGGAGCTGTTCGGCCACGAGAAGGGCGCGTTCACCGGAGCCGACAAGCAGCGCATCGGCCGCTTCGAGCAGGCCGACGGCGGCACGCTGTTCCTCGACGAAATCGGCGACATGAGCCCGAATACCCAGGCCAAGATCCTGCGCGTGCTGCAGGAGCACGAGTTCGAGCGCCTGGGCGGCACGCGGACGATCAAGGTCGACGTGCGGTTGATTGCGGCCACCAACCGCGATCTGCCGTCGATGGTCGAAGCCGGCCAGTTCCGCGAAGACCTCTACTACCGGTTGAACGTGGTGACGATGGAGATGCCGCCGCTGCGCGAGCGCAAGGACGACATCGCGGCGCTGTCGAACTTCTTCATCCGCCGCTTCGCCGGCGAGCTGAAGAAGAAGATCCAGGGGCTCGAGCCGGAAGCGCTGAAGCTGTTGATGCGCTACCAGTGGCCCGGCAACATCCGCGAGCTCGAGAACGCGATCGAGCGGGCGGTGCTGCTGGCCGAAGGCTCGCACATCCAGGTGGACGATCTGCGGCTCGGCGATTCGGGTCCGTCGGGCACGCCGCGCGACGGCGCGTCAATCGTGAAGATTCCGCCGACGGGAATCGCGCTCGAAGAAGTCGAACGGATCGCGTTGATCGAAGCGCTCAAGATGTCGAACTGGGTGCAGAAGGACGCGGCCGAACTGTTGTCGATCAGCCCGCGCGTGATGAACTACAAGATCAAGACGCTCGGCATCGATTTCCCGCGCGGACGTCGTGCGGCGCTGCAGCATCACGACCCGAATCCCATGGCGACGCCCGCGCCGCCGGTGGCGTAGTTCAACGCAAAACGCAAAACGCAAAAACGGAGGGGCGAAGGCATCAGGCCATCCCCTCCGTTTCCTTTTTTGAGTCTTGAGTTTCGCGTTTTGCGTTAAGCATCCCCCTATAATTGCAGCCGTTTGACCCTGACGGCTGGCACTCGGCTTGGCCCGTTCGAGATCGTTGCCCCATTAGGCGCGGGCGGAATGGGAGAGGTCTATCGCGCACTCGATACTAACTTAGCGCGCCAGGTTGCCATCAAGATTCTGCCTGACAGCGTTGCCCACGACCACGAGCGGCTCGCGCGGTTCGAGCGTGAGGCGAAAACGCTCGCCGCGCTGAACCATCCCAACATCGCACAGATCTACGGCCTCGAGCGCTCGGACACGTCGACGGCGATTGCCATGGAGCTCGTTGAGGGGCTCACGCTCGCGGACCGCATCGGCCAGGGTGCGATACCCGTGGACGAGGCGCTGCCGATCGCAAAGCAAATTGCGGAGGCGCTCGAGGCCGCGCACGAGCAGCGCGTAATCCATCGCGACCTGAAGCCCGCGAACATCAAAGTGCGGTCCGATGGCACCGTGAAGGTACTGGACTTCGGGTTGGCCAAGGCACTCGAGCCGGCGTCGGAGCGAACTATCGACGCGACGGCGTCGCCGACAATCACCTCACCTGCCCTGATGACCGGCGTCGGGGTGTTGCTCGGCACGGCCGCATACATGAGCCCCGAGCAGGCGAAAGGACGCGCGGTGGGTGAGCGCGCCGACATCTGGGCCCTTGGTGCGGTCCTGTTCGAGATGCTCACCGGCAAACGCGCCTTCGCGGGCGAAGACGTGGCGGACACGCTGGCGTTTGTCTTGACAAAGGAACCTGACTGGACGGCGCTGCCCACAAACACACCTGCATCCATCAAGAGGCTGCTGCGCCGCTGCCTGGAGAAGGATCACAAACGACGCCTCGCGGACAGCGCAGACGCGCGGCTCGAAATCGAAGAGGCGCTTGCCGCACCGTTCTCCGCCGCGGAGGCACCACAAACACGTCGACCCGGACACCCGCGTGTTGCATGGACCGCCGCCGCAATTGCAGCGGTCGCAGCGCTTGCACTTGCCGCACTGCACTTCTCTGAATCACCGCCGCGGGCCGCAGCACCAATTCGCTTTACTGTGACGCCGCCGGAAGACATGGTTGTGGCCGGACAAGGCCAATGGCTCTCGCCGGACGGACACCACGTTGCGTTCCGCGTCGCCCCTCGCAGTGCACCGACCCCGACGGGTCCGACGGTGCGGCTGGCCATTAGGAGCTTTCACGAAGCGAACGCACGCATCCTGGCTGGGACGGATGATGTTCGCAATGCATTCTGGTCACCCGACAGCCGCTATCTCGCCTTTTTCGCCGCAGGCAAACTGCAGAAAATCGATGTCACCGGCGGTCCGGCGCAGGTGCTCTGCGACGCGCCGGTGGCGGGCGCGTCCAGCGGCGGCACCTGGAACCGCGATGGGACGATCGTCTTTGCCATTGGAGAGTCCAACCTCGCCGGCGCCGGTCTCTTTCGGGTGTCTTCAGCTGGAGGCACGCCGGTTCAGATCACGAAGCCTGATGCCGCCAGGAACGAAGGCTCGCACAAGCAGCCCCGGTTCCTGCCGGACGGACGCCATTTCCTGTTCGTGGCGACCGGCAGTCCGTCGTCGAAGAGCTCAGTGCTTCTCGGCTCGCTCGATAGCCGATCTGTGTCGCCTCTTCTGCAGAGCGACACCGAGGCCATTTATGCCGATCGATTCCTGCTGTTCGTTCGGGACCGAACGCTGCTGGCGCAGCCGTTCGATCCCGATCGCCTGGAAGTGACTGGTGATCCGATCGTTGTTGCGCAGAACATCGACGTCAATATCCCCGGTGCCCTGAGCAACGTATCAGCGTCTACCACGGGGCTGCTGTCCTATCGAGCCACATCAGCGGGAGCCGCCGATTCGCAGCTCGTTTGGTTCGATCGCAGCGGCAAGAGGTTGGGCGCGATCGGTGACAAGGCGGATCAAACCGATATCCAGCTCTCGCCGGACGGTACCCGCGCTGCTGCGAGCCTGCTCGATCCCTCTCGTCGCACTCGCGACATCTGGATCTATGACCTGACGCGCAACGGGCTGCGCACACGCTTCACCTTCGATACGGGGGATGACTGGTCGTCCGTCTGGTCGCCGGACGGCCGAAGTCTTATTTTTAGCGCCGGCAGGGCGAGTCCGTTGGACCTGTATGAGAAGAGCGCCGATGGATCTGGCGCCGAGCGGAAACTGCTGGAAGGCTCCAGCGGGTCGAACAAATATGTCCGAAGCTGGTCAGCGGACGGCCGATTCGTGCTATTCCACAGCGGCGAAGGCAGCTCGTCGATGGGGAACGATTTGTGGGTGTTGTCACTGTCGGAGGACCGGAAGCCGCGAGCGTTGCTGCAGACGCCGTTCAACGAGCTCGATGGTCGGTTCTCGCCGGACGGTCGCTGGGTGGTGTATCGCTCCAACGAGTCCGGTCGGATTGAGATTTACGTGATGCCATTCGCCGCGGCGCAAGGGGGCAAATGGCAGGTGTCGACCGCCGGCGGCGATCAACCCAGATGGCGGCGCGACGGCAGGGAACTGTTCTACTTGGCTGGCAACACGATCATGGCAGCGGAAGTGAACGGGAGCGGACCGGCGTTTCAGGTCGGAGCTGTGAGACGGTTGTTCGACGTGACTCGCCGAACCACGCCGTCTCCTCCTTTCGGGGTCGGCACTGTCTACGATGTCACCGCCGATGGCCAGCGGTTCCTGGTCAACGTTGTCGCCGAGGAGCAGGAAGCGCCGCCCCCGATCAACGTGATCACCAACTGGACGGCAACACTGCGCTGAAGTACGTCGCCGTTACTCCCGGCGTGCACGCGGATGTGCCTTCCGATACACATCCAGCAACTGCGCCGCGTTGACGTGCGTGTACCGCTGCGTCGTCGACAGCTGCACGTGTCCGAGCAGTTCCTGAATCGCCCGCAGATCGGCGCCGCGTTCCAGCAGGTGCGTCGCGAACGAGTGACGCAGGGCATGCGGGCTGATGCCGAAGCGCGTGCTGCACGCTGAGACGTAGCGCGCGACGAGGCGCTGTACGCTGCGTCCGGTGAGACGGGCGCCGCGGAAGTTGACGAACAGCGGCTCGCGGCTCTGAGCTCTCGGCTTTGGGCTCACCGTTTTCGGCTGTGGGGTCGGCGCGTGTCCTGAGCGAGCGACGCGAGTCGAAGGAGCATTCGTCAACGAGGCGCGATCGGCCAGCCATGCACGGAGAGCCTGCTCGGTCGTGGTGTTGAACGGCACGATCCGCTCCTTCGCGCCTTTGCCCAGGACGCGTACCATGCGGGCGCGCAGGTTGACGTTCTCGAGGTCGAGACCGACCAGCTCGCTCAAGCGCAGTCCAGACGCGTAGAACAGCTCGAGGATGGCGCGGTCGCGCCGACCCAGCGGATCAGAGGCGTCCGGCATCTCGAGCAGCCGCGTCATCTCGTCCATCGACAGATGGGCCGGCACACGCTGCTCACGCTTCGGCGCCACGGCGAGCGCCGCTGCGTTGACGTCGATCCATCCCTCGCGCCGCAAGTAACGTCCGAACGCGCGCAGTGCCGACAACTTTCGCGAGACCGACGCACGCGCCTGTCCTTGGCGATAGAGATCGGCCATGAACGCCCGCACCGTCCCGAGCTGGAGCTGCGCCGGCTCGAGCGCCTCGAGGCTGGTACCGTGATGCTGCGCCGCGAACGTCAGGAACTGCGTCGCGTCGCTTTCGTAGGCATCGACCGTGTGCGCCGACGCGTTGCGATTGAGTCGGAGGTACTCGAGGAACGCGCGCAGTTGGGTTGTCACCGCGTCGTCATCACCGCGGAGTCTGCGATCCACGCGTCCAGAGCATCGAGCGCCCGCTGCGACATCGCCGTCTTGCGTTCGTCCTTCCTGATCCGTTTCGCGCCCGACGCCGAAATCGAAGGGGGCGGCGGCATGATGCCGAACGTGATGTTGCTCGGCTGATAGTGGCGCGGGTCGGCGTGCGACACATAGTACGCGAGCGAGCCGATCGCAGTCGTGCGAGGCGGGACGCGCGGTTCCTCGCCGCGCGCGAGGGCTGCCGCATTGCGGCCCGCGATCAAGCCGGAGGCGGCCGACTCGACGTAGCCTTCGACGCCGGAGATTTGCCCCGCGAAGAACAGATCGGGCCGCGCTCGTGTCTGCCACGTCGGCTGCAGCACCGTCGGACCATTGATGTAGGTGTTGCGGTGCACCATCCCGAAACGGACGAACTCGGCGTGCTCGAGACCGGGAATCAACGACAACACGCGAGCCTGCTCGCCCCATTTCAGCTGGGTCTGGAACCCCACCAGGCTGAAGTGATCGCCCGCGATCGTGTCCTGCCGCAGTTGCACGGCGGCGTACGGCGCGCGCCCCGTGCGCGGATCGATCAGGCCGACCGGCTTCATCGGCCCGAAGCGCAGCGTGTCGCGGCCGCGATGGGCCATCACCTCGATCGGTAGACACCCCTCGAAGAAGATCTCCTTGTCGAAGTCGTGCACCGTCGCCGATTCGGCACTGACGAGCGCGTCGTAGAACTGGCTGTATTCGGCTTCGGTGAGCGGGCAATTCAGGTAGTCGCCTTGACCGTCGTCGATGCCACAGGTCGCTGACGACGCCTCGGGCAAGGACGGCGGTTGTAAAGACCCGCCTCTACGACGTTCGCTATCAGCGTCTGGCCCTCCCCGAAGGCTACGGCCCCACCGAGAGGCCCGAAAGACCTTGGTCATGTCCAGTGATTCCGCCAGGACGATCGGACTGATCGCGTCGTAGAAATACAGGTGATCGGCGCCGACGAGTGCAGCGATGTCACGCGACAGCGTATCGGACGTCAGCGGACCGGTCGCGATGATGAGCGGATACATCGAGCCATCACTGGGAATGCGCGGCACTTCTTCGCGAACGACGGTAATGAGCGGATGACCGTGAATGGCCTCGGTCACCGCGCGTGAGAAGCCCTCACGATCGACTGCCAGCGCGGCGCCGGCCGGGACTCGATTGGCTTCGGCCGCCCGCATGATCAAGGAACCAAGCCGCCGCATCTCTTCCTTGAGCAGCCCGACGGCGTTATCGAGCTTGTCGCCGCGAAATGAGTTGGAGCAGACGAGCTCGCTGAGACGATCGGTCTTGTGAACCGTCGTCGGCCGCACCGGCCGCATCTCGTGCAGCACGACGCGCACGTCGAGCGAGGCCGCCTGCCAGGCGGCCTCGCAGCCCGCGAGCCCTCCTCCGATGATGTGGATCAGATCAACTTTCTACTGAGTTGTTCAGGCGCCGGCGGCCTTGCGCCGCGAGCCTCGAGCCCGCCCCGTCGATTCGGCGGCAGCGCGACGACGGCCACCGATGCGACGCGGCGTCGGCGCCGCATCGCGGCGAGCCGCGAGCAGCTCCTGCGCCTCCGCAAACGTCAGCGACTCCGGATTCGTCGTGCGCGGCACCGATGCGTTCGTCGTGCCGTCGGTGACATACGGGCCGTAGCGGCCTGCGAGCACTTTGATCGTCGTGCCGTTCTCCGTCAGCTCGCGCAGCACTTTCTTCTGCGCCGGCTGACGACGCCGCGACTGCTTCGGCGCGCGCAGCAGCGCCAGGGCCGCATCGAAGGAAATCGTGAACACGTCCTCTTCCGACTCGAGCGATCGGAATTCGTCGCCGTGCTTCACATATGGACCGAATCGCCCGAAGTTGGTCGTGATCGGTTCGTTGTCGTCGGGATGGACCCCGACGACGCGCGGCAGCGATAACAGCTTGAGCGCCTCCTCGAGCGTGACCGTCGATTCGGTCATGCCGGCCTGAAGCGATGCGCGCTTCGGTTTCTCGACCGGCGCCCGCTTGCCCTTGGTCTTGGGCGGCGGCTCCGGGGTTTCGCCGAGCTGCACGTACGCGCCATAGCGGCCGGTCATCACGTAGACGTTCTGAGCCGTCGCCGGGTCGACACCGAGGGTGCGCGGACCTTCCGCCTTCGCGCGCACCAGCTCCAGCGCCTTCTCGACGCTGAAATCCGCGGGCGCCACGTCTTCGGGCAGTGAGGCGGTCTTGCCCGGACCGCCTTCGCCGACCTGCACGAACGGACCGAAGCGCCCGATGCGTAGGCGCACCGACTCGCCGCTCTCGGGATCGGAGCCGAGATCGAGCACCGGGTAATCGGCCCGCTCCGCACCTTTCTCGACGGCAGGCAGAAGCCCGCGATGCTTGCGGTCACCGTAGTAGAACTGCCGCAGGAACGCAATCCACTCGCGCTCGCCGCGGGAGATCTCGTCGAGCACGTCTTCCATTTCCGCCGTGAAGTCGGTCTCGATGAAATCGCCGAAGTGCTCGCGCAGCAGCTTGGTCACCGCGAACGCGGTAAAGCTCGGCACGAGCGCCTTGCCCTGACGGAACACGTAGCCGCGACGAACGATCGTCGCGATCGTCGGGGCGTAGGTCGACGGCCGTCCGATACCGAGCCGCTCCAGCTCCTTGATCAGCGCCGCTTCCGTGAATCGCGCCGGCGGCGTCGTCTCGTGACGCTTCGGCTCGGTGTCGAGCAGGGTGATGGGGGTGGTTCCATCGTGATGAATCCGGTCGCCGACCTGGCACTGCGGCAGGATCGCTTCCTGCTCTTCGAGCTCGGCCTGCGGATCGTCGCTGCCCTCGACATACGCACGCCTAAACCCGGCAAACTCGATCGCCTTGCCGCTTGCGGTCAGCACCGCCGTCTCACCGTTCGGCGCGTTCGCCGAAATCTCGAGCGAGGTTCGCAGCACGCGCGCATCCACCATCTGCGACGCCATCGTCCGCTTCCAGACGAGGTCGTAGATCCTGAGCGCGTCCGAATCGAGCGCGCCTTCGAGCTGGCTCGGGGCGAGGCGGAAGTCGGTCGGTCGAATCGCCTCGTGTGCTTCCTGCGCGTTCTTGACTTTGGTCTGATACCGTCGCGGCTCGTCGTAGTACTCGCCACCGAACATCTCGCGGATCACGCGCGCCGATTCGGTGATCGCCTTGTCGGACAAGGTCGTCGAGTCGGTGCGGTGATACGTGATCAGCCCTTCCATCTGGTCGTTGCCGACGTCGACGCCCTGGAAGAGGCGCTGCGCCACTTGCATCGTTCGATCGGCGGAGAACCCGAGCTTGCGGCTCGCTTCCTGCGTGAGCGTCGACGTGGTGAACGGCGGCGCCGGACGCTCGACGCCTGGCTTCTGCTCCACCGACGTCACCGTCCACGGCACGTTCGCGCGAATCGCCTCGACGAGCGTCATCGCCGCGGCCTCATCGAGCAGCCGGGCGCTCTGGTTCTTCAACGCACCTGTCTGTGGATCGAAGTCCTTGCCCGACGCAATCCGCTGATCGCCGAGCCGCGCAAGAGTCGCAATGAACTCGCGCCCCTCCCCTTTGAGACGCGCCTCGAGATCCCAGTACGCCGACCCATGGAACGCGCGTCGTTCTTCTTCGCGCTCGACGATGAGACGCACCGCCACGCTCTGCACGCGGCCGGCGCTGAGGCCCGTCTGCACCTTCTTCCAGAGCACCGGCGACAGCGTGTAGCCATAGAGCCGGTCGAGAATGCGGCGGCTCTCCTGCGCGCGGACCAGGTTCTCGTCGACGCCGGACGGGTTCTTGAGCGCTTCGTTGACGGCGTCCTCGGTGATCTCGTGGAACACGATCCGCCGCACGGGCACCTTCGGCTTGAGCACCTGCGTCAAGTGCCAGCTGATCGACTCGCCTTCGCGGTCGGGGTCGGTCGCGAGCAGCAGCTCGCTTGCGTCCTTGATCGCCGTTTTCAGGTGCGCGACCTGCTTCCGCTTGTCGGTCGGCACGACGTAGTACGGCGTGAAGTCCTTGTCCACGTCGACGCCCAGACGTCCCCACTCCTTCTCCTTGATTTCCTTGGGTACTTCCGAGGCTGACTCGGGGAGGTCGCGGATGTGCCCATAGCTCGCCTCGACCCGGTATTTGTTACCGAGGAAGCGGCCGAGGATCTTGGCCTTGGCAGGCGATTCGACGATGACCAGTGGTTTGGCAGCCATTTACTGATGTGCAGTTCCGAAACGTGACACTAGCACGTTCATGACGGGCGGACGAAACGGCCGCCTTCGGCCCGACGGACCTGTCCAGCCAATTCGAGCTCGAGCAGGCGAGGCAGTAAACGGGAGACGTCGAGGCCACAACCCGCCGCCAGCGCATCGAGGTCGTAGGCCTGTCCTGCATCCATGACCTTCAACACCGGATCGGAAGAAGAGGCTGAAGCACAATGAGTTGACCCGCTGCGGTCGGGGCCGGTCGGCGCCCGCGCCAGCCCAAGTTCCTCTACGATATCGTCGGCACATTCGACAATCTTTGCGCCGTCACGGATGAGAGCGTGACCGCCGCGGTTGCGGCCACTGAGCACGTTGCCGGGCACCGCCATGACGTCGCGCCCCTGCTCGAGTGCGAAGCCGGCGGTAATCAAGGACCCGGAGTGCTCCGAGGCCTCGATCACGACCACGGCTCGCGACAGGCCGCTGATGATACGGTTCCGCGCCGGAAAGAACTGCGGGAGCGGTGGCGTGCCGGGCGCGTACTCGCTGACGACGAGGCCGTTCTCGGCGACTTGTCGGGCGAGCGATGCGTGTTCGTGTGGATACACGCGATCGAGCCCCGACCCGAGCACCGCGACCGTACGGCCCGTTTCGAGCGCGCCGCGATGCGCCGCCGAGTCGACACCCCGAGCCAGACCGCTGACGACGGTGATGCCGCGCGCCGCGAGGTCCGCCCCAAGAGACGCAGCCGTCTCGAGCGCCACCGCCGTGGCCGCCCGCGAGCCGACGATCGCGACAGTGGGAGCGTCGAGTGCGCTCAGGAGCCCCTGATACCAGAGCACCGGTGGGACATCCGCGATGGCGCCGAGCATGAGCGGAAATCGAGGGTCGTTCCAGGGCACGACCTGGATCGCGTCACGCGCTGCCCGGCGACGCACGTCGGCAGCACGTTCGACCAGGGTTCCGGCACGGTCGAGGAGTTCGGGATCGTCGTTGTGCAGGCGCTCGGTCAGACCCGCACGCGACAAATCGGTCAGCAGAGACAGGGCCACGGCCTGGTCGAGGGTCATCGGCTACCTCCAGGCGGGCCACCACCCGCCGCGACACGCCGCCAACCTGCAGGCAACCGCGACCCCGGACGATAAAAAGGCCGGGAGCCCCGCGCGGACGGACTCGCCCGCGAGGCGCACCCAGCCTGTCACGAATTATAGGCATCGACTTTCGAAATTCACAACGATTCACCAACGGCCGGCGAAAGAAGTGGACGGTTTTTCGTGGTCGCAGATGAGGGGCAGGCGCGAAATCACGGGACAGCCGTGGTACATGGTTTGCTCGACGAAATCCACTTCGGTCATCCCAAATCGCTTGCGTGGTGCGCGCGCGAGTGACATAGTGAACGATTACGGTAAGGTCGACCACAAATGCGTTTAGCCGCCCCGATAGTCGCGCTGCTCGTTGGGCTTGCGGTGGCTCCGCTCGTGGCGGACGCGCGGGACGAGGCGAAGAAGCAGGTCGAGTTCGGAATCAGGGTCGCGCAACGTTCGTTGTGGCGTGAGGCGATTTTCTGGTGGGAGCGCGCGACGAAAAGCGATCCGACGTACGCGGCGGCGCACAATAACCTCGCCATCGCCTACGAACACGAGGGCGACCTCCCGAAGGCTCGCCAAGCGTACGAGAAGGCCTTGGAGCTCGAGCCGAACAACGCGATGATCAAGCAGAACTACGAGTTGTTCAAGGAAATCAATGACCGCACCACGCGCAAGACTGGTCAGTAGTCTCGGCGCCGTTCTGCTGGCGGTGGCCTGCACGAACTCGTACGAGATTCAAATCGAGACGCCGATTCGGCCGAAGCTCGACGTCGGCGCGTTTCAACGCGTCCTCGTCGCCGGCTTCCTCGCCGGTGGCACCGACGATGTCGATGGAAACCTCGAGACGACCCGATTGCTCCGCAGCCAGCTGCGTACGAAGTCGGAGCTGCGCGTGATCGACTCCGACGTCCTGCCGCTGATGGACGTCGCATCCGAGGAACGCACCAACGACAGCGGTCAGGCGGCGGCGCCCGCACCGATCAAGGACCAGAAGGACCTCGAAGGGTTCGAGCACGTCTTTGCGAACGTCGAGTACTGGAAGAAGATCGGCGACGAGTATCAGCAGCCGCTCATCGTCACCGGTACGGTCATGTTCACGCCGCTCCAGAAGAACCAGCTGGTGCAGCGCGAACAAGAGGTCTACGACTCCTTCGGACGTCGGCGCGTCATTCCGATCCGCTCGTATCAGGAACGCAAAGGCTTCAGCCTCGACGGCCGCTTCATCTTCATCGATGGCCGCTCGGGCACGACGCTGCACTCGGAAACGTTCGCCGAGCAGGTGCTCTATTCCGCCAACCAGACGACCCCAGCGCTGTCGTCGTATTTCGAGCTGATGGATCGGCTCATCCCGAGCTTCCTGAGCACGCTCAGCAGCCAGAAGATCAAGGGCACTCGTATCCTGCTGCAGTAGCGGTGTTTCTCGCCCCGACGGCGCTTGCCGCTGCCCCCGCGGATCTGTTAGTGTTGATAGGTTGTGCCTGGCCCGATGTAGTGTCCGTTTAGGCGGACCGCTTCTCGTCCGGCTACGTTCGAGTCGATTTTCGAGGTCACACGCGTGTACGCGATCGTTCAGGCCCACGGCCGTCAACTGAAAGTCACTCCCGGTGCCATCGTGGAAGTCGACGGCCCGCCGCCGGAGCCGGGATCGACATTCACGTTCCATCAGGTTCTGCTCGTCGAGAAGGACGCTGGCGATGTGATTGCCGGTGCGCCGTTCGTCGCCGATGCACGTGTGGTTGGTGTCGTGGATGGCGAGGCTCGCGGCCCGAAGCTGCGCGTATTCAAGAAGAAGCGCCGCAAGGGATTCCGCAAGACGCGCGGACATCGCAGCATGCTCACGCGCGTGCGGATCACGGAGATACAGGCGTAGGTAGCAGGCCAACAAGGTTCACCAATGGCTCACAAAAAAGGTCAGGGCAGTTCGCGCAACGGGCGCGACAGCAACTCGCAGCGCCTCGGCGTGAAGCGCCACGATGGCAACCTCGTGAGCGGCGGATCGATCCTCGTTCGACAGAAGGGCCGGCGCTTCAATCCCGGTCTCAACGTCGGGCTCGGCAAGGATCACACGCTCTTCGCCAAGATCGACGGCAAGGTGCGCTTCGAGGACCACGGCCAGCACGGCCGCAAGATCTCGGTCATCCCCGTAGAATAAGAACAGGCCGCAGGGCCCAGGCCTCAGGCCTCAGCTGGGGCCTGGGGCCTGAGCCCTGAGCCCTATGTTCGTCGACGAAGTCGACATCCACGTCACAGCCGGTTCCGGCGGCAATGGTTGTCTCAGTTTCCGGCGCGAGAAGTACGTCCCTCGCGGCGGGCCGGACGGCGGCGACGGCGGTGCCGGCGGCTCGGTCTCCATCGTCGCCGTTCCCACGAAAAACACGCTGATCGATTTCCGCTACCACCCCGAGTTCAAGGCCGGTCGCGGCCGGCACGGGCAGGGCTCCAATCGTACCGGTCAAGCGGCGGACGACCTCGAGATACCGGTGCCGATCGGCACGCTTGTGTTCGAGAAAGATGGATCCGGTCTTCGCCTCATTGCCGATTTGGCGCACGAAGGGCAACGCGTCCTCGTGGCGCGCGGCGGACGCGGCGGACGCGGCAACGCGCAGTTCGTCTCGTCGACGAATCGCGCACCGCGCCGGACCGAGCCGGGCGAGTCGGGGGAAGCGCGGTCGCTGCATCTCGAGCTGAAGCTGCTCGCGGACGTCGGCCTGGTCGGCTTCCCCAACGCCGGCAAGTCGACGCTCATTTCGCGCATCTCGGCGGCGCGGCCCAAGATTGCCAACTATCCGTTCACCACGCTCTCACCCAATCTCGGCGTCGTGTCGTTGAGCGACAATCGCAGCTTCGTGGTCGCGGACGTGCCCGGCTTGATCAAAGGAGCGCACGAAGGCCACGGGCTCGGGCATCAGTTTCTGCGCCACGTCGAGCGCACGAAGGTGCTGGTGCATCTCGTCGACGTCTCTGGCGCGTCGGCCCGCGATCCGGTGGAAGACTTCGACACGATCCAGGACGAGCTGCGCCTGCACGACTCCGCGCTGGCGGCGAAACCTCAGATTGTCGCGGCCAACAAGATCGATGCGCTGGACGACCCGTCGCGGCTCGACGCCTTGACGCGACACGTACGAGTCCTGGGTCTTCCCGTGTTTGCGATCTCGGGAGTGACCGGTGAGGGGACCGGAGAGCTGCTCGAAGCGATGTGGCGCGAGATCGCCGTGGCGCGCGAAGCGGAGGTCGAGCTCGATGTTCAGACGCCGGAGGGCGAGACGATCGATCTGATTACGCCGGGGCGGCTGCGGCGCGACGGATGAGTGCGGCGCGGCGCCTGGGTGTGCTCGGAGGCACGTTCGACCCGATTCACGTCGGCCATCTCGACGTCGCCGAGGCCGCGCAGCGCGCGCTGCGGCTCGACCAGATCCTGTTCGTGCCTTCGCACGATCCGCCGCATCGTCCTCTGGATCCACATGCCAGCGCGTTTCACCGGTTCGCGCTCGCAGCGCTGGCGATCGCCGATCACTCGACGTATCGCGTGTCAGACCTGGAGCTGCAGCGCGACGGGCCGTCCTACACGGCCGATACGCTGCAGACGCTGCGGAACGAGGGGTGGCAGGTGTCGCAGCTTTTCTTCATTCTGGGTGCCGACGCGTTTGCAGAAATTGCCACGTGGCATCAATTCCCCGCGGTGCTCGACGGCGCGCACTTCGTGGTCATCGCGAGGCCGGGAACGACGCTGGAGGCGGCTGCGGCACGCACACCGCAGATCGCCACACGGCTGCGACGGCCCGACCCGGATCTTATTCAAGGCACGACAACATTCGTGTTTCTCGTGGAGGCGCGGACACGTGATGTGTCGTCGACGATGGTCCGTGCACGGCTCGAGGCGGGCCGGCCGATCGACGATCTCGTGCCGCGCGCCGTCGAACGGCACATCGCCGGGCATCGTCTGTATGGAGCGGTAGACAACTTGCATGGCCAAAAGCAGCGCGTCCCGACCTAGCGCTCCGAAGCGAGCGCCCGTCAAGGCAACACCGGCGAAAGCGGCCCGGCAGACGGCGGCAAAGCTCCCGCGCGCCGTCACGGTCGCCGTCCGCGCCGCCCTCGACAAGAAGGCGGAGGATGTCGTGGTGCTCGATCTGCGCAAGGCAGCCGGGTTCACCGATTACTTCGTCATCTGCACGGGCGGCAACCCGCGGCAGATCGCGGCGATTGCCGATGCGGTGGACGAGACGCTGAAGAAGGAGCTGCACGAGCGGCCGTCGCTCGCCGAAGGGCTCGACAAGTCGGAATGGATCCTGCTCGACTACTTCAACTTCGTCGTCCACATCTTCAGCCGCGACTGCCGCGCGTTCTACGGTCTCGAGCGGCTGTGGGGCAACGCCCTGCGCCACCAGTTCAGCGATCCTCTCGTAGAGCGCCACTGAACCTGTCTCGCCGTAGCAGCGCTGCTTTGTCGGTTCGCTCTGCGACCCGACGTAGCGAAGGCGGAGACCCCGCGTCGACGGCGTCGCGATGAACGGCGCCGATTCCGCACGCTCACTGATGACGGGCATCGCCGACGCGCTCGTCTCGGTCATCTTCGCGCCTCACTGCGCGGGGTGTGCGCGCGTGCTCGAGCACCCCCTCGAGGGCGCGGTGTGCGCGTCGTGTTGGATGAACATCCCGCTGCTGTCGCCACCGTTGTGCCGGACCTGCGGCGACATGCTGCCGTCGTGGCGCGCGATCAGCGTCGAGATGGAGCGATGCGCGGCATGCCGGCGGCGGCCGGGCGCGATCGACGCTGGCCGTGCAATCGGGATGTACGAAGGCGAACTGCGCGCGATCGTTCACGCCTTCAAATACGAGGGACGGCGAACCGTCGGGCGTAGGCTCGGTGACATGTTGCGATTGACTTCGGCCGATCTGCTGTCGGACGTTCGCGCGGTCGTCCCGGTGCCGTTGCACCCGTGGCGGCGGCTCACGCGCGGTTTCAATCAGGCCGCGGATCTCGCGCACGCGCTCGACCTGCCGGTGGTGCACGCGCTGTGGCGCAGCCGGGCCACCAGCCCGCAAGCGGGACTCACGGCATCGGCGCGGCGCCGCAACGTGCGCGGCGCGTTCCGCCTCTCACCATTCGTGCGAGTAAAGACACTCGACTCGTACGTCGCCGGTCAACGAGTCGTCCTCGTCGACGATGTGTGGACAACCGGCGCTACACTCAACGAATGCGCACGCGTGCTGAAAGAGGCGGGCGCTGCGGAGGTGCGCGCCGTGACGGTCGCGCGCGCGAAGGCACCGAGAGCAACGGGAAAAAACAGAGATCTCGACTCTGCTCAGCCCCAACGGGAGGCCGACGTGCGATCCAAGCATGCTGACAGGAGGCACACGCGTGACCTGCACGCCTTGAACGAGGACGGCATGGTGGTGTGCAATCCGCGGGACAAGGAAGCCGCCCACCGAGCTGACATGGAAGGCATCGCGACGGCCGACCATGGGGCGGTCACGTGTCGAAAGTGCATCGACTTGTTGTACAAGCACAAGCGACGAAGTGAAGGACAGACTTCCTAAGTCGTCCGCTCGAGGGAGGAAGCATCGTGTCGGGTTACCACCTCGCGCAAGTCAACATTGGCCGGTTCCGAGCCCCGATCGACTCTCCAGCGATGGAAGGCTTTCGGGCGCGACTTGATCCCGTCAACGCTCTTGCTGACCAGAGCCCGGGATTCGTGTGGCGGCTGCAGACGGAAGACGGAAATGCCACCGCGGTGCGCCCGTACGAGGGCGACGATCTGATGGCCATCAATCTCTCTGTGTGGGAAACGCTCGAGTCGCTACGGCAGTTCGTCTACAAGAGTCACCACGTCGAGTCGCTCCGCAACCGCGAACAGTGGTTCGAGCCGATCCCGGGGCCGATTCTGGCGCTCTGGTGGATCCCGGTCGGACACATCCCCACCGTGCTGGAAGCGCGAGCGCGGCTGGAGCATCTCAAAGCGCACGGGCCAACGCCGCACGCATTTACGTTCCGGTCGCCGTTTCCTCCTCCTGGTGGACAGAGCGACGACGTCGAGACGCTGGATGCGGTCTTTTGCGACTGGGCCTCCCATGATCTCCTGCCGGGCTCTAGCTGAGATCACTTCCGTGCTAGTATCCGCGCGCTCAGTCATGCGACTTCGTCACGCTTTCATCGCGTTCGTCATCGCACCCGCACTTTCCGCCGCCCAAGGAACCCTTGGGACCCACGAAGACCGCATCGCAGTCGAAGACGTGATGGCGCGTTATGTCTGGACGGTGGATTCACTCGATGCCGATGGCTACGTCGCCGTCTTCACCGACGATGCCGTCATCGATTCGAACGGCACCATCAGCAAGGGCCGCGACGAGATCCGCAAGATCGTCACCGGGCTGATCCAGCGGCGCGACAACAACAAGGCGAAGGGACTGCCGACCGCGAACCTGTACCACGTGATCAGCAACGTACGCATCACCTTCCCGAAGCCGGGAGAGGCGCTCCACCAGTCGTACTGGCAGACCGTGCGTCGCGACTCGGACGGCAAGATGATCGCGGCGGCGATGGGCCGCTCCGAAGACCACCTCGTCAAGCGCAATGGCAAGTGGCTGATTCAGTTCCGCAAGCTGACGGTCTTCACCGACTGATCCATCGGTCCAGGCCAATCGCAGTACAGTGGAGGCGTGCGGTCGTCTGTCCTCCTGTGGTGCGTCGCCGGTCTCCTCGTGACTGACGCCGCGATGCATGCGCAAGGCGGCGAACCCCGCTCGATCGCCGAGCAGAGCCGGTTCAGCGAAACGAGCCGCTATCCAGACGTGTTCGCATTTCTCGACGCGCTCGCCAAGCGAACGCCGCGCGTGCGCCTCGAGACATTCGGGAACTCGGAAGAGGGACGCGCACTCCCGCTGCTCGTGCTCGGCAATCCTCCGGCGATGCCGACCCAGGAACGCCTCCCGGTCGTGTTGGTGATGGCCAACATTCATGCGGGCGAGGTCGAGGGGAAGGAAGCGTTGCTCCACCTCGCACGCCGGTTGACCCTCGGCGACCTGCAGCCGCTGCTCCCGTCCGCGGTGTGGTTGTTCGCGCCGATCTACAACGCTGACGGCAACGAGCGGATCAGCGTCGAGAACCGCACCGAACAGAACGGGCCGATCAGCGGCGTCGGCATCCGCGAGAACGTCAACGGCCTGGATCTGAACCGCGACTTCATGAAGCTCGAATCGGCGGAGGCCCGAGCACTGGTGGCGCTCATGAATCGATGGGACCCCGATGTGGTCGTGGACCTGCACACCACGAACGGGTCGTACCACGGGTATCACCTGACGTACGCACCAGGACTCAATCCCAATACCGACGAACGGATCTCCGCGTTCGCCCGCGAGCGGCTGCTGCCGGCCGTACGTCAGGCCATGGCGTCGCGCCACCAGTTCCGCATCTACGACTACGGCAACTTCGCGCATGCCGATGCGCTCGACGCGGAGCTCGACGGGTTCCCCGCCGCCGATACGCGCCGAAAAGCGTGGCGGACGTTCGATGGACGGCCGCGATTCGGCACCAACTACGTCGGCCTGCGCAACCGGCTCTCGATCCTCTCCGAGGCCTACAGCTACCTCGATTTCGAACGGCGCGTGAAGGTCACGGAGGCCTTCGTCGAAGAGATCGTGCGCTTCGTCTCCGCCAATGCCGCCACGATCCGCGCGCTCACCAGGCGCGCGGACACGGAGTGGGCTCGCCGGGCGGCGACGAGCGAACAAGCGATCGCCTTCGATCTGCAGCCGCTGCCCACTCCCGTCGACGTGCTGGTCGGCGCGGTGACGACGAAGCCCAATCCAGTCTCTGGCAAGCGGATGCGCGTCATGGTCGAGAGCGAGGCGACGCCGACGAAGATGACCGTCTACGACCGCTTCGTCGCGACGACGACGCGTCGCGTCCCGCGCGAGTACGTCGTGCGCTCATCGTCCGCTGCGGTACTCAATTCGGTCGAAGGTGTGTTGCGGACTCATGGCATCGTCGTGGAGCGGGTCACCACTCCATCGCGCCGGGTCGTCGATGCGTTCGTCGTCGACGAGGTCGAGCACGCCAGACAGCCGTTTCAGGGGCATCGCGAGACGACAGTGACCGGCCAATTCGAGCGGCGCGAAGACGAGATACCCGCGGACTCGCTGGTCGTTCGGACCAACCAACCCCGCGGCCGCCTCGCGTTCTACCTGCTCGAGCCGGAGAGCAACGACGGCCTCACGACGTGGAATGTCTTCGACGCGGAGCTCGCGGCCGGGAAGGCCCATCCCGTGTTGAAGGTGTTTTGACCGGCGGGTCTAAAGACCCGCCTCCACGACGATCAATTCGACCAGTCGTGGCTTAGCGGGCGTTGTAGAGGCGGGTCTTTAGACCCGCCGCGCCAACATCGCCGCGTACACATCGGCCGCAACGGCTTGTTTATCACGGTCGGCGTCGAGGCGAACCCAGCCTGCCTCGGCCTGCTGCAGGTAGCTTGCGCGAACACGTGCCAGCAACGCCAGGTCTCGTTCGTACCTATCGCGATCGGACGCCTTTCGCCGCGCCGAGACCTCGGGCGCGATGTCGAGCAGGAACGTGATGTCGGGCTGCGGCAGGAACCGCTGAATCTGCAGCAGCCACTCCGCGTCGAGCCCCTGCGCCGCGCCGTACGCGACACTCGACGCGAGATACCGATCGCACACGAGAATCGTGCCGCGATCCCGCGCGTCGCGGATCCGCCCTTTCCACTCGTAGCGATTCGCGACATACAGCAGCTGCATCACATCGGCGGCGTAGTCGCGCCCGCCATGCAGTGCTTCATGAATCTCGCGGCCGATCGCCGTCGTGTAGTCGGGAAACGACAGCAGTTGCACGCGCTCGCCCGATGCCGTCAACCGATCGCGCAGCAGCTCCGCCTGGGTCTGCTTGCCGCTCTGGTCCAGGCCCTCGAACGCGATCAGCAGACCCGACACGCCCATTTCACAATTCGAGCGCCAACACGTCGTCGAGCGTCTGGCGACGGCGGATGATCGTCCACTGCTTCTCGTCGACGAGCACTTCAGGTGCGAGCAGCCGGCGGTTGTAGTTGGACGCCATGACGGCGCCATACGCGCCGGTGTCGAGCACCGCGACGACGTCGTTGACCCCCAGCTCCGGCAGCGGACGGTCCGTGGCAAAGACATCGCTGCTCTCGCAGATCGGGCCGACGACGTCGTACGCCGTTTCAGCGCCAGCGGGGGTGCCGACCGGGACGATGCGGTGAAACGATCCGTAGAGCGCAGGGCGCATCAGCTCGGTCATCCCCGCATCGAGCACGATGAAGCGGCGGCCGTCGGGATACTGTTTGGTGTCCACGACCTTCGCGACGAGCGCGCCGGAATGCCCGACGACAGCTCGCCCGGGCTCGAGCACGACCGGAACGCCGATCCGCCGCAGCTCGGGAAGGACGAGCGCGGCGTACTCGGCCGGCGTGATGGTCGCGCGACCTTCGTACGAGATCCCGAGACCGCCACCGAGATCGATGTGATCCAGATGGAACCCGTCCTCGGTCAGATCGAGCGCGAGCGAGACGAGCACCTCGGCGGCCCGGCGCAGCGGCCCCGCCGTCGTGATTTGCGATCCGATGTGGACGTGCACGCCGACGAACTGGACGCCGCGCAGCGTGCGCCGCTCCTGATAGACGCGCCGGGCCTCGCTGAGCGGAACGCCGAACTTGTTGGAGCGAAGACCGGTGGAGATATTGGGGTGGCTCTCCGCGTCGATATCGGGATTCACCCGCAGCGCGACGCGCGCGGTTCGCCCGACGCGAGTGGCCATCGCCGCGATGCGATCGAGCTCGCCCGCCGATTCCGCGTTGATCGTGCCGACGCCCTTGATGATCGCGTCGTCGAGCTCCTCGCGCGTCTTGCCCACCCCGGTGAAGACGATGTCTTTCGGGTCGAACCCGGCACGCAGCGCCACGGTGAGCTCGCCACCCGAGTTGACGTCGGCGCGGCTGCCGAGCGAGCGCAGCAAACGGAGCAGGGCGAGGGTCGAATTGGCCTTCAGCGCGTAGTGCACGGAGTGCGGATATCCATCGAACGCGCTGTCGATGGCTCGATAGGCCGCGCGGATCGCTTGCGCGCTGTAGACGTACACCGGCGTGCCAACCCGGTCGACGATGGATTGCACGTGGACGCCGTCGCAGAAGAGTCCTTGGGGGGTGGTATGGAACGGGCGGTACACTCTACGGGAGTTTACCAACTGGACACCCGGAGAGCGCGGGCTTTAGCCACGCGCCCGCCGAGGCTGAGCCTCCGCTCGACGCCAACAGGCATGCTATGATGCGCGCATTCCCGCCAATATCGCATCGGGGACGCGCCTGACGGCTCGTGCCGGACGTTTCGCCACTCATGTCCGCTGATAGCTCCTCTGCATCGACGCAGGCCACCGATGAAATCATCGAGC
>DASRJR010000130.1:0-10018 GCA_035649395.1 Vicinamibacterales bacterium
AAGGCCGGCAATCCCTCACCGCTCGTGCGCACCTTCGTCGATCTCGTCCAGCAGTCGGTGCCGAACGGGAAAGACGTCACACGTCTCACGGGCCGGCGCAGAAAGTCTTAGTCGCTCCGACACCGGATCGCTACACTTCGACCGCAGGATGTCCGGCGACAACACGCCTTCACAGGGCCCGCTGGCGGGCCTAACCGTGCTCGATCTCACGCTGGCGCTCGCGGGGCCGTTTGCCACGTTCCTGCTGGCTGGCCTCGGCGCACGCGTCATCAAGATCGAGAACCCCGAGTCGCCCGATCCGTGCCGGCAGAATCCCCCTTACCTTGGGCGCGATGGCGTGTCGCTCGGCCGCACGCACGTGGACGATGTCTCGGTGTCGGCGCTGAACAGGCTTCGGGGCAAGTACGGCGTCACGCTCAATTTGAAACAACCTGGCGCACGTGACGTGTTTGCCCGATTGCTGCGCCAGACCGACGTCGTCGTGGAGAACTTCAGCGCGGGAACGCTCGAGCGGCTCGGCGTCGGGTATTCGTTCGCACGGTCTCTCAACCCGCGTGTGATCTACTGCTCGATCTCCGGCTTCGGGGCGGCGCAAGCCCCAGGGACCGGCAAGGCCATGGACACCATCATCCAGGCACTGAGTGGCCTGATGATGACGTCCGGCGCGCCCGAGGAGCCGCCGGTCCGTGTCGGCGTGCCGGTCGCGGATCTGTTGGCGCCGGTCTTCGGCGTGGTCGGCATTCTCGCGGCGCTCCGGCAACGCGAAGCCACCGGTACCGGCCAGCACGTGGACGTCTCAATGCTCGGCGTCTTGACGTCTCTCGTTGCCGCCGAGCCCTTCGACCTGCTCGAGGCGTGCGGACTTCCTCAGCGCACCGGCCGCGTTGTCCCGCGGCTGACGCCGTTCGGCATCTACGAGTCGGCCGACGGCCACGTGGCGATCTGCGCGCCGACGGAGCAGTTCGCCCGCGATGTCTTCGCCGCGATCGGGCACCCCGAGTTCGAACACGACCCGCGCTTCGCGACGCGCGATGCCCGTGTCGCACACGTCAACGAGATCAATGCTCACATCGAGACATTCACGCGCACGCTTCCGACGGCCGAACTTCTGCCGTTGCTGGAACGACACCGCGTGCCGGCGGCAGAAGTGCGTTCTCCTCGCGAGGCTGTCCGCGACCCGCGCGTGCAGGCTCGCGGTGAGACCGTGCCGCTGGAGCACCCGAAGTTCGGGAGCGTCGCCGACGTGATCGGCATGGGCGTCCCGATCACCTTTTCAGACGCCAGCGCGGGATACACGCGGCCGGCGCCGTCCGTCGGCCAGGACAACGCGCTCGTCTACGGCGACTGGCTTGGATACGGTTCTGCCGGAGTGGAGCACCTGCGGTCCGCTGGCATCATCTGAGATACGCGCGTGCAGGAGCCCTGCGTCGTTGCCTCGTGGCCCTCGGTTCCGGTCGAGATCGTCCGGACTGCTGGCTTTCGCCCGGTGATGATTCGTGGAGCCTCCGACCCGACGCCTGCGGCCGACGTGCATCTCGAGCCCGGCATCTTCCCAAGCCGGCTTCGACGGCTTGTCGAAGATGCTCTGACAGGACGTCTCACTCATGCGGCGCGCATTGTCATCCCACGCACATCCGACGCCGACTACAAGTGCTTTCTCTATCTGCGTGAGTTGGTGCGCAAGGGAGTGACGACCGCGCTCGCGCCCATCGTCTTGTTCGATCTGCTGCAGTCGCGCGGCCCGGACGTGCCGGCCTACGACGTGGCGCGCATGCACGCACTGCTCGACGAGCTGTCGTCGGCCTCGGGCCGGATGGCTTCCGATGACGATCTCCGCAAAGAGATCACACGAGCGAATACCGCCCGTGCTGCGGCCAGGTGCCTGGTGGCACTTCGCCGCCCGGTTCCGCGCATCCCAGGATCGGAAGTCTTCCCGTTGCTCGCGGCCTTCTGGGAGATGGAACCCGAGCGCTACGCGGAGATGGCGATCGATGCTGCGACGAGGATCGCGGCGCGCCCACCGCTGCCCGGTCCGCGCGTGCTGCTCACTGGAGCGCCTGTCGATGGCCACACACTACACGAAACGATCGAATCTCATGGCGCCGTGGTGGTTGACGAAGTCGGCCCGTGGGGAAGCGGCGCCGCCGGCGAGGACGTGCGGATCGACGACGACCCGGTCGCCGCGCTCGCCGACAAATATCGAGCTGACTCGATCGGTGCGCGTACACCCGTTGACGCGTTGCGCCGCTTGACGCAGAGCAGGCTCGACGAGGTCCATGCCGTGGTCGTGTCGCTGCCCCCGGACGATGCGGTGTTTGGTTGGGACTATCCGGCGCTACGTGACGGGCTGAACGCGCGTGGCATTCCACATCTCTGTTTGCGTTGCGATCCGTACGAGCGGCCAACCCCTGCCGATCACGCAGCGCTCGATGCGATGGCGTCCGCTGCCTCGCGACTGCAGGAGGCGCGGCATGGCTGACAGCCAGCTCGAGGCGACAGCGGCAGCATCGGCGTTCCAGAAGCAGTGGTTCGCCGACCTGCGCCGCCGCGTGTTCGAGGAACGTCAGCCGTATGCGCTGCTGCAGGCCGACGTGCCCTTCGAGCTGTTCGACCTCGTGGACATTCCCGCGGTCAGCAACCAGTGGTGGGCGGCGATCGTTGCCGCTAAACGCCAGGCGCCGAAGTTTCTCGACGCCATGGACGCTGACGGCCTCCATGGTGATCTGTGCCGCTACTGCAGTCTTGGCTACGCTTCCACACGCTATCCGGACGCAGGTGACTCGCCCTGGGGCGGACTGCCCACGCCCCGGCTGCTGTGCGCGCGGCTCACATGCGACTGCATTCACCGCGTCTTCTCGTTGTGGGCCGCAACATTCGGCGCCGAGCTCTTCGAGATCGATCATCCTGGCGCCGGCGATCTGCCACCTCGTTGGTGGGAACTCGGCCGGCACAACTGGCGCGAGCTCGTGGAGCCGCACCGGCTTGCGTTCGTGGTCTCCACGCTGGAGAGGCTCGTCGAGCGTCTCGAGGCGATCAGCGGCCGTGCGTTGGATCGCGATGCCCTGCGCGAACGTCTCGAGCTGGTCAACCAACAGGAGGAGGTGTTCGACGCCGTGCGCCGTCTGATCGCTGCGGCGCCTGAGTGCCCGGTGCGGATGACGGAGCAGATCACCAACGTGATGGCCACGCAGTGGGTGCGGGGCAGTACGTGGGCGCTCGCCCACGCGCGCGCGTTCTACGATGAAGTGAAGCGGCGCGTCGACGATTCCGTCGCGGCCTGCCCGGGTGAGCGCGCGCGACTGATGTGGATCGGCGCGGGCCTTTGGCACGACACCGCGTTCTACACCGCATTCGAAGCGTCGCACCGCGCGGTCTTCGTCTGGTCGATGTACCTCGCGTTCGGCCCCGACGGCTACATCCGCTATGGCCTCGACGATCCGATGGCTGCGCTGGCCAGTCGCACGGCAAGCTTCAACGAGTACCTGCACAATCCGCCGTGGGCCGCCGAGTGGATCGTGCACCAGGCGCGCGAGCATCGCATCGACGGGGCCCTCGTCCTGCGGCCGCACCGCATGAAGGCGTCGGGCACCGGGCGTTTCTTCATCGAGCGTGCGCTCGAGGACGCGGATATCCCGGTTTTGCCGATCGACGCTGACGTTGTCGACGCGCGCGACTGGGATGCGGATCGCGCGCGCGCGGTCGTCCGCTCGTTTCTCGACACGCGGGTGCTTTAGTGGACTGTATCAACTGGAAGAGTACCCCCAAGGGGTTCGTTCCGACCGCGGTTGTCCAGCGGTTGGGAAGGACACACCACGAGTGACGACAACTGTTCTCCCGGCGGCCTCGGCCAACTGGTTGCTGCCCTTCGCGGCGACGCTCATCGCGATGTTTGCGCTGCAGTTGTCGAACCTCGGATTCTCCCCGCTCCTGCCGTCGATCCAGCAGGAGTTCGGCATGAGCTTCACGCAGCTCGGACTCTTCACCGGGCTGTACGGACTGCTGGCGATGCTGCTCAGCGTTCCGGCGGGAATCAGCGCGAAGCGCTTCGGCGAGAAGCATGTGCTCGGCATCGGACTGCTTGGCGTGGCCGCAGGCAGCGTGCTGCTCGGAGAGGCGTCGAGCTTCGGGTCGGCGATCGCGTTCCGGGGGCTGACGATCTTCGGCTACCGGTTCGCGTTTGTCAGCGTGCTCATCGCCATCGCGCTCACTGCGCCTCCATCGCTGCGCGGCCGTACGATGGGCGTGCTCGGCGCGACATCGGCGCTCGCATCTGTCGTTGGCGCCCCGCTCGGGGGGATGCTCGTCGGCGAGTTCGGCTGGCGCATCGCCATCCTTGGCTACGCAGCGATGGCGGTGGTCGGCGCAACAGTGTTCTGGCTGTTCTATCGGCCTACGTCCGGTGACCCGAGGGGCGCCGGCGCGCAGACGGCGCACGGCGGCGGCAGCCGGAGCGCCTTTCTCTCGCCCGTCGTGTGGATGATCGCGCTGATTGTCGGGCTCGGCGGCTTCGGGCAGTTCACCGTGACGTACTTCGTCCCGAGCGTGGCGAAGGCGTTGTACGGTCTCGACGCGACGGCGGCGGGAGTTGTCATCAGCACCGGCTACATCACCGCGATCGTGGTGAATCTCGGCGTCGGCCTGCTGACCGACCGCTTCAACAAGCTTGTCGTGCTCGGCCTCGTGTTCATCATTCTGTGCGTTGCATCCGCATCGCTGGCCATCGAGAATCTTGTGACATTCCGCGTCGCGACGGCTACGGTGATCGGTTTCGGTTTTACTGCGGCGAATCAGTTGTACGGCCTCGCCGGCTCGGTGATGCCCCGTCACGAGGCCGGTCATGCGATGGGCGTCGTCAGCCTCGGCGCCGGCTTGTTCGGATACTTCGGTCCTCAGATGCTCGGCATCCTGCGCGACCTGACCGGATCGTTCGCGGCGGGCTTCTACATGGTGGCGATCGCCGACGTCCTCACCTTGACTCTCATCGCGGCGCTCTACCGGATGACACGAGGAGCGACACACATATGAACCGGCAACTCGCGACGTGCATGTGCGCACTGATTGCGCTGACCCTCACCGTCTCGGCCCAGGTGCCGTCCGCGCGGGCCACCGGCGACCAGCGTCGGCAATACGTCTTTGTACCGACGGGCCAGCAGATGCCGTATCGCGTCTACGTTCCGAAGACGTGGGATGGAAAAGCGTCGCTGCCAATCATCCTGATGCTGCACGGTGCCGGCGCCAACGAGGGCACGTATCTGGATCAGGCCGATGGCCTGTTGATGAAACTCGCCGAGCAGCACGGCTACATCGTCGTATCGCCCCTGGGGTTCACGCCGCTCGGCGCGTATGGCAATCCGCTTCGGCTGCCGGCGGTCTTCGGCCAGACCGCGGCGGCCGCCTCGCAGAGAGCTGCCGTCACGCCGGCGCGTCAGCGCGAGCTCAATCTCAGCGAGCTCGAGGTCATGACCGCCCTGGAGATCGTTACCGAAGAATACGGGGCCGATCGCTCGCGCACATACCTGGCCGGCCACTCGATGGGCAGCGGCGGCGCGTGGCACCTCGCGGCCCGGTATCCCGAGCGCTGGCGCGCGGTGGCGCCGATGTCGGGGCCGTTCGTCGACGAGGCGACGTATCCGTTCGAGCGGATTAGACGACTGCCGATCTTCATGACCGAGGGCACCGGTGCGACGCCGTCGCTCGAGGGCAGCCGCGTACTAGCGCGTTATATGCGGGAGCGCGGTTTTGCGTTCGAGTACCTCGAGGTAGATGGCAACCACGGCAGCATGGTGCCGATGGTGTGGCCGCGGATCTTCGAGTTCTTCAACCGTCACGGGCGATAGGACGACCCATGGCGATCGACTTCACCCGCGCGGTCATCAGTATCGGACTGCTGACGATCGCGAGAAGACTCATCGGCGTCGTGACGTGCGCGTGCGCTCTGCTGACTCTGCTCGCGGCCGAGACACGCTCACAGCAACTTTCCCCGTCCGCTGCGTCGTCACGCCCGAACGTGATTCTGATCATGACCGACGACATGGGGTACGCGGATCTCGGGAGCTACGGTGGTAAGGACATCAAGACGCCGATCCTCGATCGCCTGGCCAGGGACGGCGTGCGTCTCGCCGACGCGTATGCCAATGGCGTGCTGTGCAGTCCGACTCGTGCGGCGCTCATCAGCGGACGATATCCGCAGCGCGGCGCGATCGAGACCGCGCTTGGACCGGAGGGGACGCGCGGGCTTGCCGTCAGCGGCTCGTCGCTGCCGCAATTGCTGAAGAACGGCGGCTATCGGACCGGGCTGATCGGCAAATGGCATCTGGGCGGCACTGTCACCGGCGGAGTGAAAAACGGCGGTCCACGCGCGCATGGGTTCGACCATTTCTTCGGCCTGATGGGCAGCCACGTCGACTACTGGCATCACAATCGCGGGCCCGGGTCCGAGGATCTCTGGGAAGACGAGACGAAGATCTCGATGGACGGTCAGTATCTGACCACGCTCATCACCGAGCGATCGATCCAGTTCCTCGAACAGAGCGCGTCGCCCGGCCAGCCGTTCTTTCTTGACGTCGCCTATAACGCTCCGCACTGGCCGTACAACCGGCCCGATCGCCCGTCGCCGGCGCCAGGGAGCGGCGCGCACGTCACGGCGAACGCCGAGAATCCGCCGACGCGCGCCGACTACGCAGCGATGCTCGAAGCGGTGGACAGCGGCGTCGGGCGGATTCTGCAGACTGTCGCGCGACTCGGCCTCACCGACAACACCATCGTTATCTTCACGAACGACAACGGGGGCGAGTGGTTGTCGAACGGCGGCCCGCTCTTCAACCGGAAATGGACTGTCTGGGAGGGCGGGATCCGCGTGCCGGCGATCGTCAAGTGGCCCGGGCGCATTCGCGCGGGGAGCGTCTCGGATCAGCCCGCGATCACTTTCGACTGGAGCGCATCAATTCTCGCGGCGGCTGGCGTGCCGGTGCCGGCGAGCTACGAAGGGATCAACATTCTCCCGATTCTCGAGGGGCGCGCGCCGAAACAGGAGCGGACGTTCTTCTGGCGCTCAGCGCCCAACTCCAACCGGACGCAGCAGGCGGTACGTCAGGGCGACTGGAAGCTCGTGGTTGACGCGAACCACCTGCTGCTCTACAACCTGCGCGAGGACATCGGCGAGCGCCACGACCATACGATGCAAAAACCTGACATCGTCCGTCGTCTTCGAACACTGGTCGATGACTGGGCTCGCAGCGTGGACGCCGATGCGAAGGCTGCGCAATAGAAGCTGAGGAAGAGTGCGGGCGTCATTCAATTGAGGAGACTGGATATGGTCAGTTTGCAGGCCCGAATCTCACGGCTGCCGTTTGCAACGCTCATCGGCTGGACGGTGTGCACCGTGGCCCTGCTCGCACAGACGGCGCAGCCGCCGGTGTTTCCAAGCGCGCCGCCGGGCTTCGACGCTCCACGACAGGGCATCGCCACCGGTCGCGTCGAACGCGTCGAATACATCTCGTCGGTGACTGGCGGGAAAAAGCCGGCCATGGTGTACACCCCGGCGGGCTACTCCTCATCGCAGAAGTATCCAGTGCTCTACCTGCTGCACGGGATCGGCGGCAACGAGACGCATTGGTCCGGACCGGGTGCGGCCGCCGCCATCCTCGACAACCTGATCGCCGACAGGAAGGCCGTGTCGATGATCGTCGTGATGCCTCACGGCCGCTCCTCGAACGAGCCGGAGACATTGTTCTTTGGTGGACGCGGTGGACGCGGCGCGGGCGGTGCCGCTCCCGAGGCGGCCGCAGCCGGACAGGCCCGCGCGGGAGTGCCGCCTGCGGCGGGCGACGCTCGCGGCGGGATTCCGGGTGGCCGCGGCGGCGCTGCGATGGCGGTCGAGTTCCAGGCATACGCGGCGTTCGAGCGCGAGTTGCTGGCTGATCTGATCCCGTTCATCGAGTCGAGGTACTCGACGGTGGCCGATCGCGAGCACCGCGCGCTCGCCGGCCTCTCAATGGGCGGTGGCCAGTCGCTGAACTTCGGCCTCGGCAATCTCGATACGTTCGCCTGGGTCGGCGGATTCTCATCCGCGCCTAACACGATGCCGGCGGCGCAACTGGTGCGGGACCTGGCCGTGGCGCGGCAGAAGCTGAAGCTGCTGTGGGTGTCGTGCGGCGATCAGGACTCGCTGTTCAACATCAGCGAAGGCGTCCACAACTATCTGGTCGAGCAGAGGGTGCCGCACATCTGGCACGTCGACGTCGGGGGCGCTCATACGTTCCCGGTGTGGAAGAACGACCTGTATCACCTCTCGACCCTGTTGTTCCGGTGACCCGCTCGCGCGTGGCTGACTTCATGCGCACTCTCGGACTTGTCTCGGTGCTTTTGGCGTTCGCCGCGAGTGGCGTGGGCATCGGCCGCGTCGCCGCGGGGGCGTTTCCTGAGTCGGATTCGCCGGTGCGGGGACTCTACAACTGGATTCACAGTACCGGCGACGCCGAGCGCAGCTTCTCCTTCTACCGCGAGGTGTTCGGCATCGAGCTCGCGCGATCACCGTTTGCCGGAGTGGCATCCGCCAACGCGAGGCCCGAGCCGTTCCGTCCGGTATCGCAAGCCGGTTCTGATGCGCTGGTCTGGGCCCTGACAAACACACACGGGTCCCGCTTCCGCACGGTCTTCATGCGGGCCGCCAACACGCCGTTCGGACTCGAGCTGTCAGAGTTCTTCGATGTCCCGCGCAGTGAACGGCACGCCAACCCCTGGGACCCTGGCGCGTCGAAACTGATCTTCGCGGTGCGTGACCTCAATGCCGTCGTGGCTCGATTGACGGCGCGGCGCACGCCGATCGTGACGATCGGTGGTGTCGCGCTCAACACGCCGAATGGGCGAGCGATACTCGTCCGCGACCCGGACGGCTACCTGGTAGAAGTGCGACAAGCCTCGTCAGCCGCAGTGACCGCGGCAAAGGCGTCCGGTGACGTGATCGAGACCGCGATCGGGATCTCCGTGGCTCGGCGCGAACGCGCGCTTGCGTTCTATGAGAAGTTGCTTGGCTTCGAGCTACGGGCAACACGTACCGCGAACGACGCCGAGCTTCGGGTGAACGGCCTGACGAAGGGGACGCTCACGCACACGGTGATGTCGATTCCCGGAATCGGGGCGACGGTCGTCCTTGCAGAGTTCGCGCGGCCCGCGACCGCGATCCCGGCGGCCAAGCCGTTCGAGTGGCGAGTCCAGGATGTGGGCGCGCCGCAATTCCAGCTCGAGGTCGCAGGCCTCGACGCGCTTCTCGAGCGCACAGCGCGTGCGGGTTACCGTTTCCTCAGCGTCAACGCTGAGCCCATTCAACGTCCGTTCGGGCGATTCGTGTTCGCAATCGACCCTGATGGCATCCTCGTCGAGTTCGTCGAGCCATCGACACGCGCGCAGTGATGCCGAAGATGAGGAGCACATGCTTCTTGCGTGTTTTTTGAGCGGTCCGTGTGGCGTTAAGTGCGTCAGAGCGGCGCTCGCTGCGACTTTCCGGCGATTTCAGCGTTTTCCTCAGGACAGTGCGGGACGCCGTAGATTATGAGGTGGATCCGTCGACCGGTCCTGCGGGATATCGGATCCCGGGATCGCCCAGGAGTGAACAATGCGCCGAATGATTCGACCCGTGCTTGGCCCGCTTGCCCTGGTCGTCGTGACGACTATCGCGTTTCTCGAAGCCACTCCTGCGGCCGATCAGGCGAGTGCCGTACCAGCTACGGGTTCGATTGCCGCGAAGGCCATGACCGCGGCGGAATGCACGGCCGAGCGATTGGGCGCGACCATCACCTCGTCCTCCATCGGCGAGCCAGTGCGTAACGTGACGTTGTCCGCTCCATCGTGGGTTGAACCCGCAAACGGCGTCGCCGCCCATTGTCGCGTCAACGGCTCCATCGCGCCGGTCGACACTCACGGCACGGCGAGGCCGATCAACTTCAGCGTGGTGCTTCCCGCGACGTGGAGTGGCCGCGCCGCACAACTTGGCGGCGGAGGCATGAACGGCTTCGTGCCC
>DASRJR010000131.1:0-12148 GCA_035649395.1 Vicinamibacterales bacterium
CCGTCCGCAGTTACAGCTATGTGCTGACGACGGTCCCGGGCCTGCAGGCGAACATCACCGACGTCAACACCGGCCCGGTGTTCGCGATCTTCCCGGTGCACGGCGGCCGCGGCGTCGAGTCGCGCCTGACCGTCGAGGGCATGAACATCAGCAACCCGCCTGGCGGCAACCAGCCGCCGAATTACACCGCCGACATTGGCAACGCCCAGGAAGTGTCGATCACGACGTCGGGCGGTCTCGGCGAGGCGGAAACCGGCGGCATCCAGATGAACATCGTCCCGAAGCAGGGTGGCAATCGCCTCTCAGGCCTGGTGGCGACGTCCGGCTTCGCGAAGAACATGCAGTCGGATAACTACACCGAGGCCTTGAGGGCGAAAGGCGCTGGCGCGCCGAACCCGACGTATCACGTCTACGACGTCAACGCCGCGGTCGGCGGCCCGATCGTCAAGGACAAACTCTGGTACTACATGAGCGTCCGCCAGCAGGGCTCTCGCCGGAACATCCTGAACGTCTACTACAACCAGAACGCCGGCAACGCGAGCCAGTTCTACTACAACCCGGACTTCGGCAGGCCCGCGTTCTACGATCGCATGTGGGAGAACTACACCCCTCGCATTACGTGGCAGGCTACGCCGCGGAACAAGCTCACGTTCTCGTGGGACGAGCAGCCGGTGTGCCGCACATGCTCAGGCACGGCCAATTTCAGCGGCTCGCCGGGAGCGACGACGGCGCCGGACGCCGACGGCCATGGCGAGTTCAGCCCGCAGCGCGTGCAGACGGCGCGCTGGACGAGTCCGGTGACGAGCAGGCTGCTCCTCGAAGCGGGGCTGGGCAACACCTACTACCAGTGGGGCGTTCGCGAGCTCGATCCTAACCCGGGCCGCGATCTGGTTCGTATCACGGACAACGCAACAATCATCAACCCGAACGGCGCGGTCGGCACGATGACGTACCGGTCGCAGAACTGGCTGATCAACAAGACCGACGGAGCCAATTGGTTCTTGTACAGCTCGTACATCACCGGCTCGCACAGCATGAAGTTCGGCTACCAGGGCAACTGGTGGAAGGATGACCGGGCGGAGTACACGAACAACCAGAGCCTGGCGTACACGCTGAACGGCGGCGCGTATGTGACCGACCCTGTGACGGGGGCTCGGACGTTCGTACCGAGCCGGCCAAGTCAGATCACCGAGTACGCGAACCCGTACTTCAACAACGCGCGCGCGGCGATGATGTCGTTCTTCGCGCAGGATCAGTGGTCGGTGGGGCGCTTCACGGTGCAGGGGGCGCTTCGTTACGACCGTCCCTGGAGCTGGTTTCCGGCCGTGGATCAGCCGAGGAGCCGCTTCTTCCCGGGAGTGCACTTCGACAGGCAGGACGGTGTCACCGGCTACAACGACATCGTGCCGCGTATGGGCGTTGCGTATGACGTGTTCGGCAGCGGCAAGACGTCTATAAGGGTAAACGCCGGCAAGTACCTGCAGGGCGCCAGCGTCGGCAACCTGTTGTCCGGCGCGAACCCGTCGCTGCGTATCCCCGGCGGCGCCGGCGCGGGGTTTGCCAACCCGTCGGTGACGCGCACGTGGACGGACACTGACCTCGACTTCGTGCCCGATTGCGACCTGGCGAATCCGCTGGCGCAGAGCCCGGCGACCACCGGCAGCATCGACTCGTGCGGTCAGATCAGCAACCTGCTGTTCGGCTCGAATCAGTTCGTCGGCGCGAACTTCGACCCGAGCGTCGCCAGCGGCTGGGGCAAGCGACCGTCGGATTGGTCATTCAGTGCATCGGTGCAGCAGGAGATCTTCCCGAGGGCGTCGATTGAAGTCGGATACCACCGCCGGTCGTTCACGATGTTCACCACGGGTGGCACGGTGACCGACAACCTCAACGTGGGGCCGAACGATTTCACGCCGTTCTTCGTGACAGTGCCAAACGATCCGCGTCTGCCGAACGGCGGCGGCCAGCGCCTCGGGCCGCTGTACAACCTGACCCCGGAGGCGTTTGCTCGGGCGCAGAATCTGCTGATCAGACCGACGAAGGACATCGGCGACGACACCCGCGTGTTCAACGGCGTCGACGTGACCTTCAACGTCCGCAACGTGAAGGGCGTCACGTTCTCGGGCGGCACGAGCACGGGCAAGGTGGTCAACGACTGGTGCGACATTCGGGCGGCCGTACCTGAACAGGGCGGGTTTGCGCCGTTGACGCTCAATCCGTATTGCCACCAGGAGTCGCCCTTCCAGACGTCGTTCAACGGGCTCGTGACGTACACGATTCCGAAGTTCGATGTGTTGGTCAGCAGCGTCTACAGGGACCGCGTGATCCTCAACGGGACCCCGAACAACGCCAGCACCGACCAGCTCAGTGGTTCATTGCCTGGAACGTTCAACTTCACCGCGATCGACGCAACGGGGCAGGCTATCGCCCAGCAGATCGGCCGCAGCCTGACCGGTGGGCCGTTCGCCGTGAACGTGGTCGAACCCGGGACCTTTTACCCGGGGCGCAACCGGCAGCTCGACCTGAGCTTCAAGAAGATCGTCCGGTTCGGCAGCCAGCGTCTTACTGGCGGCCTGGACGTTTACAACGTGATGAACCAGAACACGACGCTGTTCTACAACACGACGTTCGTGCCCGGTGTGGCTGGGTATCTGAATACGAACGCGTACATGAACCCGCGCGTGTTCCGGCTGGCGGCCGAGTACAGCTGGTAATGAGGAGCCCGGAACCTGGTTTACTAGGTTCCGGGCTTCACTTTCCTCTTGCCTGGGTCCTGCGCCCTGGCCCATGGCTGATTTCCGATTCCTGAATCCTGATTCCTAAGGCGGCTGCTCTCCCCCTGCCGCCGTCCCCTGCCCCCTGCTATGATCCGACTCACGGCCGTCGGCCCTTCGGGCGACGTGTCGGCCTTCCTGGAATGGGCCCGCGATGCCAGCGTCCATGTCGACCAGCGTCGGATGGAGGTTGGGGCCCGGGGGAAAGCCATGAGCACACTGGTCAGAGGCACCCATCACATTACGTATTGCCCTGCAGCGGCGCAGGAGGACGTCGATTTCCTCACGACGGTGCTCGGCCAGCGTTTGGTGAAACAGACGGTGCTGATGGACGGAAGGATTCCGATTCATCACCTCTACTACGGCAACGCTGACGCCGACATCGGTTCGATCACGACCTCATTCCCTTATAGCAGACGGGTTGGACGCGCGGGGTCCGGCCAGATCTGCGCCACCAGTTACAGCGTCCCGGTCGGTGCGACGTCGTTCTGGCGCGAGCATCTCGATCGGCACGGCGTCGCGCATGACGGCGTGCAGGAGCGATTCGGCACGCGCTTCATCCGGCTTCGCCACCCGGCCGGCCTGACGTTCGAGTTGATGGAAGCCGCCGGCGACAGAAGACACCCATGGACGACACCGCAGATCGGCGCGGACGTCGCCAGTCGAGGCTTCTTTGGCGCGGTGATGTCGGTGCGGGAGATCCCCGAGCAGGAGCGATTCCTGATCGACGCGCTGGGGTTCCGAAAAGCCGGCGTCGACGGGGCGTATCACCGCTATCAGATTCCGGGCGGCGCGTTCGATCACACCATCGATCTGCTGCACGAGCCCGACCGCGCGCCCGGGAGCTGGGTGTTCGGCGCGGGCACGTTCCACCACATCGCCTTTCATGTCGACACCGACAACGATCTGGTGCAGCAGAAGGCGCTGTACGAGGAGCTCGGATACACCGACGCGTCGGAGATCAAGGATCGGTATTACTTTCACTCGATGTACGTGCGCTCGCCAGGCGGGATCCTCGTGGAGTGCACGGCGAACGTGCCAGGCGGGTTCTACCAGGACGAGGCGCCTGAGGAGCTCGGCACCAAACTGCACCTGCCGCCGTGGTACGAAGAGCAGCGCGACGACATCCTCGCGCAGCTCGAGCCGCTGACGGTCCCTGAAGAGTTCCGGCCGAAGTCGGCAGTGGCGGTCTCGCGATCGCCCGTGCCGCCGCCGGCCGCGCGGACATCGACCATTGCGCTGTCGCGCACGAAAGCCGATTTCGCGGTCAAGAATCAATAACGTAGGGGCCGCCTTCAGGCGGCCCAAGTCACGTAGGAGCCGCCTGTCAGGCGGCCCCGAGAGGAATGATGATGCGTGGCGTAACGATCGCCCTCGTGGTGCTCGCGCTCGGCGCGACCGTCGCTGGTCAGAGCAGCCGCTCGTGGTCGGCGCCGCGCACCCCCTGGGGTCACCCCGATCTGCAGGGCACGTACTCCAACGACGATGAGACCGGCACGCCGATCGAGCGCCCGCGCGAGCTCGAGGGCAAGACGCTCGCCGACATCACACCAGCGGAACTGCAGCGCATCGTCAAGGACCGCAACGATCGCTTCGTCGAAGGCGTGAGCGGCGAGGAGTTCGCCGGCGGGTTGCGTCCGCCGGCGCATCTGATCTTCGACACCTTCGATCGCAAGAACAGGCGTGCGTGGCTCGTCATCGATCCACCCGATGGACGGATCCCGCGTCGAACCGACGCGAAGGTGACGCGGCCCCGCGGCGGCGTCAGCACCAACGCGAACCCGCGCGGCCCGTTCAACAGCTGGCTCGATATGGGCCTCTACGATCGCTGCATCACGCGCGGTATTCCCAACTCGATGATGCCCGCCGGCTACGGCAGCCGCTATGACATCACGCAGAGCCCCGACAGCGTCGTGATCCGTTACGAGATGATTCACGAGGCGCGGGTGATCCCACTCGACTCCCGAGCGGAGTCGCGGGAGCACTCGCGCGCGACTCAGGGCCCGCGCAAATATCTCGGCGACGCGCGCGCCTGGTGGGACGGCGACACGCTGGTGGTGGAAACGACGAACTTCCGTCCCGAGACTGCGCCTCAAGGGGCGAGCGAGCACGTGAAAATGACGGAGCGATTCATCCCCGTCTCTGCCACCGAGCTCGACTGGCGGGTGACGTTCGAGGACGCGGCCGTGTGGACGCAGCCGTGGACGTTCGAGATGCCGCTGACCAAGGTCGACCGATCGCAGCAGATGTTCGAGTACGCCTGCCACGAGGGCAACCTGGCGATGCGCAACATTCTGAGCGCCGCTCGGAAAGAAGAGAGCGGCTCCAAATAGGAATCAGGCTGGGCCCCGTTTCGTTCACGCTGCCTCGTCTCGACCGGGTCATTTCTGGTGCGGGAGCGGTGTCGCAGCTGACCGCGGAGCTCGATCGGCTCGGCGCCACACGCGTCGTCGTGGTGACGGGCCGCACGCTGGGGGCGTCGGCGCTCGTCGCATCGCTGAAACGTGACATCGGCGATCGCTGTGTCTGCGTGTTCACCGGTGCTCGTCAGCACGTGCCGTCGGATACCGTCGCGGCGCTCCTGCGCATCATCGACGAACAGGAGGCCGATGCGCTCGTCAGCCTCGGCGGCGGCAGTCCGATCGACACGGCCAAGGCCGCTGTGTTCCTGCAACTCACCGGTGGTGACACGAACCCATCGAGAGGGGACGGCTTGCCGCACGTGGCGATTCCGACGACGTTGTCGGCGGGAGAGTTCACGTTGGTGGCGGGTATCACGGACGATCGGACGCGAATCAAGCGTCCTGTGCACGACGCGCGCATCGCACCACGCACGGTGATCGCCGATCCCGTGCTGACGCTCGAGACGCCGGATTGGCTCTGGTTCGCGAGCGCCATCCGTGCGCTCGATCATGCGGTCGAAACCATCTACTCGGCCCGTCATCATCCCGCCGGCGACGCGATGGCGTCGCGCGGGCTCGCGATGATGACCGCGCACGTGCCAGGTTCAGTCGCCGCGTCAGGCAGCGAACGAATCGATCATCGTCACACCTGCCAGCTGGCGGCGTGGCTGTGCGTGTTCGGCATGACCCACGCCGGCTTCGGGCTGTCGCATGCGCTCGGCCATCAGATCGGCCCGCGATGGAACGTCCCGCACGGGTTCACCTCCTGCATCACCCTGCCGCATGCCATGCGCTTCATGGCGGAACGTGTGCCCGACCGCTTCGGTGCGATCGCCGCGGCGCTGGAGCTGCCGTTCGATCCGCAGCGGCCCCGCGACTCGGCACTCGCCTGTGCCGACCGGATCGAGGCGTTCATCGCCGGCCTGCCTGTGCCGCGCCGCTTGCGGGACGTCGAGGTGCCGCGGGCCGAGATCGGTGAGATTGCCGAGGTCGTGCGCACGGCGATGGTCGAGGCCAACGCCGTCTCGATTCCAGTGACGCGGCAGGAGATTGCCGCGGTTCTCGAAGCCGCATACTGATGAAACAGCTCGTTGCCTCACTTCCAGAAACGCGAAGTGACGTAAGATTCGTCATCATGACCCGAGTCGCGATCTGCGTCGTCGTCGCCGGTCTGTCACTAACGGCCCCCCTGTACAGCCAGGCGCCGCAGGCGCCTGCCGCAGCACCCGCGCCGCTGAAGCCGAACCCGCGCGGCCCGCTGTATCAGCGGACCGGCGAGCAATACCGCGTCTACGAGTTTCCCGGGACCACGGAGTCGATCCCGTATCGGCTGTTCGTGCCGTCGCGATGGAAACCTGGCGCGCGACTGCCGCTGCTGGTGACGCTGCGGGCCGGCCAGAGCGTGGACAACCCCTATCGCGATCCGAACACGCTCGTCAGCGAAGCCGAGCGCCGCGGCTACCTCGTTGTCACGCCAATGGGGTATCGACCGCTGCGCCAGCCGTACTACGGCAGCAAATACCAGATCGCAAGACCGAACGCGCCGGCACCGGCCGACGGCTGGACGCCGCAGGAGGACGAACGCGCCGAGCAGGACGTGCTCAACGTGATCGATCTCGTGACCCAGGAGTACGGCGTCGACACCACGCGCATCTTCCTGCACGGGCAGAACCCGTCTGGCTCGGGTGCCCTGCATCTCGGCGCCAAGTACCCCGATCGATTCGCCGCGCTGGTGATCAGCTCGGGTCCGATCGTGTTCGACAGCTATCCGTGGGACCGCATCAAGGGCAAGATGGGGCTGCTGGTGATCCACGGCGATCAGGACACGACCAATCCGATGGAGGCGTCGAAGCGGATGGCTGACGCGGCCAAGGCCGCCGGCGTCAACGCCGCGTATGCAACGGTTCCAGGCGGGACGCACCTGGCCGCGTACCTTACTTACGCGTCACAGATCTACGATTTCCTCGATTCGCAGCAGAAGCGTTAGCGAGGAACGCCGCGACGGTTTTCCGGAATTCGTCAGGCTGCTCGAGCCACGGGAAGTGACCGCACTGGTTGAAGTAGGTCAGCTTCGACGTCCTGATGGCGGCGTGGATCTCTTCGGCGGTTTTCTGTCCCACCGGATCCTGGTGACCTTGCACGATCAACACTGGTCGCGCGAGCTTCCGCAATCCGGGTCGTGAGTCGTACCGCTTCCGCATGTCGCCGAAGAGCAGCAGGTTTACCTGGGCGTGCACGACCCCGTCCTTCATCGTCGACGCGAACGCCCGCCCCTTGGCGCGATCGAAGAAATAGCCGGGCGTGATGGCGCGGATGCTCTCCAGCGCCGCCTTGTCCTCGTTGGTGCCGCGCTTGGGTGCTTCGTCCCAGTACCGTTCCGCATCGAGATCTTCCTGCCGCAGTCGGATCCGGATGTTGTCGTCGAACCACTGCGTGAACTCGAGTGTTGGTCCACCGGGGCCGATCAGAATCATCCGATCGATGCGGTCGGGATGCGCGGCGGCGTAGGCCATCGCCAGCATGCCACCCCACGAATGGCCGATCAGAAACAGCCGTGGCTGTTTGAGATGGACGCGCAGCCCCTCGAGGTCTTCCACCACGTTCCGCAGGGTCATGGTTTCGGGCGTCAGGGGCACTGTGGAGCGGCCCGTGCCGCGCTGCTCGAAGTAGACGCGCTGATAGGACGCGGGCAGGAACTCCGCGATCGGGATGATGTAGTCGACGTCGAAGCCCGGTCCGCCGCTGAGGAAGATCGCCGGGGTCCCGGTGCCTTCAGTGCGGTAGTGCAGGCGGACGCCATCTCGGACGAACGAGCCGTCTTCGGCGAACGAGGGCTGGGCAATGACGAGCAATGCCAGCCAGAACCAGCCACGTCGAATGTGTGTCATCGAGATACCCGAGCGGTGCAAATCCTATAATCACCCAGCCCATGCCACTCTCGCCCGGGATTCGTATCGGCTCGTATGAAATCGCCGGCCAGATCGGGGCCGGCGGAATGGGCGAAGTCTACAAGGCGTTCGACACGAATTTGAAGCGCGGCGCGGCGATCAAAGTGCTGCCGGAGGCCGTAACCGCCGACCCGGAGCGGCTCGCACGCTTTCAGCGCGAGGCCGAGGTGCTCGCGTCGCTGAACCACCAGAACATCGCCGCGGTCTACGGATTCGAGCGATCGGGAACGACGAGCGCCATCGCCATGGAGCTCGTGGACGGCCCCACGCTCGCCGAACGGATCACCGAGGGGCGCATCCCGGCCGAGGAAGCGCTCGCGATCGCGAAGCAGATTGCCGATGCTCTCGAAGCGGCGCACGAGCAGGGCATCGTCCATCGCGATCTGAAGCCTGCCAACGTCAAGGTCCGGCCGGATGGTGTGGTGAAGGTGCTCGACTTCGGTCTGGCGAAAGCGGTCTCGCCGGTCGCGGCGATTTCGATCAGCTCGTCGATGTCGCCGACGATCACAACGCCGGCGATGACACAGGCGGGCATCATTCTCGGCACCGCTGCCTACATGAGCCCCGAGCAGGCGCGCGGCAAGCCGGTCGACAAGCGCACGGACATCTGGGCGTTCGGGTGCGTCGTCTACGAGATGCTGACCGGCCGTAAAGCGTTCGAGGCGGAGGACGTCTCGCTGACGCTCGCCGAGGTGATGAAGTCGGAGCCGGACTGGACGGCGCTCCCAGAACTGCCGCGCGCAGTTCGCACGTATCTGCGCCGATGCTTCAAGAAGGATCCGCGGCAGCGTCTGCGCGATATCGGTGAGGTGCGACTCGCACTCGAAGGGACGGCAGACGTCGAGCCCGACGCGCGGATCGCTCCACCACCCGGGCGGCGACGCGTGTCGGCGTGGATCCTGCCGTCTGCGGTCGCAATGGCCCTGCTTGTTGCGGCGCTCGTGGTGTGGTTGCGCCCAATCCCGGTGCCGGCTGTCGTGCGCTTCGAGGTGCATGCTCCCGCCGGCTTCAAGTTACCGCCGGGTACGCCCGCCATCTCGCCTGATGGACGGAAGCTGGCTTACATCGCTATAGACACGAAAGGCACCAGACACATCTTCGTTCGCGACCTCAGTTCGACCGACGCCCGATTGCTGCCCGGAACCGAGGACGCGGTTCATCAGTTCTGGGCGCCCGACGGCCGTTCACTGGCGTTCACGTCAGAGGGCGCGTTGAAGCGCGTCGACATCGCAAGCGGATCGCCGCGCGCGCTCGCGCAGCAAGTCAGCGCCCCCTGGCAGGGCGCGTGGGGCCAGTCTGGCGATGTGCTCTTTCTCGCTGCAGGGATGCTTCGCGTGTCGGCCGAAGGAGGCCCGACGACACCGGCCCTCAAGCTCGATCAGCCGCGGGGTCAGGCGAGAGCAACATTTCCGTCCTTCCTCTCCGACGGCCGTCGTTTTCTCACGCTCATCACAGCCGAGGATGGGAAACCAAGCATTCAGCTTGCGTCGCTCGAGTCGTCTGAACGCCAGGTCGTCCTGTCTGGCGTGCTGAGCGCGCCCGTCGTCGCGCCGACGCCTGCAGGTCGGACGTACCTGCTTTATGCACGTGACGAGGAGTTGGTGGCCCACGAATTCGACGAACGCAGTGGGCAGGTGCGCGGGTCGCCTCGGATGGTCGTCGACGGCATCGGCAAGGTCGCGAATCCGGCGCTGTTGCCCACCGTGGGTGTGTCGCCCAGCGGGGTGCTTGCGTTTCAGAAGGGCGGGGATTCGACCGTCAAACTGAAGTGGCTCGATCGCGCGGGAAAGCCCGTTGGTGATGTTCCGCTCGAAGTCTCCCCGAACGGGCTCTCGCTCTCGCCAGACGGGAGTCGGTTGGCGTTCGTTGCGAATTCACGCGGCGAAGTCGACGTATGGGTGACAGATCTGAATCGAAACAATACATCGCGACTGACCCGAACGGGAGAATCCGAACGAAGTCCGGTGTGGTCGCCGGACGGAAAGCGAGTCGCCTATTCCAAGGCGGGAAAGATCTACGTGAGGAGCGCCGATGGGTTGTCTGATGAAACCGTGCTCGCTGATGTCAGCGGCACGATTCGCGCCTGGTCGCCCGATGGCAAGTATCTCCTGTACGCGCAGGCGGAATCCGGCGGAGGGAGGCTGTTCCTTTGGCCGCTCATGGGGGGCGCCCCGATTCCGGTCGGCCGTCGTGAAGGCGTGTCGCGCGAGGGCCGTTTCTCCGCGGATAGCCGCTACGTTGCGTATGCCTCGAATGAAACGGGCCGAGAGGAGATCTACATCGAAGCAGTCCCCCCGGCGAAGGGAAGTGTCAAGGTCTCTCAAGGCGGCGGGATGACGCCGCGGTGGGGATCGATGAGTCGGGAACTGTTCTTCTATGCCGAGGATCGGTCGCTCATGGTTGCCGACGTTCACCTCGAGCCGACGCTGTCGGCCGGTGCGCCGCGCCAAGTCACGCCGAGCGACATATTGCCCGATCGGCGCGACTTCGAAGTGAGCCCCGATGGCCAGCGTTTCCTCGTCAGGCAGCTTGCGGGCGATGCCCAGGACACGCCGATCACGGTCGTGCTCAACTGGTGGGTTCCGTTCATCCCCAACACCCCGTGAGCGGGTAGGATCGAATCATGATTCATCACCACATCAGGACGATAGCCGGGCTTGTCGTCGTGCTCGCGCTCGGCAGCAGCGCAAGCCTCATCGCGCAGCAGACCCCGACCGCGGCAGCATCGAAGGCGTCCGCCGTTCCGAGAACGCCGTGGGGCGATCCCGACTTGCAGGGCACGTACACCAACAGCGACGAGAGCGGCATTCCGCTGGAGCGTCCGGCCGAGTTCGCCGGCAAGCGGCAGGAGGAGATCACGCCCGCCGACCTCGAGCGGGCGATCAAGCAGCGCAACGAACGGCAGCTGAAGACCGCGCAGACGATCGGCGGCTCCGCGGAGAACGACACCGGCGCCGGGCCGCCGCACTGGTACGAGAACTACAACGCGAAGAACAGCCGCGCATGGATGATCTCGGATCCGCCGGATGGGAAGACGCCGGCGCTGACCGAAGACGCGAAGAAGCGCGCCGCCGCGGTTCGCGCCGCACGACGCGGTGGCGACGGCTACAACACCGGCCCGTTCGATGGTCCGCAGGACCTGACGCTCTACGTTCGCTGCATCACTCGCGGCTTGCCCGGCTCGATGATGCCGGCGATCTACGGCAACACCTACGACATCACCCAGGGTCCTGGGTTCGTGGCGATTCGCTACGAGATGGTGCACGAGACGCGCGTCATCCCGCTCGACGCCAGGCCGCATCTGTCCGGCACATTGAAGTCGTACATGGGCGATGCGCGCGGCCGCTGGGAAGGCGACACGCTTGTGGTCGAGACGACGAACGTCCTCGAGAAGTCGGCCTACGGCGGCGCGTCCGACGGCATCAAGATCATCGAGCGCTTCCGGCCGACGTCGGCGAACACGATCGAGTGGTCGATCACCTTCAACGACCCGAAAACGTGGGAGCGGCCGTGGACGTTCGGCATGCGCTTGACGCGCGACGACAGCCACGTGTTCGAATACGCCTGTCACGAGGGAAACGAAGGTCTGCGAGGCATTCTGAGCGCGGCGCGTGTCGCCGAACGCGAAAGCGGCTCGAGCAAGTAGAATTGCGGCAATGCGCCGCGTCTCCCTCCTCCTCCTCATCGCGCTCGCCGGTCAGACGGCGAGCGCGCAATGGGTGAACCATCCAGTGCCCGGCACGCCGCGTACCCGAGACGGCAAACCCAATCTGACGGCTCCGACGCCACGCGCGGCCAACGGCAAGCCCGATCTCTCCGGCGTCTGGCACGTGCAGCCGACAAGCCGAGCCGAGATGAAGCACCTGTTCGGCGACGATGTCGACACGATCGAGGTGCCGGGCATGGAGATCGACACGATCTCCAAGTACGGCATCAACATTCTGCTGGACTTCAAGCCAGCGGATGCGCCGGCCCGACCCCATGTGAACGAAGTCCTCAAGCGGCGCGGCGACGACAAGCCTGA
>DASRJR010000132.1:0-16714 GCA_035649395.1 Vicinamibacterales bacterium
GAGTCGTACACGTAGTAATTGGCGAACATCGCGACGCTGATCGCGACCAGGACGGCCCAGCGCCATGCCGCAGGCGGCGGATTCTTCGGGGGCGCAGCTGCAGGAGTCGTCATAATCCGCTAATAGCCTGTCACAAAACGCCTCCGGCCGAGTTGTATCTCTAGAGAGCGAGGCCGTGGACCCGACACTCCGCAGTGAACTCGTTGGAACCGCCGGTCTGACCGCCTCGCGATCGCGTCGATCGGCGGCGTCGTGCTGTGGAGAATCCTGATGTCGACCACCGAGTCGGACACGAGCCCGCGAGTGCGAAATGCGCTGCTGCTCCTCGAGGCGATCATCTTCACCGTCGTCGTCCCCGGCACGGGGACAATCTGGCTGCCCCGCGACGTACTCGGTCTGTGGGGCGACACGCCAGCGCTGTGGGCCTGGTGGCATGCTGTGGCGTTGGTCCTGATCGCGATCGGATTCGCGATCTACGTGCGCTGCGTCTGGGACTTCGCTGCCCGCGGCCGAGGAATCCCCGCTCCGCTCGAGCACCCGAAGCAGCTCGTCGTCACCCGCCTGTACCGCTACGTGCGCAACCCGATGTATGTGGGCGTGTTGCTCGTGATGCTTGGCGAGGCACTGTTCTTTCGATCGCAGCCGCTTCTCGAATACACGATCATCTGGTTCGCGATCGTGCATATCGTCGTCCTGGTCTACGAGGAACCCAATCTGCGGCGCAAATTCGGATCCTCATACGACGACTATGCAGCGACGGTCGGACGATGGATTCCCGGGCGGTCGTATCACTTGATTGTGGAGACGGAGGTTGCCGAGTAGGCGAACCGCCGCAGAGGCGACAGAGCAACTGTTCACAACGAGCGTTAGAACGCCTGCCCGATGCTGACGTAGATGCGGCTGCGCGGTTCGCCCGGGCGCTGATCGATCACGATGCCGTAATCGGCACGCAGCAGCACCCATGGCGTGCGCACGCGCAGGCCGACGCCACCCGACTTCCGGATGTCGGTGAAGGAGAAGTCGCGAACGCGTTCGAACACGTTGCCGATGTCGGCAAAGACCACGCCGTCGAAGATGCTGATGAGCGGTACCCGGAGCTCGTTGTTGATGACGAGCATCGCCTCGCCGCCGATAGGGATGCGGTCGGGGCCGATCGGTCCTACGGCGTTCTGGCCAAAACCGCGCATCGTCTGGCTGCCGCCGGCGAAGAAGCGTTCGCTCCTCGGCACGATGTCGCCGAAACCACGCGCGAGGCCGATCCGCCCACCGACGGCGTAGACCAGCCGTGGACGCAGAATCTCGTTCGTGAACGCCTTCCGTTTTGCCGGCTCGAGCGCGATGTAGCGGAAGTACTGCCCGAGATACTTGATGTAGGCGCTGTCGGCTCCCAGCCAGCTCGGCGAGTACGAAAAGGATTGCGACAGGAACGCGCCTCTCGAGGCGTCGAGTACCTCGTCGCGGCTCTCGCGTGTCAGCGTGCTCGTCACAGGCGCCACCGTCAACGCCTCGTCGAGAACGGTGCCGTTGCCGAGCGGCGTCAGGGTGTGCGCGCGCTCGAGCCGATAGCCGTAGCTCAGCACGTACGCGTTGTGCAGCCGATGCTCCGACTCCACCGAGAAGCCCTTGCGATTGAAGTCGAAGGGATCGGTGATCTCGGTTGGCGGGTTCAGCTCCTCGCGGAAGTAGATGCTGCCCATCGTCTTCGGCAAATACTTCAGCGCCGGCTGGTTCAGGTACACCCGCCCTTCGTGCAGCTGCTTGTCGTAGCGCGATCGCAGCCCGATCTCGCGTGCGCCGCCGAGCGAATTGCGATTCGAGATGTCGAAGATGCCGCCGACACCGCGCTCGGTGTCGTATGACGCGCCGTAGCGAATCTGGAATGGCTGGACTTCCCGAATGTTGACGGTAACGTCCATGGGCCGCTGATCGGGCGCCGGATTGGTCGGGTCGTCGGCAAGCCCGCGCCGCTCGCGACGCGTGATGTCGACCACCGAGAACGCACCCGTGTCGTACAGGTTTCGACGAGAACGCGCCAGCGCGCTCAAGTCGAGCGGCTGTCCGGGCATGAGCTGTATCTGCTCGCTGACGAGGTGGTCGCTGACACGGCTGTTGCCGGCGATGCGGACCTCCCCGACGATGCTCTGCCGTCCCTCCTTCACGTCGAACGCGATATCGACCTGCCCGGCTGCGCGATCGATCACCAGCGAGTAGTCCGAGCGCACGTCGTTATAACCGCGGCGCCAGTAGAGATCGCGGATCTTGTCGAGGGCGTTCTCGGCCGCCAGCGGCAGGAACGTCTCACCCGGGACCACTGGGAGCTGCGCGACGACGGCGTCAGGCTGGTAGACCTTGGTACCCGATGCGGTCACACGGCGTACCGTGAAACGCGGCCCTTCGCGCACCACGAATACCACACGCGCCAGCCCACCGGTGTACTCGTACTTCGGCGCGTCGATCTCGGTGACGAGATAGCCCTGCTCCCGGTAAAAGCGCTGCAGCAGCTCGGTGACGACGAGCGGATCGGTGAACAGTTTTCGCTCCATCTTCTGCTGTTCGACGATTTTGTCGAGCACGCGGGGATGGATGCGTGATGCACCTTCGAACGCGAGCACGATCTTTTCCGAGCGCATCCCTGGTTCGATCTGGAACACCACTCGTCGGCGATCGTCACCAGCGCCCTGGACCTCGTAGGTGATTTTCGGCTGCAGGTAGTTGTCGCCCATCAGCCATTCGCGCAGCCGATCGATGCCGTCATCGCCGCGCTGCTTGTCGAAGACGCCGCGGTGCCACTGCGTCTTGACCTGCTCCTGCACCTTCTGCGGCGGCGTCGCTCCCATGAACTGAATGTCAACCATCGGGCCGCGCATGACCTTCAACGTGAGGTCGGCCCGCTGGCTTTCGACCTTCCGCTCGAGGCGCACGCGCGACTGGAGGTAGCCCTGCTCCATGAGCGACTCCTCCACGCGCTCCACGCCGTTGCGGATCTTGAAGAAGTCGTAGTTGTCGCCCTCCTTCACGCCGAACTTCTTCAGCAACTCGGCCGAGTTGGGGGCATCCGACTCGCTCATCATGACGCGCTCGACTTCAGCCTGGGCGCGCTGAATGCGGCGCGGCTCCGGCTGGCCGCCGAAGCGAACGTCGTGACGGAAGTCGAGCCGATAGCTGTTGTCCTCCTGGCGCACGGCTTGAGTCTGGAAACGCCGCGTGACGTCGTACTCGGCAACCCAGATCTGATCGTTGCTGTCAGTGAGGTTCGTCGAGTACACGAGCTTCAGCTCCTCGGTCAGCTCCTGCCCCACGGTGAGCCGGGCGCCCGGGTCGGCCTCGTTGGCGATCAGCGTCGGCTCGACGCGCACTTCGCTCAAGCCAGTGGCCTCTTGAATGCCGCGGCCAAGCTGCGATCCGACGCGACCTGTCAGATACGAGAGGACCTGCTCACGTGCGACTTCGTACTCCTCGCCGCGCATCTGATCCAGCGTCCGGCCCGTCACGAGCAACGCCATGATGTCTGGCTCGGGCAGCGACGGAGTGGACGTCATCGTCGTCTCGGTATCGCCGGGTGTGCCGGTCACCGCGATCGTGACTTCGTAATTACCGGCGGTCGTATTGAGGTGGAGGTCGAACGATGGAAAGATACGCCGCTCGTCGACGAACGTGATCGTGCTGGGCTCGGCTTCATAACGCCGCTCATTCAGCCGAATCTCCGACCCTTCGAGCAGCCTGATTTCGCCCAGCAGCCCGGGCTCGTACGGCGTCCCGACGACGCGAATATCGGACTCGATTTCGGCTTTGGCGAGATTGTTGTCGACGAGAATGGGCGTGGCCGTATCGACATCGACGTTGAACCGCACCCGCTCGAGGAACGGATTTCGCTCTTCCGTGAGATCGAGCTTCTTACGCGCTGTCATCGCGGCGAGCAAGCCCTGGTCGAAGTTGACGTCGCCGGTGAGCCCTGCCTCGTCGATCGTCACCTTGCCGGCGACGACGAAGTTCTCGTCCTGACGCGTAATCTGGATGTCCGCATCGGAGATGCTGCGCATGTCGAGCGGCGCATCGTACGCGAAGTCCTTGGTGGTCACGCGAAGATTGATGTCGCTCACTGCCCCTTCGCCAAGAGTCAGATCGCCTGAGGCGTTGAGCGTGCCGCCATTCAGATCGGCTTCGAGCTTCGTCAAGACGATGCGGCGGCCCTGAAGATCGACGTGGGCGTTGAGATTCTCAGCCGCAAGGTTCGGCTCGTCGGTGACGAAGTTCGCGTTCACGAGCTCGAGACTGCCGGTCACCTGCGGATCGTTGAACGTGCCCTGGGCGCGCACGTTCAACTTCGATTCACCTTCCGCCTGCAATCTCTCGGTCACGACCGATATAGCGGCCACGTTGAGATTGCCGTCGACCGTCAGGTCCATGGCGCGGTTCCCCGCCAGCTCGACACGTCCGCCGGCCTTGATCTCTCCAGCCGATCCGGCGAGATCGAGCTGCTCGACCGTCGCCGTTCCCGACGCGATGCCGATCGTTGACGGCTGCTTCTGCGCGAGATCGAGGCTCCGATAGGCGACCTCGAGCTGCTCGAACGTGATCTTCCCCTCGAGTGATGCCAGGTTGGGCTGTTTCGCCGAGACTTCCGCAACCAGACCGATCATGCCGCTCAGTTGCGGCGGCGCCCCTGGCAGTGACGAGGGATCGAGTCCCTTGAGGGCGGCCATGAGCGTAGCGGCGCCGTTCATGCGCGGGATCTCGACCGGCAGTTGCGGCAACACCTCGAACGGAACGCGACCCGAGGCCTCGATCGTGGCCGTGCCCCAGCTCGCCGTCAGCTTCTCGACGAGCGCCTGGCCCTCGGCGATGCGCGCCATCAGTTCGATCCGCGAGAACCCGGGTTCGAGCAGCGGCGAGATGACGAGCCCATTCTCGACCGTGATCGTCAGGTCGGGATCGATCCGCTTCATCGTGCCCTTGATCGATCCGGTCATCGCGATGGTGCCGTCCGCGTCGATGTTGGTGTCGGGCGGCGCAAACTTCGCGATGGTGGCGAGGTTGCCTTTGAGATCGACGTCGATCTCGCCGTCGCCCGCCTGGTCGGTCAGCGGCAACTGACCCCCGATCGTGAGCGCGGCGCCTTCGGCGCTCACCTGCAGCTTGTCGACTGTCACGCGCTTGTCCGCGTATTGAATGGGCGAAGGGCTCGTCACTTTGAAGGGGCGACCGCGCCAGCGCGCGTCGAGCTCTTGCAGCGCGATGGTGGCTTTACCGGCTTCGAGCTCGGTCAGGTTGCCCGATGCCTCGATCGTGGCGTGCACCTGACCCTCGAGCCCGGCGACTCGCGGCTGCGCACTCTCCGTCGCGTCCCCCTTTAGCCCGACCTCTGCGTCCGGCTTCGTCGTGTCCGGCTTCGTCGTGTCCGGTTTCTTCGTGTCGTCCGGTGGCGTCACCCGGACCTCTGTTGCCGGCGCTTGATCGCCCTCGCGGCGCGTCTGCTTGATCTCAACCGGCTGGTTCACATCGGTGATCGGCTTCTCGTCTTTGGCCGCAGTCGTCGTGTCGGGTTTGGCCGCAGTCGTGTCGGGTTTGGCCGCGGTCGTATCGGGCTTGGCCGCGGTCGTGTCGGGTTTGGCCGAGGTCGTATCGGCTTTCGCCGTGACCGTTTCTGGCTGTGGGCCGATCGGCAATGTGGAGAGGTCGAGACCGTTCGCCTGCACTTTCACCGTTGCCGGGAACGGCCGCATCAAACCGATCAGCGCGTTCGCATCGACGTTGTAGCGATCGGCCGACGCCGTGATGTTCGCCTGGTTGTCGGCCGCCATCGCTTTGACGACGACGTTGCCAATCGGCATGTCGTTCAGCAGCAGATCGGTCGCGTCGAGATCGAGCGTACCGGCCGGCGACGCGACAGTGCCTTCGCCGTGGCCGGCAAGCTTCACGTTGCCGCGCACGCTCTGCCCATTGGGCAGCATCATCCCGACCAGGCGCAGGTTCTCCGACTTGAGATCGACCGTGTACGCCTTGCGATCGAGATGATAAGTACCGGACACCGACAGGCGTCCCGCACCCTCGGGCTGCGGCTTGTCGACGACGAAATCCGACAACGCGACCTGACGTCCCTGGAGCGTGACGTTGCCGTTGAAGGAACCGATCTGTTCCTCGTAGGCGACCAGGTTCGACCCCTGAGCCGTCAACGTCGCCATCGGACGGTCGAGGGTACCGCCCACCATCCCGCGCGCGGAGATGGTGCCGGCCACCGGCAGGTCACCGTTGTTCACCGTCTGGAGAATGGAGGGCACGTCCAGCTGATCGGCCGACACAGACAAGTTCATCGGCCGGGTGCCTTGGAGCCCGACGCGTCCGTCGGCGTGCGCGCGCGCGTCCTTCCACATCAGATCAGCACGGCCGATGTCGACCGCCGCGGGCGTGTAGTTCGCCTCGGCGCTCAGGGCAATTCCTTCCGCCGAACCGACAGTCAACGCCGGTGCGTTGAGCGTCGTGGCGGCGGCCGGCGCGTCGAGCGTGCCCGCAAGCTTCGCGTTGACGTCCACCGCGCCGGTGACAGTCGTCGGCACCAGTGAGCCCTTCGGGCGGCCGAGGAACGCCTCCATCGACGAGACCAGCTGACTGAGATCCCCCGTCCGAGCGGTGACGTCCCCCCGCAGCGCGCGCTCGCGGCTGACGGCGACGCGTCCGGCGATCTCCGCGCCTGGCGCAACCAGCTTGAGCAGCTGCGCCTCGACGCCCTCGCCAGTACCGCGTGCGACCAGTCGTCCGCCGACCGGCATCACGTTCTTCGAGGGGCGAGCCGCCGTCGCGGTCAGCGTGGCGTCGGCCTGGCCCGAGGCCTTCATGAACTCGAGCCCAGGCCACTGCGCCTGCACCTTGGCGTCGACGCGCGTGGCGGTGATGTACGGCGACCGCAACGCGCGCATGATGGATGCGGCATCGAGGCCATTGACGTTGGCTTTCACGCTCGACTGCCCGTTGCCCTCGAGCGCGACGTTGCCGCTGCCGGTGACGGCTCCCCACGGCCCGCGCACGTCGAGCGAGGACACATCGGCGCGTCGCGTCGCGACGTCGTACGCCGCGGTCGCGTCGATCTGGGCGTCGCGCAGCTCGCGGAACTGCAGCGAGGATCCGGTGACGTGCGCATCGATCGCCGGCGTCGCGACCGCACCCTTGGCGGTGGCATCGATCACGATCGTGCCGCTCACCGGGTCCGTGACGTTGGCGAGTGGAGCCACCTTCGCGGCATCCACGCTGGTCTTCAGCGCGACGTCGAGCACCGGCGCGTCGAACATGGCGATCGTGCCGGTCACCTCGGCGCGCGATCCAAGCGTGTCCACCTGCAGGTGCTGGATCGTCACATCGTCATCACCGAGGTCGACGTCTCCGGTGACCCGATCGATCGCCGCACGCCGTTCCTGCGCCTGGAGGTTGCCGCCGGCCGCTTCGAGATGAATCAGGTGCCGATCGGTGAGGCCGTTGCCCGTCACCTTGATCGACGACACTGGCAGCTGCGCATCGACCTGCTGCGCCCGGTTCTCGTAGTGCACGCGCGCATTCGAGACGGTGAGATCGGCGATCAGATAGTCGAGCGGTTCCTTCGGCTTGTTCGGATCGGACGGTGGACGCGGCAGGTTGTCGCGTCCTTGCTCGTCGACGTAGTAGTGGATGTCGAGGCCGTCGACGCTCCCGGTTTGAAGCACGTATCGGCCGCGCAGCAGTTGCAGCAGACTCAGATCGAAGCTGGCGCGCCGAATCGTCGCGAACACCGGCGCATCGGGCCATTCCGTCGAGCGGATGCGGACGTTCCGAAGATTGATGGAGGCGCCGAACAGGTTATAGCCGAGCTCGTCCGTGCCGAACTCGATCCGTTCGCGTGCGAGCAGATTGACCACTTGCTGCGTCGCGAACCGTCGGACGGGTGGCGTGTGGACCGCGACGAACGAGAGGACGGCGATCAAACAGATGATGCCGCCCAGGATGCGAAGCCGGCGGAAACGGCGACGTCGTCTCGATGGCGTGGGCGCTGCAGCTGAGTCGTCTTCTTCCACAGCGTCGCAAACCGGTGCAATAGCCGCACCAGCACTACGTAGTGTCCGGCTTTAGCCGGACCTTCCCGAGTGCGATCGCGGTGTAAAAAACATTTACTACTGGGCGATCTGCACTTCCACGTCCCGCTCAGCCGATCGCCCGTGGTCGTCGACGATGCGAACGAGATGAAGGCCGGGCGATGAGGGCCGCCAGGCCAACGCGCCATCGCCGACCTCACGCGTACCGATGAGCGCGCTGCCATCGAACCAGAACACCCGCCCGACGTCGCCCGCCACGCTGGCTTCGAGGGCGATCGAATCGCCCTGCCCTGAGTGGCGGAGTGCGTAGCCGACATTGCGGATCGGTGAGGTGATCACCGGTGGGTCGCCGCCTTCATCGTCAGCACAGTCGGGGATCGATGGCGGCGAACGGCGCGGCATTCCGGCTTGACGAAACAGTTTCAGCATGTCGGACGACCAGACCTCGAACACCTCGACGCGCGTGCCCGCCGGATACGGCGCGCATCGTGCCGTGCCGGTGATCGGATCGATTCCGATCGCGCGATGCAGCTGACTGACGCGGATCGGCGACTTGCCCGGGATGTACCAGGTGTCCACGGTGTGCGGGCAGTAGCGATTCGGGAGGTCGCCGCTCTCGACGCACACGGCGACCCTGGCCACGCCCGCTGGCGGGACGGCCGGCGGCACGGGTTCGTCGGGTCGCGCCAGGTTGAGCGCATCGACAATTCGGAAGAACAGCGGCGCCGCCGCATCCACGCCGACGAACGCAGGATTGCCGCGTCCGTCGAAATCGCCGATCCAGATCGCAAGCACGTACGGACCGACGACACCGATCGACCACGCGTCGCGGAAGCCCCACGACGTGCCGGTCTTCCATGCGACCGGCCAGCGCGTGCGGACCGGCACGGTGCCGTCTTCGTCGGGGCGCGGATTGCGCCGCAGCATCTCGAGTGTGATGAATGCCGCTTCGGCGCTGATCAGGCGGACGCCCTCGCTGGCCGGAGCACCGGGCTCGATCCGCAGTTGTTTCAGCACGCCGCCGTTGGCGAGCATGGCATACAACATCACGAGCTCCTCCATCGTGAGCTCGCCGCCGCCGAGCGCCAGCGCCAGGCCGTAGAACGACTCCGACTTCATCCCGCGCACGCCGGCGGTCTGCAGGAACTGATACAGCGATGGCTCCTTCAGTTGCGTCGCCACCCAGACCGCCGGGATGTTGCGGCTGCGCACGAGCGCCTCCTCGGCGGAGATCGGACCGAAGAAGCGGCCATCGAAATTCTCTGGCGCAAACGGGCCGAACGACGTCGGCGCATCACGCAGCATCGTCCGCGGATGGATCACGCCCTGGTCGAGGGCGAGCGCGTAGGCGAATGGCTTGAGCGTCGAGCCGGGCGATCGCTTCGCGAACACGCCGTTGACCTGGCCATCGATGCCCTCGTTCCAGTAGTCCGCCGAGCCCACCCAGCCCTTCACGCTCAGGTCGCGCCAGTCGACGAGCAGCGCCGACACGTTGCGAATGCCGCGGTCGCCGGCGTGGGTCAGATATTGATCGATCCGGCGTTCGATCAGTCGTTGCAGCGACGCGTCGAGCGTCGTATCGAGCCTGCCGGTGCGGCCGGCGTGCGCCGCCACGAGCGCGTCGACGGCATGCGGCGCCTCGTACGGCAACGCAGTGTGTGCATGCGCGACGATCGGCAGATCGATCTGACGGCGATCGTCGTCGCTGTCGCCGTGGCGGGCGAGCCAGGCGCGCCCGAGTGCCGCGCGCGCCGTGAGCAGGCTCGCGTCAGAGCCGGCGCGGCCGGCACGCCCGGTCGGGTGCTGAGGAATCACCGCCAGCGTGAGCGCTTCGCCGAGCGTCACGCGGTCCGGCGGCTTGCCGAAGTAGACGCGTGCGGCGACGCCGACACCCTGCAGGTTGCCACCGAACGGCGCGACGTTGAGATAGGACTCGAGAATCTCACGCTTCGAGTAGCGCGTCTCCAGCCAGATCGCCGCCAAGGTCTGTCGCAGCTTGCCCGACGGCGTGCGGGTGTTGCGCTTATCGAGCAAGCGAACCAGCTGCATCGTCAGAGTCGAGCCGCCCTCGCGACGGTGACCGCGATACGTGCGGTACGCCGCCCGCGCGAGCGATGCCGGGTTGACGCCCGGGTGCCAGTAGAACCAGCGGTCTTCCTTGGTCACGAACGCGTCGATGAGCACTGGCGAGACGTCGTCGAGCGGCGTCCACATCCGATACTGATCGTCTGCAGCACGCGTGAGGCGCAGCAGCTCGCCATCGGCCGACCAGACTGCCGTCGAGATCGGTATGCGCGCGCGCAACGGCGCGTGCGGCCACACGCGCAGCATCACAACGCACAACGTGAGCGTTGCGATCACCAGCCAGGGCCGCCTAAAGGCCCGGGGCCGCCTAAAGGCGGCCCCCACGGTCCGGCTGAAGCCGGACACCACAGTCATGGCTTGACGACCTCCAGCTTGCCGGCGGGGCTCAAGCCGGCAACCGTGCGGTCATACATACCCTCGGCGAAGGCCGGCGGCACTTGAAAGACGCCAGCACTCGTCGCGCGAACGCGATACACGAAGGTGCTGACGTCGCGTCCGATGTCGCCATACAACACGAGGCGATCGTCGCGAACATCGAGATGCGCCGGCGACCAGGTCGACTTCGCGCGCACGCCAATCGGCAGCGCCGATGCGGTTCCCACTTGACGCAACTGCGCTGGATCGACGCCTTCACTCGTGTCGGCGGTTGGCTGCAGTTCGAGGACCGGCTCGATGCCCCCCGGCAGCAGATCGACCACCGCCACCTGCGATTGCCGGTCGCGGGTCGTGGTGCGCAGGCGCACGCGAACAAAGAACTCCTGACCCACTGTCACGCGCGTGAGCGCCACGTCCTTGTCGTCGACGAACTCGCGGAAGATCTCGATCCCCTGGGCGGTCTCCGACTTCGGCGGCGTGCGATCGAACCCCGACTCGTTCAACGAGAAATACCCCGGCGCGCTGCCCTGCTTCGTGAACTGCAGCCGCGCGGCGGTCGCTGCGATCGCCGCCTTCTGGATGGCGCCGGCCGACAAGGTCAACGGGCGCGGTTTTCCGTCCTTGCCGACTTCGGTGATGCCGAACGTCGCCACTCCACTGGCCGCCTTCGCGTACCCGTCGAGCGCGAGCAACGTGTACGCAGCGGACAAGGACGAGATGTGATGCTCGTTCACGGCCCGGCTCATGGTCTCGAGCGCGGCTGGCGGTGCTTGTGCGGCGCGGGCCGGGAAATGACGCGACAGCAGATACAGCAGCTGCGCATCGTGCACGACGTCGCCGTAGTACGTCTCCACGGCCAGATCGCGACCGGTCGACCACGGCACGCTGGCCACCATGCGATCGGCTTGCTCGGCACGCTGCATCAACCGATACGTCGAGGCCAGATAGGCCGCGGCCAGATCGGTCTGCCACGTCTTCGCATAGCGCTGGGTCAGCTCCTGCTCGACATTCGAGAGCGCCGCGTTGGCCCTGACGCCCTGTCGCGCGAGCAAGTACACCGCGTATGCACGCACACGGGCGTCGCCGAGCGTGCTCGCGGGAGTGGACGCAAACCGTGCGAGCCAGTCGTTGACGTTGGTCAGCAGATCGGTCGGCACACCCTGGCCGCGCTCTTTGGCTTCGACCAGGAAGTGCGCCGCATACACCGTGGGGAATTCGGCCGTGATCGGCGTCGAGGCCCACAGCCCGAACCCGCCTTGCTCGTTGGCGCGCGTGCGCAGAACGGCCAGTGTCGGATCGAGCGGGCGGGCGTCCCGGCTCCGCACGGTGCCGAACTCGGGACGTGACAGCAGGATCAGCGACGACATGCCCTTGCTGACCAACTGCTCGGTGCAGGTGTATTCGTAATTTCCGAGATACGCCGTCAACCCCTGTCCCCAGACGAGCGGCACGGTCGACACGGCGGCTTCGACCGTTCGCCGCTCTGCGAACAGCTCGCGAGTGATCGGCGTCTCCGCGGTCGCGCCATCGATCCGTCCCAGCGTCAGCTGCGTACGATAGGCCACGGCCGGGCGCACGCTCACGGTCTCCTCGAGCCGCGCCTCCGCGCGAGCGCGCCGCGCGGTGAACCGCAGTCCTGCCGACCCCAGCACGGCATTCGCTCGCACGCGGAACTCGCCGACACCTTCCTTTCGATCGGCGATCTCCAGATCGACCCGAGAGGGACCCACGATCGACAGTGCCGGATCGAGCTGCGCCTCGAGCTGAATCGGTCCGGTGCCGCCCGTGGTGTTGTTGAACACACCCACGCTGACGAGGAATTCGTCGCCGGGGGCAACCATGAGCGGCACGTTCGGCGTCAGGATGAAATCGCCCCTGACCTCCGTACCCACCTCGGTGACGCCGACGCGCCGCGCGCTCGCCGCGATCGCGACGATCCGCAGCCGGCCGTTGAAGTAATCGGGGACGACGTATCGCAGGTCGCGGCCGTCGGGTCCGACGTCGACCACCCCGGACCAGTACGCAACCGGCGGCTTGTGCTTGCGGTTGAACGGATTCAAGTGACGCGCGAATCCGGCGTCGGCATCGCCGCCCGGCGCCGCCAGCGCGAGGAAGCGCTTGTACTCGGGCAGCAGCAGATCGAGAATCTGCCGCGTCTCCACTTCGAGCATGCGCTTCTGGAAGAAGAACTTCAGCGGATCGGGATTCTGATACCGCGCCACCTGCAGAATGCCTTCGTCCACCGCAAGCACCGCCGCCCGCGACGGCTCGTCCGCCGTCAGCCGTAGCGACAATGTCGCACCCGGTTTGACCACCGGAGGGGCGACGAGCGCCACGCGCTGGGTGCGCGCCTCGAGGTTGGGGGCAAACGGCGCGATGCCGTACGAGAGCGGGCTCAGGAACAGTTCGTCTGATGCGGGATCGCGCAGGAACTGCACGGTGACGTAGCCGTTCCCCTCGAAGTCGGCTGGCAGCGTCACGCGTTGGACCGAGCTCGTCGTCGTGGTCTTGAACCACTGCGCGTGATAGACGCGATCGCGCTCGATGGTGATCAGACCGGCGCCGATATACGGCGCCCTGATGCTGACGGCGATGGTATCGCCGCCGAGATACGCCGGCTTGTCGAGCTGCACCTGCAATTCGGCGTTGCGTTCGAGCGACCGGGACAGATTGGCCTGGCCCGCGACCGAGTAGCTCAATTTGTTCAACTCGGCACCCGCGCTGTTGCGGAGCACGAGGACGAAGTCGCCAGGCTCCTGCGTCGGCAGCGGAAAGGCACTGCCGCCTTGAGCAATCTGCACGGGCCGGCTGTCGCGAACGATCTCGCGCAGCCGCGACACGTACTTGTAGGTGCCGTTGCCCTGCTGCGTGAGCACCGAGACGTACTTACGCTGAACCCATTCGAGCGTGAGACCGTTCGCGGGAACCGATGCGAGCTGCTGATTCACCGCCAACCATTGCGCCTGCCGAGCGCTCGCGCGCTGCACGAACGCAAGGTCGCCGTCGGCTTTGACGCCAACCAGATACCGCGCCTCTGAGACAATCGCGCCCACCTGGGCGGCGACGTTGCGGCCGCCCTCGGCCTCGTAGGCGCGACCGAGCACGTCGAGACGATACGCGCGGCCGATGAATCGCTTGAGATCGAGCGAGAGCTCGGCGACGCCCGCGTCGTTGGTCGTGGTCGCGGCGATGGCTTCGTGATACGGCTCGGTCAAGGCCTCGCCGATCTGAAATCGGTAGTCGGCGTAGCGCGCGAAGCGTGGCAGCACCGACGACAGATTCAGCTCGCCGTCGACGCGCCGGTTCGCGGCCGGCTCGCCGAACAGGTGCATCACGGTCAGTCGTGCCTTCACGTCCTCGGGCCGCAGCCAGCCCTCGATCGGCTGTTCCGACAGCTCGATCCTGGCCTTCATCCGATCGGGCTCGAACTCCTGCACGCGGAACGAGGTGCTGCCCAGCGCCTCGCGCCGCCGTGGATCCTTTGTCAGATAGGCCACCACCTCGTACGTGCCCGTCGGTGCCGCCGGCTGGCTGGTGAACGTGATGTCTTGGAACGATGCGTCGGTCAGCTTCACGGACGTACGGCTGACGAGCGAGCCTCGTGGATCGGTGATCTCGACGTCGATCGGCAGGCCTGCCAGCGAGCCTTTCCAATCAGCGGTTCGCGTAATCAGGCCAAGGTGCGTCGTCTCGCCCGGACGGTAGATGCCGCGATCGGAGAACAGATACGTCGCCAGTTGTTGCGGCGACTCGGCACTCTCGATGCCGCCGACGTCGTAGCGCGAGAAGTTCAAGCCGCGATCGCCGACCAGCGGCAGAAACGCCACGTTCTCGTCCCGCTGCGCGAGGATCAACGTCGGCGTCTTTTCACGAAACCAGTCTCGTGCCGGCCGCGGCAACCGCGCCCGGCCGCTGACGTCGGTGACTGCGCTCGCAACCGCCAGTCCGTTACTGCCCAGGAGCTCTACCGAGGCCCCTTCAACCGGTGCGCCGGTGCGAATCGACTGCACGAACACGTCGCGGCTGCCGTCCTTCGCCTGTTTGGCGATCAGGCCGACGTCGGTGACGAGCACGAGCCGCATGTCCTCGAGCTGTGTGTTCCGCTCCTCTTCGTACTCGACATCCTCGCCTTCATCCTCGACCTGATCGGGGGATCCACTGCCGCGGAGATGCAGCAGGAACAGCCCATGCCCGCCGGGCGACCGCTCGCGCAGGTACTGCGCCAGGTCGATGCTGTCGTAGGTCGGCTTGCCCGGTTTCTTGTCGAGATACTCGCGCGTGGTCGTGAAGCGCTCGACGAGCTTGTCCTCGACGCCGTCGTAGATCGCCGGCCGCGAGAAGTCCCACATCTGCGGCGCGAGGTGCTGCAGCTGGTTCGGCAGGACGCGAGCAACTTCGACGTCGACACGCGCGACGTCGCGAACCAGAAATCCGATCTTCTTGTCGCCGGACAGCGGCAGCAGCGCACCCTGGCCGAGGAACGTCAGCGCGCGCAGATAGGGCCGCACTCTGACCGTCTGGACAAACGGCTTTCCCGACACGTAGCCGCCGATCCCGGGCACGCCTTCCTTCACGGTCACGTGCAGATAGCGCCCGACCGGGGCGAGGAACTTGAAGCCGTGCGCCGTATTGCCGCCTTCGTCCGACGGCACGTAACTGACGCTGACCGGCGTCGAGCGGCCGAGAATGTCCTGACCGATCTCGGTCTCGTTCCGCCAGTCGTAGGCGCGCCGATCCTCGGCCTGCTGCCGCGGATGACGCGCGGGAAGCAGCCGCACCGTGATCGCCGACGACACCGCCCGCTCGGCGACCGGCGAGGAGCTCGCGATCATCAGGATTTGTTCGGGCTCGTAGCGTGCGTTGTCGACCACCGTCATCCGCGCATCCGAGAAGCGCAGACTGGCGCGGCCCGGAATGACGACCACCGCCTGCAGCCGCTCCACAGTGTCGTTGCCGCCGCGTGCGGCACGGACGCCCTTGTCGACCAATAGCGTCATCGGCGTGTCGTCGCGCGGCAGGCCCAGCGCCGACGAATGGATGAATGCGGAAAGTTTCAGCTTGTCGTAGAGGACGGTGAAGTGCCGGCTGTCCGGAGAGAGTCCGAGGTATTCGGCATCCTTCGCCACCGAGAGCGACACCCTCGATTCGAACTGCGCGCTCTCGACCGGGTGGCTGAACTTGACGGTGGCGACGAGCTTCTTCAGGTTTGGATCGCGCGGGTCCTGATAGAAGAGGCTCTCCACAATCGACGCCGAGAACGGCCGGCTGCCGAACTCGAACGTATAGTCGTCGAGCACGACGCCGGGGCCGAGCGCCTTCGTCTTGTCCAAACGCACCGCGAACTGGCCGTTCACCGGCCAGTCGTCCAAAGGCATGAAGCGCAGCGTCTTGTCGTCGGTCCATGTCCATGTTCCGGCGACGACCGGCTCGAGGTCGATCCCCGTCGTGACGGGGCGCTGGACGAGATTCAGAGGGGCCACCGACTCGCGGAACACGACCGTGAGCGGATGGATCGTCCTCATGCCGCGTTCGTCGTACTCAGTGAGCGCGGGCGCGTTGACGACGTACGCGACGTAGTTCGGCGTCGGGCGCGTGACATACCAGGCGATCGCGCCAACGGCGGCCACGACCGCGAGCGCCAATCCGCCAGCGACTTTGGGCCGCGACACGAGATATGCGCGCCCCTCGTGTGCGCGCGCACGTGCCCATCGCAGCCACTTTGGCGCATGCCAATCGACACGGCCGAAAACGAGCGCGAACAGCCACGCCACGGAGCGCGCGAGCCATACCACCCCTCGCCGAAGTGCAGACAGCACGGTACCAAGCGATCGGCGGATCACCGCCCACAGCATCAGCAGTCTCGTCATACAGACCTTCCCGCGAAGCGACTAGAGCCGCTTTCCTTTCGATTGTGTCGTGGGTGCAAGGAATGTACTACCTGCTGCGGCGATCAAACAGGGTGGGAACGGAGGTCACGGAGGGAACGGGATTTTCAACACGGTGGGAACGGAGGAAACGTTTCCTCCGTTCCTCCGTGTGAATATTTCCGTTTCCCCCGTGACCCCCGTTCCCACCGTGTTTGATCGCCCGTTCCCACGCAGCACGTAGTACGTTCCTTGCACCCACGACACAATCGAAAGGAAAGCGGCTCCAGTCGCTTCGCGGAAGCTCTGTATGACGAGACTGCTGATGCTGTG
>DASRJR010000133.1:0-3633 GCA_035649395.1 Vicinamibacterales bacterium
GTGAGTTGGGGACCCCGCGCTTATACCGGAAGCATTCAGGAAGTGCTGTGGATACCGTGCGACGTTGACATTGTCAAGGAGCAAGGTGCCGACAGCTTGACGTCCGCCGTCAATAGACGAGATAGCACGCGATTATAGATGTAGACTCGCCACGGAGGATCTATGACACGTGGGACTTTGACCGTGGTCGTTGTCGGTCTGCTCGTGGCGGGTGCCGCATCCGTCTCGATGCGCTCGGCCCGCGCGCAGGATGCTATCACCGCGGATCTGATCCTCTCCAACGGAAAAATCGTCACCGTCGACGACCGCTTCACGATCGCTCAGGCCGTCGCCATCAAGGGCAATCGCATCGTGGCGATCGGCACCAATCAGGAGATGGACCGGCTTGCGGCGCCGAATGCGCGGCGCATCAACCTGCGGGGGAGGACGGTCATCCCGGGTCTGATCGACAACCACAATCACCTGCTGCGCGCCGGGAACACCTGGCAGCTGGAGCTCCGATGGGACGGCGTCTACTCGCGAAAGAAAGCCATCGAGATGCTGCGCGCACGCGCGAAGCAGGTCGGCGCCGGACAGTGGGTGTTCAACATTGGCGGCTGGGCAACGGCGCAATTCGCCGACGATCCGAAGCCGTTCACGCGCGCGGAGCTGGATCAAATCGCTCCCGATAACCCGGTCGCGCTGCAGGAATCCTACTACCAGGTGTTCCTGAACAGCCGCGGTCTGAAAGCGTTCGGGATCGAGCCGAATGCGCCGGACCCTGCCGACTTCGTCAAAGGCTCGATCATTCGCGACGCGTCGGGAAAGCCGACCGGTGTGATTCGAGGAGACATCGCGGCCACGCGACCGGTTGCCGCACGACTCCCGAAGATCCCTCCCGATCGTCTCGAGGCCAGCAGTCTGGCGCTGGTGCGGGACATGAGTCGCGCCGGGCTCACGACCTTCGGCGTCGCCGGCTGCGATGCCGCCGTACTCGACATCTTGAAGAAATGGAAGGCGCAGGGTCATCTCGATGTCCGCACGTTCTGCATCGGCGGCGCCGCTGCGGGCAGCCCCGAGCAGGTGGACAAGTCGCTTCAGCAGATCGCCCAGATGAAGCTGTATCAGGGCGACGAGTTCATCGACGACGTCGTGTTCGGGGAGAGCGTGTACACGCCGCTGCACGACCGGATGTTCGCGACGAAGTCGGATCCGCCGGCCGATCAGCTCGCGCAGTGGCGGCGAATGGCCATGGGCATCGCTCAGGCTGGTCTGCCGCTTCACGTGCACGCCGAGCTGAAAGACACGATCGACGCCTTCCTGGATCAGATCGAGGCGGTGAATACGCAGTACCCCGTCAGGAATCTTCGATGGGCTCTGGCCCACGTGAATCAGATCAACGCTTCACAACTCGAGCGCATGCGGAAGCTGGGCATGTACGCCGCGGTGCATCCGTGGGCCGTGATCAACGGCGGCATCATGCACGACTCGTTCGGCGACGGCGCGTACAACATGCCGCCGCTGACGACGATTCAGAACAGCGGCGTCACGTGGGGGCTCGGCACCGATGCCACGGCGGCGAATCAATACCTCCCGTTCACGACGCTGGCCTTTGCTGTGACAGGCAAGATGGCCGGAGGCGCCAGGACCGTCATTCACCAGACGGTCAGCCGTGAAGACGCCCTGATCGCGCACACGCGCAAGAACGCGTACTTCGTCTTCCAGGAGAACACGCTCGGTTCGATCCAGCCTGGCAAGCTGGCCGACCTGGTCGTCCTCGATCGCGATTACCTCACCATTCCCGCGGACCAGATCAAGGACATCTCGCCAACGATGACGATGGTCGACGGGCGGGTGGTGTTCGACGCAGATGCGGGGCCGTCGACTCGGTAGCCGACGGCCCGCGCAGTCACTTCTTGATGGCGGGCTTCGCGAGATTGTCGAAGAAGCGCTGGTTCTCCTTTACCGAGCAAATCTGCTGGTAGCGCAAGAACCCGGTCGTCGACAAGATGAAGTTGCGGCGTGCGTTCCAGGGCTTCGTGTAAGCACCCGGATCGTCGATCGTCATGTCGAGTTCCATCGTGTTCTTGTCGACGCGACGATAGCGTTCGATCAGATGCAGCTGGTCCGTGTGCGGATGGCCGACTTGATCGAGCCACGTCTTGTCGTTGAAGCCGATCGTGTCCACCACCAGCGTGTTGTCGTTCTCGTACCATCCGATTGAGTGTCCCCACCATTGCGGATCGGGATCCTCGGGATGCTTGCTGTTCAACCAGACGACGCGGAAGAAGGGTCCGTACTCGTGCAGGATGTAGACGGCTTCCGTCGTCTGAACGAGCTTCGTCTTGATCGGCCACAAATAGATGTGCGGGACGCCCGGCGGCTCGCAGTAGAGGACCTGCGGGTCGGTGGTGTTGGCAAATCCCTGGTCGGGACCCGTGGAGGATCGTTCCGCCAGGGTTTTCTCGCGAGCCCACGGCAGATAGGGAATGTCCGTTTCGTTCCCCCGCTGCCTCCCGCCGTTGTCCGAGAGGCTGAGGCTCTGCCCGATGCCGCCTCTCTTGGGATCCGGTGCCCAGTCTCCGGAGAGATCCGCCACCTTCGACGTGGCGCCGGGAGGCGGACCCGCAGGCGCTCGCGAGGGCGCCGTGTTCTGCGCGCGCACCACGAGCGAGAAGATCATCAACGCCATCAGGGCCACGGCTGTGAGCAAGGCGCGGTTTCGCATAGGACGCTACCTCGCCGACAGCTCTTTGCCGTCGGCCAGCACGAGCCTCTGCAGGTTCCCCACCGGCGCCCCGTTCGCCGCAACGAAGGCGTAGACGGTGACCTGGTCGCCTTCCTTCAGCGATCTCCTGGTCCATCCGCGCTCGAGCATCACCTGCGGAGGCTCGGTCGCGACGATCCAGTGCACCATGTTGCCTTTGTCATCCTTGACGTCGAAATAGATCTGATTGTGGGGATTGGTCCACTCGAACTTGGTGATGGTCCCCTTCATCATGACGGGCTTGGACATGTCATACAGCCCCGCAGCTCCGTGATGCGCGAGTACGGGGCGGGCAACGACCAGACCGACCACCAAGGCGAAGAGGATGCCGACTGTACGTGTGCTGTTGCCGTTCACGTCATCCCTCCTGGAACGCTGAGGCCTCATCGTCTCGCGTAATGCTACTCCATTGGCGTGGACGTATCGCGTCCAACCTGCCGAGCGCCATTGAGAATCAGGACATCCAGCGCACGATCCCCGCGACGCCATCGACCGCGACCTGCGCGCCGTCAGGAATCCGACGCGTCGCGTCGGCGACGCCGAGCACCATCGGGATCCCTCGCTCGCGCGCGAGCGACGCGAAGTGAGAGGTGCTGCCACCACGCTCGGTCACGACTCCTGCGACGCGAGTCAGGATATGACCGAGCGCGGGTCCAGCGACGCGCGTCACCAGGACATCGCCCGGCGCGATACGTGCGAGCTCGCATTCGCAGTTAATCACCACAGCGCGGCCAGCGCCCCACCCGACCCCCGCGGGATGACCGTTGAGCCGAGGATGCTGCAGCCAGATCTCGTCGGGCACGTGCGGTGCCTGCAGGTGCAGCGGGCGCGCCTGCAGCAGCGTGATCCGCTCCTCGTCGAGGGCCCATTCGATCTCGACGGGCATG
>DASRJR010000134.1:0-9458 GCA_035649395.1 Vicinamibacterales bacterium
GTGAGTTGGAGTGGATTGATATGGGGTGGGTGACGGGGGTCGAACCCGCGACTTCCTGAGCCACAGTCAGGCGCTCTGCCACTGAGCTACACCCACCATGCGCCTTGAACATTCAAGTTTAACACGGTAGAAGAAGGCGCCTGGACCAAGTGGAAGAAGTGGAAAAGTGGAAAAGTGTGAAGAAGTAGAAGTAGCGAATTGGGCAAGTCGAAGAAGTGCGGCCTGGCTTAGCGAGGCAGCCGGGGTGTACTTCGTCGACTTATCAACCTCTCAACTTTCACTTCTTCCACTTTTCCACTTTTCCACTTTTCCACTTTCAAGAGTTCACGCATGGCTCGCCTGACGGAACGCAACGAATGGAAGTTCTTCGCGGTGCTGCCGCGGGCGGATCGCCTGCTCGCGATCGCGTGGTGGATCGTCGTGTTGATGCGCGGCGTGCTCCCCGCGGCGTTCGCCATCGCGATGGGCGTACTGGTCGGCGCGGTTCAAGAGAGCCAGAGCCTCGTCGTCCCGCTCGCCGTCGTCGGCGTCGTCTTCGTGCTGCTGCAGATCCTGACGCCGATTCACACCGCCATCGGCGCGAACCTGGGCGACCGGACGGCCGCGTGGCTCTACGACCGCCTGACCGAGGCGTGCGTTCGACCCCCCGGCTTGGGACACCTGGAAGATCCCAAGCTCACCGGCGATCTCACTGTCGCCCGCGACTTCGACCTCGGCATGACGGGACCACCGCTCAGTATTTCGGTCGACTTCATCGCTGGCGGCCTCGTCGAGCTGATCGGCGGGCTCGCCTGCACGATCGTGCTCTTCGGGTTTTCGTGGTGGGCGCCGATTGTGCTCGCCGGCGGATGGATTGCGACGCACTACCTGTTACGCGAGAGCGCGGTCTGGCGCGATCGCAATACCGACGAGGTGCGTGCGGCGCAGCGCGACGCTGACTACGCGTTCAGGCTCGCGGTCGATCCGGCGCCATCGAAAGAGCTGCGCGTGTTCGGCCTGGCGGGGTGGACGATCGACCGGTTCATCAAGCGACGGACGCTGCTGCACACCCTGCAGTACGAAGCGACGCGTCTGCGCGAGCGGCCGGTGCTCTGGAGCCTGCTGATCGTGCTTGGCGCGAACGTCGTGGTGTTCTGGGCGCTGGCGAGCGCCACCGCCGACGGCAGTCTCACACTGGCGCGCGCCGTCGTCTTTGCACAGAGCGCCGTGGGCGTGTCGATGATCGCGTTCGGCGGATTGAATTGGGCGCTGGACGGGTCGGCAGCGCCGGTCACCGCAGTGATGCGCCTCGAATCGGCGATGGCACCGGTAGGCGCGCTCAGCCCCGGCGATCGATCGGCCGACAAGATGCCCGCGCGCGAGATTCGGTTCCGTGACGTGAGCTTCGCCTATCCGAACGGTCCGCCCGTGCTCGACCACCTCGATTTGACGATCCCTGCGGGCAGCTCGCTGGCGATCGTCGGTCAGAACGGCGCCGGAAAGACGACACTGGCCAAGCTGCTGTGCCGCTTGTACGACCCGCAGGCGGGTGCGATCGACGTCGATGGCGTCAACCTGCGCGATCTCGACATCGAGTCGTGGCGGTCGCGCGTCACCGCGGTATTTCAGGACTTTACGCGCTACGAGCTCCCGCTGCGCGACAACGTTGCACCTGCCGGTGCACCCGACGACGTCATTCGCCACGCGCTCGCCGAGGCGGGGGCGGGCAAGCTGGCGCGGCTCGATACGGTGCTCGCCCGCGGCTACGACGATGGCACCGACTTGTCGGGCGGCCAGTGGCAGCGGGTTGCGCTCGCGCGAGCGCTGTGTGCGGTGGAATGCGGGGCCAAGCTGATCCTGCTCGACGAACCGACCGCACAGCTCGACGTGCGCGGTGAGGGCGAGATCTTCGAGCGCGTCCTTAGGGCCACGCGGAACTGCACGACCATCCTCATCTCGCACCGCTTCTCGACGGTGCGTCACGCCGATCGCATCTGCGTGCTCGAACACGGCCGCGTCATCGAGCTCGGTACACACGACGAGCTGATGGCGAAGGGCGGGCGGTATCGAACGATGTTCGATCTGCAGGCCCAGCGGTTCAGCGCGACCGAAGACGAAGAAGGAGCCGCGTATGACGTCCTTGGCTGACACTGCGGGGAAGGCCATCGACACGCGGTTCGACACGCTGCCGCCGATGCTCTCGTCGATGTGGCGGCTGTGCAAGCTGGGCTACCGCCACGAGCCGCGGCTGATGCTGGTGGCGTTCCTGCTCTCGCAGCTCTCGGCGCTACCCGACGCGCTGATCGCCGTCTGGCTGATGTTGCTCGGGAAGGGCGTGCTCGAACGCCGGTCGGGCCTGATCCTCGCCGCCGCCATTGGTCTTGGTGTCTCGGCAACAGCGACGTGGTTCCTCCGCACGGTGAGCACGCGAGTCCAGCGGCGTTTTCGCGACAAGGTGACGATCGCGCTCGAGTCGCACGTCGCGCAACTGCAGGCGTCGGTTGCCACGATCGCGCACCACGAGCGGCCGGATTACCTCGATCGGCTCGCGATGCTGCGCGACCAGGTGTTCGTGCTCGATCACATGTACATGTCGCTGTTCTCCACGCTTGGCTGGGTCCTGCGCCTCGTGGTGACGGTGGGACTGCTCATGTCGATTCACCCGGGGCTGATACTGCTCGCGGTATGTGCGCTGCCCACCGTCGCGACCTCCCTGTGGCGTCCCGGCGTGGAACGTGTCGTCATGGAGAAGACGGCGCAGCCGAATCGGCTCGCCCGTCATCTGTTCACGCTCGCCACGACAGCCGGACCGGCCAAGGAAGTCCGCGTCGCGAGGCTCGGCGGCGCGCTGGTGAACCAGCGACGGCAGGCCTGGGAGTTCGGTCACCGTCCGGTCGCCAGGGTGCGGTGGCGATCGGCGCTGTGGCACACGCTCGCGTGGGCGTTCTTCGGGCTCGCTTACGTCGGAGCCGTCGTCTTCGTGTCGTCCGTTTTGCGTGCGTCGGCGGGGAGCGTCCTGCTGGTCCTCGCGGCCGGCGCCAGGCTCTCGGCCTACATCGGCGCGACCGTCAGTGAGATGGGATTCCTTCGCGGCTTCTGGGCCGACGGCTCTCGTCGTCTGGCGTGGCTCGAGGACTACGCCGCCTCGTTCGTGGCCAGCGCGGATCTCCCGGCGCCGACCGCGATTCGCCGCGGCATCAGGCTCGAACACGTCTCGTTCGCGTATCCGGGCACGTCGCGTGTGGTGCTCGACGACATCAATCTGTCGCTGCCGCCCCATGCCGTGATCGCGATTGTCGGCGAGAACGGCGCTGGCAAGACGACGCTGGTCAAGCTGCTGTCGAAGATGTACGAGCCGACGTCGGGGGCGATCTTCGTCGACGATGTCCCGCTCGCTCGTGTGCGCGCCGATCACTGGCGCGAGCGTGTCGCCGGCGCGTTTCAGGACTTCTTCAGATTCGAGTTTCTCGCTCGCCAGACCGTCGGTCTGGGTGACGTGCCTCGTGTCGACGACGAGCCGGCGGTGGTGACGGCGATCGGCCGCGCGGGAGCCGACGACGTGGTCACGAAACTGACGGCGGGGCTGCACACGCAGCTCGGTCCGACATGGCCCGGCGGCGTCGACGTGTCGTTCGGCCAGTGGCAGAAGCTCGCACTCGCACGCGGATTCATGCGCGATCGGCCACTGCTCCTCGTCCTCGACGAGCCGACCGCGGCGCTCGATGCGGAAACCGAACACGCCCTGTTCGAACGCTACGCCACCGCCGCGCATGCGGCTGGGGGTGACGGGCGAATCACCATCCTGGTCTCACACCGCTTCTCGACCGTCCGCATGGCCGACCTGATCGTCGTCATGGACGGCACGCACGTCGTCGAGATGGGAACGCACGAAGCCCTGATCGCGAGGCGTGGACAGTACTCGGAGCTGTACGGGATACAGGCCGCTGCGTACAAGTAACCTGCCGTTCATGGTTCACGGTTCATAGTTCATCGTTCGGGGTTCCAGGTTCATGGTTCTTGGGTTCATAGTTCGCCTGCGCGTGTCGCGCGGGGGTTCCCGAACCATGAACCGCTGAACTCTTGAACCTAGAACTCGAGAACTGTGAACCCTGAACGATGAACAGTGAACGGTGTCAGTGGTAATCTCATGGTATGCGAACTACCATCGACAAGGCAGGTCGGGTGGTGATTCCGGCCGCGATTCGCGAGCGGGCAGGGCTGACCGCGGGGGCCGAGTTGGAAATCATTGAGGACGACCTCGGTGTCCGGCTCGAGCGCGTGGCGGCGGGCCCTCGGTTGGTGCGTGTCGGGCGGCGCCTGGTAGCGCGACCGACCGTCGCACCCGAGTCGCGACCTGCGCTCGACGTAGCGGCCCTCATCGAAGAGGAACGCAGCCGGTGGCCGTAGGGGCGTTTCTCGATACGAGCGTTCTGCTCGCGGGGTTGATTGATTTCGGACCGCAGAGCGCGCCGGCGCAGACGCTGATGCACGCGATCGCCGAGAAGCGCGTGTCGTCGGCGGCGACCGCGTGGCCTTGCTGCCTCGAGTTCTTCTCGGTCGCGACGCGGCTACCGCCGGAGTTTCGCGTCGCTCCTGTCGATGCCGTGCGGTTGGTCGAAGAGGAAGTATTCGGACGCATGGCGGTCCACGAACTGCCGCCTGCGGATCGCATCGCCATGCTGCAGACCGCGTCGCGAGATGCGATCGCGGGGGGCCGCATCTACGACACGCACATTGCCGAGATCGCGCGCGCTGCGGGCGCTGCCGTTGTGGTGACCGACAATCGCCGGCATTTTCTCTCGGCGCTCCGCTACGACATGCGCGTCGAGACACCTGCCGAGTTCCTCGCCGCACTCAAGACGCGGCGGTAGCACATCGACTGTGACGCCGCGCCGCGTCCTCGTCAACGACAAGATGCAGCAGGGCTACGTCTACGTCTGCATTGAGCCGGCCGGGCGGAACTTCGATCCGAGGTTTGCGCCGGAGCTGACGCCGAAGCAGATGCTGGAGCTCGGCGTGTTTGGCGGCAAGTACATGACCGATTGCCGCAAGGAATTTCCCGCCAGCTGGTTCACGCGCGCGAAGCTGTGTGCCGAGCGGCACGACCCGCGTCTCAACTACTTCGGCGTCAACGCATCACAGACGCTCGGGGAGTGGTGGCGGAAGGGGTGGATCCATCCCCAGGATCCGCGGGGCTGGTTTCAGTGGTACTGCAGGTACTACATGGGTCGTCGCACCAAGGATGACGCGAGGCAGATCCGCCGCTGGCGCGCCATCGCGCGGCACCTCGCGCAGATCAGGAACAACTGCGAGCCGGGCGACCTCGACTGCCGGCGACGCCAGCGTCAGGCGGTCCTGCACTGGGCTTACGATAGCCGCAACCTGTGAACGCTGCCGAACTCTGAACTGTCCCAGGCTGCCAACCGCCCGCTACCCAAGCCGTCTAACCCCCTAGGCATGCATCAAAGCGACCGGGCGGCCGTCGCCCGAGCGAGAGACGGCGACATCGAGGCCTTTCGGTCGCTGGTCGAGGAGCACAGCTCCTATCTGTTCGGCGTCGTCTACCGGTTGACGCGCAACCCGGAGGACGCCCGAGACGTGGTGCAGGACACCTGGTTGAAGGCGCACGCGCAGCTCGGTCGCTTCGAGGCGCGCGCCGAGGTGCGCACCTGGCTCACGCGCATTGCGATCAACTGCGCCATCGACCACCTGCGTAAGACCGGGCGGCGCGATGCCGTCCAGAGCGTCGACTTCGACGTCGCGCCGATCGCCACGCAGGTGCGGACGACAGAACCGGCGCCCGATCGGCACGTGCTTGCCGGCGAGATTCACGCGCGCGTCGCGCAGACGATGTCGCGCCTGACCGAAGTGGAGCGTGCGGCGTTCACGCTGCGCCACATCGAAGGGATGTCGATCGAGGAGATCGGATCGGTGCTCGGGCTGAAGAGCAACGCAACCAAGCACAGCATCTTTCGCGCCGTGCGCAAGATGCGCGCCGCGCTGGCGCCGTTCGTCGAGGCGTAGTCGGAAGAAAGTGGAAAAGTGGAATAGTGGAAAAAGTGGAAGAAGTGGACGAAGTGAAGGGCCCGCACGTGACCGACGAAGAGCTGCTGCTCGACTACTACGGCGAGAGCGAGGCCGACCCGCGTCGTCGTCGGCAGGCGCACATCGAGGCGTGCGAGCACTGCGGCGCGCTCGATCGAGAACTGCGATCGGTCCTGGCGCTGGTCGATCAGGCGCCGACGATGGACGCACCACCCGGATTCGGGCGCGAGATGTGGGCGCTCGTCGAACCACAGATCAGTCCCCGAGCGAAGGCGCGTCCGTCATGGCTGCGACGTGTCCCGAGCGAGCTCTTTGGTATCAAGCGAGTCGAGGGATGGGCTCTGGCGGGAGGCATGTTGGCATTGCTGATGGGTGCGTTCTCGCTCGGCCGCGTCTGGGACACGCCGCGATTGAGCGGACCCGCCCCCGCTGTCGACGAACGCGCGCTGAGCGAGCGGTTGCTTCAGGCGGAGGTCGAAGATCACCTCGAGCGATCGCAGCGCGTGCTCGTCGATCTCGTGAACGCGGACGATGTCGTGACCGATGCGGGTGCCGCCGATCGGGACCGCGCGGCCGATCTGGTGGCGGCAGGCCGCCTGTATCGCCGCTCGGTCGAAGCGACGGGCGACGTCGAGATGCGCGATCTGCTGGAGGACATCGAACGCGTCCTCGTCGACGTTGCTAACGGAGCGCCGGACGGCTCGTCCAAGAATCTGACGGACGTTCGGGTGCGGATCAGCGAGCAGGACCTGCTGTTCCGGCTGCGCGTGGCGGCGTCGGAAATGCGCGAACGGGAGCGTCGCACACGACCAACCTGGTAGAAGGCAGACGATATGAAGAGAGTGGGCTTTCGTTTGGTGATGTTCCTCGTCGCGACCGCGGTCACGCCGTTGCTGTCGACGGTGGCGCTCAGCGCGGACGGGCAGGATGTGCAGGCGCTTCTGCGCGATCCCGCCGAGCAGGATCGACTGCGCGCCGATCGGGATCGCGAGCGTGAGGATCGTGACCGCGAGCGTGAGGATCAGGAACGCGAGCGTGCCGACCGGGAACGGGAGCGCGGAGATCAGGAGCGCGAGCGTGTCGACCGGGAGCGGGAGCGAGTCGACCGGGAGCGCGAGCGCACCGAACAGGCCTACGAACGCGGCCGCAATTCGATCGAGCGCGAGCAATGGGCGCGAGCCGTCGAGCAGTTTTCGGCGATTGCCGCTGATCGCGCCCCGCGCGCCGACGCGGCTCTCTACTGGCAGGCGTATGCGCTCGAGAAGCTGAATCGCCAGGCCGACGCGCTCGCCCGCGTCGCCGAGCTGATGAAGTCGTTTCCGTCGAGCCGATGGCTCGGCGACGCCCGGGCCCTCGAGCTGCAGATCCGGCAGCGCGCCGGCCAGTCAGTCTCTCCGGACACGCAGGCGGACGACGATCTGAAGCTGCTGGCGATTCAGGGCCTGATGCACTCCAATCCCGAACAGTCAGTGCCGATGCTCGAAAAGCTGCTCGCCGGCAACAACTCGCCGCGGCTGAAGGAGCGCGCGTTGTTCGTGCTCGCGCAGAGCGGCTCGACGCGCGGGCAAGAAGTGCTGGGGCGGATCGCACGGGGCGCCGCGAATCCAGAGCTGCAGGAGAAAGCCATTCGGTACCTGGGCGTGAATGGCACGAACACCAATCGGCAGTTGCTGGCGGACATCTACCAGTCGTCGAGCGACGTCGGTGTGAAGCGCGAGGTGCTGCGCGCGTTCATGGTCGCAGGCGATCGGGCGCGCGTGATGACGGCCGCCACGACCGAGAAGTCGCCCGAGCTTCGCATCGAGGCGGTCCGTCAGCTCGGGGCGATGGGCGCGCGCGACGAACTGTGGCAGCTCTATCAGAAGGAGCAGTCGGTCGAGGTGAAGCGACAGGTCCTGCAGTCGATGGGCGTCAGTGGTGATTCGGCCAGGCTGATCGACGTGGCCAACAGCGAGACCAATGCTGACCTGCTCCGGCTGGGCATTCGTCAGCTCGGCGTCGCCGGCGGGCCCAAGACTGGTGACGCGTTGCTGGCAATCTATGCCCGACAGAAGGACCCGAACGTGAGGAGCGCGGTGCTGGAGGCGCTGTTCATTCAGAGCAACGCCGACGCGCTCGTCAGCCTCGCCCGCAAGGAATCCGACCCGATGATGAAGCGGCGCATTGTCGAGAAGCTGTCGGTGATGTCGAACACGGCGGCGCGGAACTACATGCTGGAACTGCTGGAGAAGTAAATGCGCCTCCTCTCCATCGTCACGGTCGCCGCCGTGCTCACCTCCAGCGGCGCTCTGGCACAGACCCCGGCGGTCACGAACGGCACACTCGAGACACGGACCGTGGCGCGCGGATTGGCGGGCGAGGTCGCGGCGATCGCCGAGCGTTCCACCGCACCGACCTGGATCGGCTACGCGATGAAGGTGCCGGTTCGCGATGCTCAAGATGGCTGCTGGTCCGCGGACCGCGGGTTCGTGTCGCGCCCGTTGACGACGTTGAAGCTCGAGGGGCCGGACGAGCTGTTCGTCCTCTATCGCGTGTCGAACAAGCAGGTCGAACGGATCAAGATCGCCTCGGCCGATTGTCCCATCGATGCCGGCGGTCTCACGCTGCACTGGCTGTCGGGAGTGACGTCCAGCGAGAGCCTCGATTTCCTGGTGACATTCACGTCGGCTGACGCCACGCGCCGGCTTGCCAATTCGGCAATCGTGGCGATCGCGTTGCACGGCGACCCGGCGTCGCTGGATCGGCTGATGACGCTCGCTCGCGGCGGCAAGGACGGGCACGTGCGCGCCGACGCGCTGTTCTGGGTGGCTCAGCGTGCCGGTGACAAAGCCGTCGGCACCATCACCGACGCCATCGATCGCGACCCTGATACCGAGGTCAAGAAGCGCGCGGTGTTCGCGCTCAGTCAGCTGCCACGCGATGAGGGAGTGCCCAAGTTGATCGACGTTGCGCGCAACAACCGGAACCCCGAAGTACGGCGGCAGGCGATGTTCTGGCTCGGCCAGTCGAATGACCCGCGGGCACTGAAGTTCTTCGAAGAGGTTCTTCGGCCCTGATGGTCCGGCGGCCGCCGGACGCTCCACGACCACTTCGATCTATCATTGCGGCTTCGAAAGGCCACTCCCCCAAGGAGCTTGCGATGATCAAGTGGATATCGGTCGCGATCGTGCTGATGACGGTCGTGGCGAGTGTCTCGTTTGGCGTATCGGCGCAGCAGAACCAGATGAGCTTTTTCGTCACGAGCGCCGGCTCGGGCAACGGCGCGAACCTCGGTGGTCTGGCTGGCGGGGACAAGATCTGTCAGAACCTGGCCACCGCGGCGGGCAGCAAAGGCAAGACCTGGCATGCGTACCTGAGTGCTGCGGCGCAGGGCGGACAGCCGGCCGTGAACGCGAAGGATCGCATCGGCAACGGGCCTTGGTACAACGCCAAGG
>DASRJR010000135.1:0-2488 GCA_035649395.1 Vicinamibacterales bacterium
CGAACCTGATCCCGAATGCGTTCATCGACTCGGCATCGTCCGTCGCACGGAAGTAGCGGATGTCGGCGCGTATGCCGATCCGCTCCGTGATCAGGGCGACGACACCGCCGCCGGCGTTCCAGCCGAACTTTGCCTCGTCCACGCGCGCGAGGCCGCCGGGTTCAGCGATGTCGGGCTGAATCAATCCGACACCACCCGACACGAACGGCTGCAGGCGCGCACGACTGGGCAACGAGACGTGCGCATTGCCCATCAGCGTCAACAGACTCGCCTCGGTGAGAAACCCTCCGCCGTCGTCAAAGAACTCAGGGTGATAGCCGAGGTCTGCATCGACGCCCCACCAACCCTTGGTCCAGCCAGCGGTGGCGCCGATGTTCCAGCGTTCGGATTCCGCTGCCGGAGTCAGAAAGCCGCCGCCGCGCGAGTTGGAGCCGAATAGCCCACCCGCGTACGGAGCGATGAACCAATCGGCGGACGCGGAGGACGGGACGATCATCAGAGTCAGCGCGAGGGCTGCAATGAATCTTGTGATTCGCATGATGACAACTCCGTAATGGGGTCGGGAGTCATTTTTCGATTTTCGAAATGACTCCCGACCCCCTTTTCACTGGTTTCCCGGAGCAGGCAGCCCGAGATACGGGAACTCGTCGAGATACGGCACGTCGTTGCTGTCCACGCCGTCTCCCAGCTGCGCGTTGATCCCGGTGTTGAACGTGGGGGTGAGTGGTGTTGCGCCAGCCATCACCCGCAGCGCGATGTCGACCACGTCATCGCCGACGCGACGTCCGTTGGGGAAGCCCGCGCGATCGCCGGCGAGCACGCCGAGCCGATTCGGAACCGGCGATGGTGGAATGGCGACGTTCAGCCGCTGCATCTCCGATGGCCTCACGTTGGGTGGTTGGTTCAGCCCCGGGATGCCCTGCAGGAAGATCGTCACGAGATCGGTGCGCGGCGTCGGCGGCACTCTGATGCCGAACAGCTGCGTCAGGAGGCGCGCTGGCTCTGGATCCTGCACGAACGCGAGCGCGGCCGCGTCGCCAGTGGGCTCGAGCGAGTTGAACACGTCCTTCGTGCTGCGTGGGATCACGAGCTCGTTGACGAGCGGCTGGCCGAGTCGAGAGACCTGCACGAAGTGATTGTTGTGCGCCTCCTGTCCACCGCCGCGGCTGGTGACGGACGGTCGGCTTGCCGTTGACCACACGCCGATGACGGCATCAGCCGCACTTGCGCTCGACGGCCGCGTGCCGCTCCGTGTCAGGCTGGCTATCGGCACTTCGATCGCGATCGAGTGGACGTTGGCGCCAGCGAGACCGTCGACATCGTTCTGATCGGCCGGTGGCACACCGAGCAGATCGAACACGCCACCCACGTCGACGTAGAACCCCTCATCGCGTGGGCCAGCAAACACCTGCAGGTTGCCGGGCAGCTGACGGACGGCGCCTGAGGCGACGGCCGCGTAGTTCGGAAACGAGCGCACGCCGACGTTGACGGGCGCGACCGGCACGTTGTCGGCGAGCACCTGGCCTCGACCCTGACGGCGAGGTCCGTCGAAGCGAGTCACCGAGTAGAACTGCCTGACGTTCAGGTCCGGATCGTCGATCGTCGTGACCTGGCCGGTGTTGTAGAGGAACGTGTTGCGGTTGCGCGTCTCCGTCCTGAACCGGAACTGGAACGTGACGTCCTCGACGGCGTCGGCGTCATTGTCGACCATGATCTCGTAGAGGACGTTGTCGTCGAACTTGTAGTAGTTCGGTCCGGCCTGCGGCGCCTCCAGCGGGATGAAGTTGCTGATCAGCGTCACGCGATCGGGGTTTCGCGGACTGACGAACGAATAGACGTCGGTGTTGTCCGCGTACTGATCCTGGCTGATGAGCGGCGCCTCACGATGGCTGGACGCCTTGACATCGCCGAACCGGAGTCCTGTCGCGCCGCACAGCACGGCGGCGCACACGATAGCTGTCGTCGATCTCACGACTGCCCCCTCTCTACTTCTGCTCGACGATGTCGCCCTTCATCGGGCCGAGCGCGGCGAGCAACTGATCCTTCTCGTGTGCGCCGACCTTGAACGTGTCGAGCGCGGCGACGAGATCGCCGACGAGCGCATCGAAGTGGGCGCCGCTGATTCCCATGCCCCGGTGTGCGCTCTTCATGTCCTTGCCGGAGTACTTGCACGGTCCGCCGCTGGCCTCGCAGATCTGATCGACGAGCAGCGACTTGAAGTGCGCCAGACGCTTCGGATCTGCGGCGGTTGCGGCGAAGAAGCTGTTGATGCGGCCATCCGCCGCAACTCTCGAGACGAACTCGTCGACCACCGCGGCGATCGCCGTCTTGCCGCCGAGCCGCTCGTACAGCGACTTCTCTTTTGTCTGTCCAAAGGCGAGTGCCGGCGCCAGCGCGATCACCAGCGCGAGAGCCGTCCACACCGTTCCACGTGTGCGCATGTCAACCTCCATCGACACTACGGGCGCGGCGTTTTTTTGGATGTTTG
>DASRJR010000136.1:0-3322 GCA_035649395.1 Vicinamibacterales bacterium
ACGCCCCACATGTTGACCATGCGGTTTCCGAGATACGTCACCGAGTACGCCGCGTTGTCGCCAACCTGCCGTTGAAACGCGACGTTCCAGCTGTGGTTTCGCGTGGTCTTGATGTCGGGTGGCATCGAGATGAAGAGCGAATACAACGCGGCGCTATACGGATAGTCCGCGCCTCCCACGGGTACAGGATAAGGATTGGTTCTGCCAACGGCGCCCCATGGATCGTCGAGCCTCGTTCCTGTGAGGCGCTGCTCCAACCCGAACGGCGGCGCCGAGCGCGAATCGAAGAAGAACTGGCCGGTCACGAAGTCACCCGTCAAGCCGTATCCGGCGCGAATCGACGTGCGGCCGTCTCCAGCCGGATCCCACGCGATGCCCACGCGCGGCGCCAGATTGGACCACACGGTCTTCATGCCCGAGTTGCCGGGGAAGTCGGGGTCGCCCGGATAGTAGAGGCCGGCCGGGGCCTGCGGATACACCGTGCTGCGGATTCCCCTTCGCATGCGCTCCGCGTCGAAGGTGTAGACGGCCTTATCGATGCTGTCCTGCGGGAACCATGGCTCCCACCGCAGGCCGTAGTTGAAGGTGACGCTCGGCGAGGCGCGCCAGGTGTCCTGTGCGTACAACGCGAAATAGGGCTGCTTGATGTCCTGGCGGAACGGCGTCGCCTGCCGGAACTCGAACACGCGTCCGAGCAGGAAGTCGGCGAGCGGCAGACCGGTGACGGCACCGTTGAACGAGATCGGCCCCATCGAGCGCACATTCGACTCGGTCTTCCAGTCTGACAGGGCCGCGGCGAGGCCAAAGCCCCACTGGTGATCGCCCTTGATCATCGTGAAGTCGTCAGAAATCGAGTAAGTGTTCGGCTTGTAGAAGGAGAAGGTCTCTGTACCGGTGTTGATCGAGAACGCCCCAGTCGTGGTGATGTTCATGTAGTCCGGAATGTAGGTGAACATCTTGATGCCCACATCTTCCGGACCGAAGAGATTCGAGTGCGTCCGCACCACGCTGGTCCGGTTCATCGAGAACCGGATGTTATTGACCATCGCGTTGCTCAAGACCATCGCGTCTCCGATGGCCAGCGAGTGCTGAGTGTTGTCGCGGCCACCAAGCGTCGCCGCCAGGATGTTCCCGTTTGCGTTCTCGAATGACGGCTCCCAGAACACAGTCGACAGCATGTATCTCGCGAACAGCGAATGGTTCGGGGTGAGCTGCCAGTCGATGCGTCCGATCGGCTGATTCTCGCGCGGATTGGTAGGACGTGAGTACGAGATCTGGCCGCACGGATCGCCGGTCGTGGGCAACAGACTCGCGATCTTCACCGCCGCTGGGCTGAGTAGCGCCGGATCGATGCGATTGTTCACGAACCCGAGATTCGCCGGCAGCGTCAGGTCCCCCTGCGCGCGGCATTGCGCCGACGCAACGCTGCTGAAGTCGCCGTTGAGCATCGCCGCCGTCGGGATGAACGTTACAATGTCGGCCGGCGTCTGCGACACACGCGTGGCCTGGTAAGCAGCGAAAAAGAAGATCTTGTCCGTGACGACTGGGCCACCCAGCACGCCGCCGTACTGGTTTCGCACGAGCCCATCGCTGCTGCGCTTGCCGGTGGCGCGGTCGATGGCGGCAAACGGCGCCGTCGCATTGAAGCGGTGATGCCGCGCAAACTCGAACACGTCGCCATGGAACAGGTTCGTGCCGGCCTTCGTCGCCACACTGACCGTGCCGCCGGCCTTGACGCCGTTCTGCGCATTCTGCGAGCTGGTCTCGACGCGGAACTCCTGCATGGCGTCGGGAAACGGCAGCGGCAGGTTGACGCCGTCGTACCAGTTGTTGTGCATCGCGCCGTCCAGCAGGTACTGCACGCCGAACTGCTGGCCGCCGGCGACGGCGATCCCGCGGCTCTGCGTCAGACTGCGGCTCGACGGGTTGCCGGTATCGACCGCTCCACCGGCGAGGACGACGAGCGACGCAACGTTGCGACCTTCGAGCGGCAGCGCCTCGACGGCTTCGTTGTCGATCACTGCTCCAATCGATGGATTGCGCGTCTCGACGAGCGGAGTATTGCTCACGACCGAAATCGTCTCTTCGAGCGCCCCGATCTGCAGCTTCACGGCAATCACCGGATTGCTATTCACCTGGAGGACGATTCCCGTCTGCACGTAAGTACGGAAGCCGGACAGCGTTACTTCGAGGCGATAGGGTCCGATCGGGAGGTTGGTCAGCGTGTACGCGCCATCGGTGTTGGTCACCGCCTCGCGTTTGAACCCGGTGTCTGTCTGTGTGGCCGAAACCGTCGCACCTGGCAGCACCGCGCCGCTGTCATCGACGACGGTTCCATTGATTTGTGCGGTAGTTTGAGCCCAGGCGTTCAGGCCGGAGACGGAGAAAACGAGAACGGCGACGACCATCCGGAGGGTGCGATTCATCTGAACTCCTCCTGAAGTGAGCCCGCGAGAGGACCAGATCCTACACCCGCGCTTGCCGAGTGTGGTATAGGGATGCCACCACGATGACTGGCAGCCTGGGCGGAATCTTCCGCACGACGGCATCGCTTGTCGCCGTCGCGCTGGGGCTGTGCGCGTCGCAGTCCGCCGCACGCGTCTTCGCCCAGCAGCACCCCGCCACCAGCAGCAATGGGCTCGAATCGTTTCAGATCCGGCCCAATGTCCATGTCATCTTCGGCGCCGGCGGCAACGTCACCGTCCACGTCGGCGAAGACGGTCTCGTTGTGGTGGATAGCGGTTCGAGCGAACGGGCAAGCTCGCTCCTGGATGCCATCAAGACGATCTCGCCACAACCTATCCGGCTGATCATCAACACCAGCGCTGACCTGGATCACGTGGGCGGTAACGCCGTGCTCGGCGGCGCAGGCGTCGGGCTCAGCCCGGACCCGTTCGGCGCCGGCAACCATGCCACCGTGCTCGCGCACGAGAACGTCCTGCTGCGCCTGAGCGGGCTCGGCGCCAGCGCTGGCGAATCGCCGCTTCCAACGAAGATGCTGCCGAACGACACGTTCACCTCGCGCTTCCGCTCGATGTATGTGAACGACGATGCAGTGCAGGTCATCCGGCAGACCGGCGCTCACTCCGACAGCGACGTGATGGTGCTTTTCAGGAAAGCGGACGTCATCGCCACCGGCGACGCCCTCGATCTCCGACAATTTCCCGTTATCGACGCCAGCAAAGGCGGCAGCATCGACGGCGAGCTCGAGGCGCTCAACCGGCTGCTCACCGAGTTCGTGGTGCCGAACATGCCCCTGGTCCTGAAGTCCGGCCGGACGCTCGTCGTGCCCGGGCACGGCTATGTCTCGGACTACGGCGAG
>DASRJR010000137.1:0-11122 GCA_035649395.1 Vicinamibacterales bacterium
GCCCTCAACAACCCGATCTGGGGCGACCCCGACATGAACATGTCGAGTCAGACCTACGGCCGCATCAACACGACGCGATCGCCGATGCGCGAGCTGCAGCTCGGCGTGAAGTTCTCGTTTTAGAGCTGGTTGAACCAGTCCAAGGACCGACGAGTCACGCGAATCTAGCGAGACTTGCCGAACAACTCGCCCCCGTCGATGACCGTGGCCTTCGTCGGGCCGTAGCCGCTGATTGCCACCCAGGTGTCCTCGTCGAGGGCCCCGTCGTAGTGCGGGCCGCCCTTGGGATGTCGCATGAAATCGCCGGGCTTCAACGGAACCGTCTGTTTCGGCCGGAACACCTCTCCCTCGTCCGTGTACCACGTCCCTCGAAGCACGATGACGTAGCGCTCATCCGGGTGATAGTGCGGACGGCTCATGACACCGGCGGGAAAGTGGTTGATCGTCAGGTAGTAGCCAGGCTTCGACGGGTCGCCTTCGACGACCGCGGTCTCCACGCCGAGTTTGTTGCCCTCGGTGGGGCGCCACGTCAGCTTGTCGAACTCGACGCGGACGAATGGCCGTTGGGGAAATCCGGTCGGCAGCGCTACCGTTCCGGTCGCGGCAGCGTTGGGGGCAGGCGCGGCCGCAGGCTCGGCGCGTTCCGTGGCCACGGGCACTGGCGCCTGCGCTTCTGTGCAGCCAACGAGCAACAGGGCCGACAGACACGCGGCCGCAAGTTTCAACCGGGATACTTTCATGAGTACCTCTCACGCCCTTGGTCCGGCTGAAGCCGGACACTACAGAGGTCCGGCTGAAGCCGGACCCTACGTCAGTCCGGGTCGAACATGTGGGCCTGATACGGGAAGCCGTTCATGGCGAGACGGCACGATCGCAAACCCTCTTGCCCGCCGAAACTCGCCAGGTGCCACGTCTGTCGCGGCACGTAGACGACATCGCCCTCGTCGGCCTCGAACTCCTGCAGCCCCTCGATGTTGTACCGAATCTTGCCGAGCATGATCAGCCAGAACTCGCCACCTTCCTCGTGATAGTGGCCCTTGTTGCCCGGCTGCGGCTTTTGATACGGGCCCATGATGATGTTCGCGAAGCTGCGATCGTCGCTGACGAATGCGCCGCCGCGCTCCTGCCCGGCAACCACTTTGTTGAAATCCACCACGGGGCGGTTCTGTGAGTCGAGCGTGCCCCGCCCGCCCGTGACGCGCGTCGGGACGTACTCGAAGCCGGCCACCGGTACGGGCTTCTCGTCCATCGGATACAACTTGCGCGCGCGGGTGACGTTCACCTCGAAGCGAAGCGCCGGCTCTTTGCCGATGTTCTCGATCTGATAGAGCGTGCGATACGGCACCTGCACCATGACGCCCTTCGTGGCGACGACCGGCTCGCGGCCTTCCACCGTGAAACGCAGGGTGCCCGACTGCACGATCCACCATTCGCGCGTGTCACCGTTCATGCGCCGGGGCGTCTTTTGCCCAGGGCCCATCGAGATCCACTGCCCGAACAAGCTCTCGTCGTCGACGATGGTCTCAGCCCAGTCCGCCTGGCCATGGTGGCGCGCCAACACGTCGCGCAGCTTTGTGTGCGGCCGGTGCACGCCCGTCCACCCCGCGGACTTCGCTTTGGGCGACAGGACCAGGAGAGGCGGCTCCGGGGCGGGCCTTGCCGCGGCGCCGGCCGGGGCTTGTCCGGAAGACTGCGTGCCTGCAGCGGCCACGAGCATGGCCAGTCCCATCACGCAGTGATGCCAACTACCGCGTTGCGATCGATTCATCTCACCCTCCCGCAATTCGAACTCGCTTCGTAGGCTTTGAACCGCGTGTTGATTCTACGCGCGCGCGAGCGTCATTTGGCATTCCCCTCGAGACTCAGCAGGCGCTGCGCTTCGGCGCAATTGCCGGTCATCTCGAAGTACCGCTGTACGGTCATCATGTCGGTTTCGTACGGGTGCTTCTCGCCCGAGGCGCGCGGCAACTGGGCGAGGCGAACGCGATCGTACGCGCGATCGAATTCGGTGTGGTTGGACATGAGCACCGTGGCCCCCGCCGCGCGGGCGGCGTCGGCCATCTTCTTCTGGCTGTCGCGGTAGATCGCGAAGGCCTGCGCCTGTCGAGGGAAGTTGAACGCGGTGCCGCCGGAGTAGGCGATGGTCAGCGTGCGTCCTGCGTCCTTGACCGGAATGATGAACGAGAGCGTGCCAGGCGTGTGGCCGGGAGTGGCGATCACGGTGACCGTCGCATCGCCCAACGTAATCTTCTGGCCCTCAGGCCCCACCGCGATGTCGCGCTTCGGCACACCGCCGGCGGCTGTGGCAGGACGTGTGAGCGTCGACTCCCAGTCCGCGGAGCCCATCACCACCTTGGCACCGTACCGATTCTGCAGCAGCGCCGCACCCTGGTCGTGATCGCCATGCGCGTGACTGATCAACACGTACTTGACGTCACGCGGATTCAAACCCAGCTTCGTCAGGCCCTCCACCATCTCCGGCTCGATGGCGTAGTCGAACAGCGTGTCGATGACGATGATGCCCTGGCTGGTGGTCAGGGCCCAGGCCGAATGAATTCGGGTTCCGATGAAATACAGGTTGTCGAACACTTTGTAGGGCTGCGCGTACCACGTGGCGCGATCGGGCACCGTGCGTGCAGCGGGGGCGGCGGTTGCCGCTCCGCGCCCCGCCCCGCCGGCGCGCCCGGTGGCGAGGTTATCGGGAGCGACGCAGATCCGCAGGAAAGTTCCGGCATGGTCCTGACCCGCGGCGCGCTTGGCAGCGGTGATCAAGCTGTCGGGCGTCCCCGACGCTGGCGTCTGCGCCAGGGCGGCGGTCATGCCGGCGAAAAAGGCGGCGACGATCAGGCACAGCTTCATGGCGGTTCCACTCCAAGACGGATCGCGACGCGCTCCGGGGCAATGCTACACCGCTGACAAGGCCGCCAGGGAATCACTCCTGCAGCATCTCTCCAGACGATCCGACGGTATACTCAGCGCCCGCCGCCTCCGCCCCCTGACGCGCGCCGGCGGCCCGATTCGATTGGAGCAACATGTCTTCACCCGCTACGGACCCCGCACCGCCGAAGATGCTGGACCTCGAGGTCAAGGACGCGCGCATCATCTTCACGCCGACCTGGCAACGCCTCGAGGAAGAGGTTGGACGAGAGAATCTTCGCTTTCCGAAAGAGATCATCCTGCTGGGCGGCGCACCCGGTTCGGGCAAGGGGACGCAAACGCGGTTCATCTGCGAGACTCGCGGGCTGACCTGCCCGCCGATCGTGATGAGCGACCTGCTGACCACGCCCGAGATGGAGAAGATCAAGGCGCAAGGCGGCATGGTCGGCGACAAAGAGGTCCTGGGCGTTCTCCTACGTAAGTTGCTCGATCCGATTTATCGCGACGGCGTTGTCCTGGATGGCTTTCCGCGGACGCCGGTCCAAGTCGAATGTCTGAAGCTGCTCGTCGACCAGATCAGCGCACTGCATGATGAATTCGCGCGCACGCCACTGGCGATCCATTTCCGCCGCCCGACCATTCACGCGATGGTGCTCTTCGTCAACGAGAGCACCAGCATTGCGCGTCAGCTGGGCCGGGGCCGTGAGATCGCCGAGCACAACAAGAAGGTCGCCGAGACCGGCGTGGGGACGCCGATCGAGCTCCGCGCCACCGATCTATCCGAGGAGCTGGTGCGCCGGCGATATCAAGTGTTCAAGGAACAGACGTGGACGGCGCTGACGTCACTGCGGCAGATCTATCACTACCACTTCGTCGACGCCGAAGGGCCGATCGCCGAAGTCCAGGCCAATATTCTCAAGGAGCTCACGTATCAGAGCTCGTTGGAGCTGGACCCGCGCACGTTCCAGCGGCTGCGGACGCTGCCGCTCGCCGAGGAAATCGTCGTCCATGCGCGCCAGGAGCTGGTCAAACGGCTCGACGCTTACGAGCTCGAGCACTCTGCGCTCCTCGGCCAGATCGTGGAGCTGGTGGGCACCAAGTTCATGCCGATCATCACGCGTCACGCGCTGTCGGGCCGCGCGCATGTCAACTCCGAGGATCCCATCTTCAACGAGCCGCTGGCGATTCCGATGCTGATCGACGTCTTCTCGGAGCGCGGCTACCACGCCGTGATCGACAAGACGATTCAGCAGATTCCCGAGCGCATCGATCTCGAGACCGGTCAAGTCAGGTTTCGCACGAAGGCGGTCTATCGGATCCAGATCACGTTCGAGGCGTCGCGGATACGACGGGGCTGACGGCGCTGCTCAGCAGGAATCAGGAATCTGGAATCAGGAATCAGGCATGGGCAGGTCTCAGGCCTGAAGCCTCGAGCGTGAAGCCTCGAGCCTGAAGCCTCTTGGCTGGCCCAGAACTGAATCCTGATTCCTGACTCTTGATTCCTGCATTTTTCAGGCATGCGCGACGACGAGCATGCTCTTCGACAGCTCGGCGGCCTCGGGCAAGCACTTCTGCAGGTTGTCTGGATCGAGCTCCGCGAAGCTCTCGTCGAGGACGACGAGGTCGGCCCCATGGAGGAGCGCTCGCGCCATGCAGACGCGGCTGCGTTCGCCGTGCGAGAGCTGCCAGCCCGCTTCGCCGACCAATCGGAACAGCCGTCTTGAACGCGAGCGTCTGGTTGAAGATGTCGCGGCCGCCGCGCTCCCGGCGGCGACAGCGCCTCGGCAGAGACCAGAATCTGCCGCGTCGGTCGGTCGACTATCGGAATTACATCGTCGTTACCGGGCGCGAGGAGCGCACGACTCGTCGACGCGGCCTGAGCCGACATGACCATGAGGCATCGCACGGGCAGGCTGCGCCCTCGCAGCGCCCAGTACACATAGGGGCGTGGTGATCGCCGTTTGAAATACCCGACCGATCAAACGGTCGCCTGCGGATCATGACTCGCGGTTCTTTGCAGTCCGCGATCGAGCAGACTTCAGTCGCGCAAGTGCCGCATGCACAACATCGCGTATTGCATCGGCCCCAGCGTTGGCGTTAGATCATGCGCTGAGGCGATCTCATGACCCCTCGCGACAACGACGCGATCTTCGAGTTTCAGGAAGAGACACCACACGCACGCGATGAGCGGCGCAATGCCGGCGAGACGATCGTCGGCGAGACGCCGCCCGACGGCGTGTTTCGCGTCGAGTCGGAGATACGTGCAGTGCCGAGGCCGATTCAGAACGACATCGATGCGTTCGTCGACGCCATCTCCGCCGGTGGGCGTCCTCGTGTGACGAACGACCTCGAGCCTGTTGCCGAAGCCGACGATGCGGACATCGGCGAGTTCGCGATCGTACCCCGTGAGCTGCGGCGACAATCGCGCATCAGACTGATGCATCCCGCGGCGTTTCGTTTCGTTGGCGCGGGGATCGGAGCGTTCGCGCTCGGTACAGTGATCGCGTGGAGTGTGCTGCGCAGCTTCGATGCGACACCGCGATCGGCTGCTGTCCAACCGCCCACAGCGATCGAGCCCGCGCCGTCGTCGGCGCCAACGGCGCCGCCTCAGGGTGTCGCATCTGCACCGCTCCCCGTCGCGCCTCTTCAGGGTCGCCCGCTGCCCGCGGCTCCTGCAGCGACGGCTCGCCAGGATCGCGCGACGAGCGTCGCCCTGGCGGTCACGTCTCGTCCGGATCGTTCGCCGGCCGCTGTTGCGCGGAGTGGAAATGATGCTCGCCGCAGCGACAGCGCGGGCGGAGCTGCCATCACGACGCCGCGTCAGGCCGCCGCACCGCGCACCTCGCCACGAGCGCCGGTTGAAGCGGCCCCGGCGCCGCTCGCCAGCGCCCGGGTCATTGAGCCGCTCACCGTTCCTGCGCTGGCCGCACCGCCACCTGTCATCACGACTGCTGCGGCCGCGCCACTTGCACCGCCCGTTATCGTCGCCGTCTCTCGCGATCGCGACGCCGTGCTCGAGACCGTTCAAGAATACCGGCAGGCGTACGCGGCGATGGACGTCACGGCGACCGCGGCCATCTGGCCGTCGGTGGACCGCCGCGCGCTGGCGCGCGCGTTCTCGACGCTGAAGTCGCAGGATCTCGAGCTCCGCGACTGCGAAGTGGCGCTCGCCGACGCGAGCGCGACGACGCGTTGCCGCGGCATCGTCGAATACGTGCGAAAGATCGGCAACCCGACGCCGCGCACTGGCAACCAGGAATTCGTCTTCAAGATGCGCAAGCTTGGTGACGACTGGTTCATCGACAACGTGTCTGCGGTCGCGCGCCACTAGCCGAATGGTTCGCGCGTTACTGATCCTTGTACTGCTCGGGATACCGACGCGACTGCTCGCGCAGGACTCCCGACTGCTCGTCAGCGTCATCGACTACGCCGGTGCACCGATTCCCAATGCACGAATCACGGTAGTGCTGAACCATCCGGAACCTGCCCGGAGGGTCGTCGTCGCACGCGGCGAAACAGACGCCCTGGGGACCACGGCGATCTCGGTCGAGCCACGCCGGCCGTACGTCGTGCTCGTGAGTCATGACTATTTCGCCTTGCCGGAGCCCCGGCTAGAACCGCATATTGTCCCGGCGGCAGGTGACGTCGTACTCGGGTTCACGCTCGCGTTAATCGCCGACCTTCAGCGCGATGCGGCTGTCGGGCCAGGTCCGCCCGCCGAGCCGCGCGGTGTGGTGGCAGGGCAAGTCGTCGCGCCCGATGGAGCGCCCCTGGCAAACATCAAAGTCACTGCATACCGGAACGGTTCGCATTGGGGGGAGACGCGAACGCGGAAGGACGGGTCGTACCGGCTCTCACTCGTTCCAGGCGGTTACCAGGTCGCGGCGGGTGGATACGAGGGTGTCCCGGTTTCCGTCTTGCCCGTTCCCACGTACACGTCGTACGAACGCAGCAAGGACGTGACAGCAGTCGTCGCAGCGCATGGGGGAACGCGCGTCGATTTCGTGCTGACGCCGCTGCGTCTGTTCAACGTGACGGTGACGGCGATCGATGAGTTGGGCGACATCGTACCGAATGCAGATGTCTCGGCCGTCGGTTTGCGTCAGGATATTTCAATGGGTGCGTCGAGGAAGACGGGAGCGGATGGGACCACCATGATCGGTCCGACGGTGCCAGCGCGTATTCAGCTCGACATCCACGGGACCAGGGGCGATCAGCATCTTGCGGCCAGCCGCACCATCGAAGTACGGGACGCGCCGCTCCAGGTCACCGTGCAACTCGCGCCGGCTGGGTCGATCACGGGGCGCGTCGAGTTTCTCGATCGCCTCGAACCCCTTCATGAGGGTGCCGGTTTGCATGTCGTTCACACGGCATCAGGGATGCGGCCAGGCATGTGGAGCTCGGGCGACCCTTCCGGTCGTGTGGCGGCCAACGGCGAGTTCGTGGCCACCGGCATCGCAGGAGAGCGTTGTCTGCATCTCGTGGGGATTCCGGGGGGCTGGCGGCTGCTCGATATCACGTACAACGGCGAAGACTACACGTACCGGCCGTTCTCGCTGGAGCCCGGAGAGAATCTTGCCGGCGTGGTGATCAGAGTCGAACCCAAACCGGTCGACTTGAGCGTGTCACGGCGCTGCCCGTCGGACGCGGTCCCCGCCCGATAGCGAACTTCCACCGGAGTCACTCACCGCCCGTCGAGCTGCTCGGCGAGCATCCGCGCACGCGCCAGCACGCTGTTCTGTTCCAGCAGGCGCTGGCGCGATTCTTCCGGCATGTTCAGCGCCTGCGCGACGACGTTGATGTATTGAGTGTCTTCGAGTGACGGGTCTGGCGGTTCGACGCCAAGCGGAAGCACGACGTCGAGTCGCTGCGCAATGCGTTCGCGCAGCGTGCTGAGCGAAGTCCGCTCCTCGTCTTTCAGTACTTGCTGAATCGGCTCCACTCGCGCCAAGCGGTACGGTTTCCGCTGGTCCTCACTGATGACACGAAAGGTCGTGAGCCCGCGCAGCAGAATGGCGTAGCGTCCGTCGGGATACTGCTCGTAGTCCGCGATCACCCCAGCCGATCCGATGCTGTCGATCGGAGGCCGGCCCTCGTAGTCCTTTTCGTATCCCGGCCGCAATCGCACCATGCCGATGATCTTGTCGCCCTTGAGCGCGTCGGCGACCATCGCGCGATAGCGCGGCTCGAAGATCAACAGCGGCCGCGACACGCCGGGGAAGAGCACGACCTCCGCCAGCGGGAAGAGCGGAATCTCGGCGGGCAGCGTGTTCGCGGCGGGTTCCTGGCGCGGCGCCGTTTGTTCGGCGGCAGCCGTGATGGGCGCCCGGCGGCCCGATGCGACTGGCGCAGCCTGATGAACGACGACGAGCAGAGCCGCGGCGATCGTGAGCACTCGCACTGGTACAAGTGTAATGGCTAGTGTCCCGGATCAGAGATTCGTTGCCTAAGTCGCGCAGCGCGGCGCCCGCGTGGCAAGGCGCGAAGAGCGAGCTTATTGGGCATAAGTGAGCGATGAGCAACGCCGCCAGGCAGGATGCCCCGCCCGCGAATTAGGTGACGAATCTCTGATTCGGGACACTAGAATGCCGGCGGCCCAGATGGATCTGTCCGCCGGCACGCGCGTTGGCCCGTACGAAATCGTCTCCGCGATTGGTGCCGGTGGCATGGGCGAGGTCTACCGGGCGCGCGACACGCGGCTCGATCGCAGTGTCGCCATCAAAGTTCTCTCCAGACAGTTCTCGTCAGATCCCGATCGCCTGCTGCCGCCTGCTGCGGTTCGAACGGGAAGCGAAGACGCTGGCGACCCTCAACCATCCGAACATCGCGCAGATCTAGGGCACGGAACAGACCGGCGACACGCACGCGCTCGCGATGATCGTCACGCGCGAACCCGACTGGAGCGCGTTGCCCACCGATACCCCGCACAACGTTCGCCGTCTTCTGCAGCGATGCCTCGACCGCGACCGTCGTCGGCGCCTGCCGATGCGGGTGAAGCGCGGTATCAACTCGAAACCGCGTTTGCGCCACCCGAACACAGCGCGCCGGCGCCGCGTCGCGAGCGCGTCATCTGGAGACTGCTCCCATGGGCCGTTGCCGCGCTGCTCGCTGTAGCGGTGTCGGTGCTGGTGATCCGCGCGGCACGTCAGCCGGTTGCCGAGAGCGCGAATACAACCTGAACCTGCCGTCGAGGGCGCGGTTGCCGTTCGCGAGCCGACCGGCCGTCGCGATCTCGCGCGATGGGCGCACCGTCGTCTTCGTCGCGTCGGTCGACGGCGTCGACCGCCTGTTCGTTCGTCGAGCCGATTCGTTCGACGCCACCGAGATTCCTGGAACCGAGAACGGATCGAGCCCGGCTATCTCGCCAGATGGTCGCAGCGTCGCGTTTGTGACCGGCTTACACCTCGCGAAGGTGGCACTTGCCGGCGGTTCGGTGACACGCCTTGCCGAAGTCCTGGATGCCCGCGGTGTCAGTTGGGACGACGACAACTGGATTGTCTATGGACCGACCACGATCAGTGGCCTCTGGCGCGTTCCGGCGGCCGGCGGTCAGGCGTCGCCGATCACGATGCTGGCGACGCCTGGCGAGCGCACCCATCGATGGCCCCAACGGCTGACAGGTGGTGCGCTGATGTTCACGATCGGAACGGAAGCGAACCCCGACAACTACGACAACGCCGTCGTGGTGGCCCAAATGCCGGACGGCAGCCGCCACACAGTCTTGACTAACGCCGCGATGGCGCGCGCGACCGCTGACGGGCAACTGCTGTTTGCACGCGCCGGAACACTGTTCGCCGTGCCGTTCGATCTCCAGCGGGCAACTGTGACCGGGACGCCGGTCGAGGTCCTACAGGAGGTGGCGGGAGACCTGACGACAGGCGCGCATCATTTCGCTGTGTCGGCGGCGGGAACGCTGGTCTACATCTCGGGCCGGAATGCACCGGGCTCGACCGTGCCGGCGTGGGTGAATCGACGCAACGAGGTCGAAGCATTCGACCTGCCCGCTGGCGGCTACGGCGATCTGCGTATCTCACCCGACGGGCAGCAGATGGCGGCGACGGTCGGTGCTGGTTCCGGAAGCGACATCTGGGTTCGCCACCTCCAACGGAAGACGCTGATCAAGATGACGTTCGGCGAGCAGAACGTGACGCCGCTGTGGTCCCGCGACGGGACCACGCTTTACTACACGCAGATGGACCTCGCGCAGGGGCGCTCGACCATTATGCGACGGTCGGCTGATGGCAGTCGTCAGGCGGAGCCCCTGGTGACATTGCCTGGGCGCGTCTATCTCAATGACATCACCACGGACGGTGGCAGTCTCGTCGTCAGTGTTTTCGGTGACTCGCATCGAACGTCGAGCGGCGCCACCAGGACCTCGTGGGTCGCGCGAGTGCCGATCGTGAAAGACGCCCGCCCAGTCACGTTGCTCGACGACGATGACGAGTCCAATGCGCGCCTGTCGCCAGACGGCCGATGGATAGCTTATGTCACACGCGAGGCCCGCGCACTGTACATCCGCGCAATGGCCGGGGATGGCCGCTGGCAGGTGTCCAACAACGGCGAAGAGCCGAAATGGTCAAGGGACGGACGCCATCTGTACTTCCGCAACGACAATCTGCTCATGGCCGTCACCGTCGATCCGCGCACACCGGCATTCGAATCGAGCGCGCCGACGCCACTTCTCAAGGGCATCTACAACCTGCGCAGCGAGAGCGGTCTCAGTTACGACATCGACGCCAGGGACGATCGGTTCCTGATGTTGACACTGGCTGCGGACGCTGCCGACGCGCTGTCGCTGCGCCTCGTCACCAACTGGACTCGGATCACGACTGATTAGCGCTTGTCGACAACGACCTTGCCTTCCTTGAGCACCACCTTGGTCTTGAGCATCTCGTAGATGTTCAGCGTCGGATTGCCGTCGAGCAGGATGATGTCGGCGAGCTTGCCGGCCTCGATCGTGCCGATCTGGTCCGCCATGCCGACGTAGCGCGCGGCGTTCGGCCCGATGATTCGGTGGATGTCGGCCATCGAGAACACGATGCTGAATGACTTCAGCTCGTGCTCGAGAACAACAAGGTCCGCGGCATTCTGGTCGGTGGAATACGAGATCGTCTGGTGGTTCGGATCGGCGTCCCAGATGCGGCGGGCGTTGACGATGGTGTAGCCCGCTTCGGTTCCGGTGGCGCGGCCTTTCGGATCCCGGTTGGCGCCGGCGATCGCTTCCGGCCACGGCTTTCCGTCCCGA
>DASRJR010000138.1:0-8152 GCA_035649395.1 Vicinamibacterales bacterium
TGGGGTTCGCGCCCTTCTCCACGAGCGCCGTCGCGGCGTCGTAGTGCCCGTTGATGATCGCGATGATGAGCGCGGTCGTGCCTTCCGGGTCTTGCACGTCGAGGTTCGCTCGTGCATCCGCGAGCGCGCGGATGGCATCCACCGCTCGTTCGCGCGCGGCAAATATGGCCGCAGACCATCCTCCCTTGGGCAGCACGGTCTGGCCCACGTAAGAGACACCCTCCTCGGGCCCGGTCAACAGCACGCCGTTCTGTGTGTGTGGATAGGCCGTCAGCAACGACGTGACGTTCACGTCGGCGCCGGCCTCGGCGAGGACGCGGACGGCGGCCGCACGGTCGTAGGTCGCTGCCCAGATCAGCGCCGTTGTGCCCGTCCGCCGCTCGCGCGCGTTGACGTTGGCGCCGGCGATGAGCGCTTTCAGCGCGTCCACCTGACCCGCCCGCGCCGCGCGCATCAGCAGGGTCTGTCCATCCGGCAACGTTGATTCGGCGCTCTTGATCGATGCACCCGCGTCCAGCAGAAGGGCGAGCACCCGAGCGTTACCGCTGTCAGCGGCGAGGGACAACGGCGTCACGCCATAGCGATTGACCGCGTCGGTTCTCGCGCCGGCGCGCACCAGCACATCGACCAGCTGACCGTCACCCGAGCGCACCGCCCAGTGGAGCGCCGTCGTGCCGTCTGGCCCGCTGGCATTCAGGTTCGGCTTCTGTCTCAGGATCGCTCTGACCGTGGGGAGATCACGAGCTTTGACCGCGGCCGTCAGAGTCGACTCGCCCGCCGCTGTCGCGAGCGCGACTGCAGAGATGACGAAGACAGCCGCGATTCGCGCGACGCTCATCAGGCGAACAGATCGATCGTGCCGTTGCTGTGACCGAGGTGGTCGAGGTCGATGCCGAACTTCTGTGCCACCGACACCCACAGGTTGCCGATCTGCGTCTGCTTCGGCAGGACGATGTGCCGATTGCCGCGGCCGAGGCCGCCGCCGACTGCGACCATCGGTAGCGGATCGATCGCGTGGACGTTCGAGTTGGCCATGCCGCTGCCGTAGAAGATGATCGAGTGATCCAGCAGTGAGCCGTCCCCGTCCGGCGTCGTGCGCAGCTTCTCGAGCAACCGCGCGACCAGTTGCAGACAGAACACGTTGATCTTGGCGTTGTTGGCGACCTTCTCCGCCTTGTCGCCGTGGTGAGAGACGACGTGCCACGGATCGGTGATGCCGATCGACGAGAACGTCCGCTGGCTGCCCTCGCGCGACATCATGAACGAGAAGATGCGCGTCAGGTCGGTCTGGAAGGCGGCGGCGAGCAGATCGGTCATCAGGGCCGCGTGCGCTTCGAACGAATCGGGGATCCCGAGTGGCTTGTCGGCGAAGTCGATGTCGGACCGCTGCTGCCCCTCGGTCCGCTGAATACGCCGTTCGATCTCACGCACATCGTCGAGGTAGTCGGCGACCTTGGCGCGATCGTGGGCGCCGAGGCGCTGCTGCAACGCGCGCGCTTCGGTCACGATGGCGTCGAGGATGCTGCGATCGTCCTGCAGCTGCCGTCGCCGTTCCGCCTCGGAGCTCGCATCGCCGAAGAGCCGCTCGAACGCCACTCGCGGATTGATCTCCATCGGCAGCGACGTCGTCGGCGACGACCACGCGATCGAGTTCATGTAGGCGCAGCTGTACCCGGGCGTGCATCCGCCAACGTACCCGGTGAAATCTTCGGTGGCGAACTCGATCGATGGGAACGGCGATCCCTGCCCGAGATGGCGAGCGAGCACTTGATCGATCGTCGTCCCGATCTCGTAGTCCTCAGCCTCGGTGTGCTTGGGCACCGCGCCGCTGAGCCATCCGCATGCGGCAGCGGCGTGCATCTCGGCCTGGCCGCCCGCCCGGCGCAGGTTGCTGATGACGACCATCGAGTCCTTGAACGGCTCGAGGGTCTTCAGCGTCGGCGACAGGTCGACGTTCGGGCCGGCCGCGGTGGGCGTCCACGACGCCATATCCGCGCCGTGCGGGATGTACATGAAACCGAAGCGCGGCGTGCGCAGCGGCGTCTGGGCGAGCGCCGTGCCCGCGGGAATCATCGCGTCGAGCAGCGGCAGCGCCACGGTGGCGCCAACCCCGCGCAGGAACGTTCGTCGTGGCAACGCCCGCTTCGTGATGAACATCGGCGCTCCTGGAGAAATGGGGTCGGGAGTCATTTTACGTTTTCCGAAAAATGACTCCCGACCCCATTCTCGCCCAATTTGACCCGCATCTGGAACGAAGATCCATTCACGATCCCGAGCATCAACTCCCGGAACCTGTAGCCATTCCGGCTGGCGTTTCGAACGATGGCGCGAACAGCCGGCATGTCCTCCGCGGTCAACCCGCGGCCGAGCGCGTAGACCATCAGCTTCTCCGTCAACGTCTGAACAAAGACATCGGGCCGGCGCAGCACGGCCTGCCGCAGCGTCACCGCGTCGTGGATCGGCGTGCCGTCGGTGAGCACGTCATCGGTCTTGATCGGGAGACCATCCAACGTCTGCGTCCGGAAGGCGCCGACGACGTCGAAGTTCTCGAGCGCGAAGCCGATCGGATCCATGTTGCGGTGGCAGTTCGCGCAGAGCGGGCTGCGGCGGTGCAGCTCCATCTGCTCGCGCATCGTCCGCGGCGGCGCGCCGGGACCGTCGCTCCTGAGGGCGGTGTCGAGATCGGCGGGCGGAGATGGCGGCGGTGCGCCGAACACGTTCTCGAGGACCCACTTCCCTCTCAACACCGGCGACGTGGTCGTCGTGTGCGACGTCGCGAGCAACACTGCCCCCTTGCCGAGCAGACCGCGCCGCGACTCGTCCGACAACGTGACGCGGCGAAAGTGACTGCCGAACACACCGGGAATGCCGTAATGACGGGCGAGACGGTCGTTCACGAACGTGTAGTCGGCGGTCATCAGATCGAGTGCGCTGCGGTCCTCTTTGATCACACTCTCGAAGAAGAGCTCGGCTTCCTGTTGAAATGCCTGCCGGAGGTTGTCGTCGAAGTCGGGGAACACGTCGGAGTTCGGAACCTTCCCGCGCAGGTTGCGCAGCTGCAGCCACTGCCCCGCGAAGTTCTTCACGAAGGCATTGAAACGCGGGTCGGCGACCATGCGACGGACTTGCGCCGTGAGTCCCTCCGGCTTCGATAGCTGGCGCTCGCCGGCGACACGCAGCAGCTCGGCGTCGGGAATCGTGCTCCACAAGAAGAACGAGAGCCGCGAGGCCAGCTCCCAATCGGAGACGCGGTATGGGGTGCCGACGGGAACGTTGGCCGGCTCCGCCTCGGGCCGGAACACGAATGACGGGCTGGCGAGCACGCGCCTGAGCGCCAGCTGCACACCGCGCCTGAAGGTGCCGCCGTTGCGGCCGCGCGCGTAGAACGACAACAGATCGTCGATCTCAGCATCGGCTACGGCGCGGCGATAGGCGCGCCGCGCGAGCGTCGAGATGATTCGCCGTGCGCACGGACGCTCGTCCGCCGCGCTCGATGGAGTGCAGACGAACACGCGAGAGCTCGGCGCAACGGCCGCGGCTTTCGCGTTGTACGGTCCCTGCACGGTGATGGATTGGACGTGCGGTGCGCCCTCAGCGTCGAATGGATTGGCGAAGTCGCGAATGAACCGCTGCAGCCGCGTGGCCTCGAAGACAGGCGCCGTGGTCTCGAGGAACGCCGCCGCCACATCGTGCTGACCGGCTTTCACGAAGACGCGCGCCTTCAACCGCGTCGCCTCGATGGCATCCGACGTGTCCGTGGGGTTCGTCTGCACCGCGACGAGGTCCTCACGACCGCCGAACTTCGCCGTGTGGACTCGCACGCCGTCGATCGTGACCTCGAGCTCCTGTGGATCCTCGAGGCCCCGGATGGCGCTCAGGTTCGTGCGATAGAGACGTATCTGCAGGTCGTATTCCGCGTCTGCCGGAAACACGTGCGTCGCCCGCAGACCCCCAACCGTGCCGAGCGGCAGGCCGTCGATGTGTACGTCCTGCGATAGATCCTGCCGCGCCGAATAGGTCTGACTGCCGACACCGATCTCGGGATCGCCGACGGCTACCGCGCTGATCTTCCGCGCCGCCGCCAGGTACGCCTCGAGCAGTGCGGGCGAACTGTTCTGCGCGTCGGCGACGTTGTCGAAGCCGAACGCCGCCTCGTCCGGTGGCAGCAGCGCGGTCACGTCGACGTCGAGCGCGAGCAGATCGCGGATCGCGTTCGCGTACTCGGCGCGATTGAGCCGCCGCAGCACCGGACGGCCCGGTCGGATCGGCGCGGCGCGATCCAGCTCGCCCTCGAGCCACGCGATCAGGCGATCGGTCGTCTCTCGATCTGGCCGCGGCGCGCCGAATGGTGGCATGGCGCCGACCCGCAGCTTCCGCACCGCCTGCTCCCAGACCGCGGCGTGCGTTGGAATCTGTGACAGGTTCAGCGTCTCGAGCGACAGTCCTCCGGTCTTCAGCCGCTCGCTGTGACAGGTCAGGCAGTATTGCTGGATCGTGCGCTGATACGCCGGCTCCAGCGACGGAGCTGCCGGTGGTGCCTGCGCTCCGACGCGCGCGCGCTCGCCGGCCGCCCACACGGCGACAGCGAGGCACGCCGCAGTCAGCGCGTGTCGCGTCACGGCAGTTGTCGAAGCCCCTCGGTCAGCTCGAGCACCGTTCCATACGGATCCACGATGGTCGCCGACATGATGTTGAGGCTCTTGTCGCGGTGGTACTTTTCGGTCAGCTTGATCCCCTTGGCCTCGAGCTCCTTGCAGAACGCCTCGAGGTTCTTCACTTCGAAGCCGACGTGATCGACCGCCCGTCCCTTGGTGCCCACCAGATCGGCCGCCGGCTCCCAATGGAAGAAGTTCAGGCTGTAGCCCACACCCTGGAGATCCGCCCCGATGAAGAAATCGGTTTGCCCCGGACGAAGCGTCGCGTTGAACGCCTTCATGAAGAACTGCTGCATCTCCACGAACATCTTGTTGGTGAAGTGCACGTGGTGATGGATGATCGGCGGCGCGTTCGGCTCCTTGTTCGTGACCAGCTCCACCTTCACGCCGTCCGGGCCCACCAGATACGAGAACTGTCCGTAGTTGCCCGCGGTCGGTGGGCTCGCCGTCTGCCCCGGCGGCGGCTCGCGACCGACGGTCAGCTCGTAGCCGTTCGCCACGACCTTCGTCGTGGTCGCCGGGACGTCGGGCACCGCGAAGCCGATGTGATCGAACGTCGTTCCCTTCGTCGGCCCGGTCGGCTTCTGCACGTTCAGCAACAACAGCGTGCCAGGAAACCTGATCGCCTCCACCGAGCCGACCTTCGTCGGCGTCCCGCCCAGCGTGTCGACCCAGAACTTCTTGTGGGCGTCAACGCTCGTCACATTGAGGTGGTAGTGCCCGATGACAATCGGCGCCTGCTTGTTATCGAGTTGCGCGTGCAGCCGCGGCGCCAACCCGAGCGCGCCCAGCACCAGAACAGTCAATATCCGTCGCATAGGACTCCCGCACGAGGAACCGCATTGGCCCCTGACTGCGATATCTTACGCGCATGGCTCAAACTGTCGAGTTCCGCAGTAACGGCAACACCGCGTCGGGCTACCTCGCGACACCGCCGCACGGATCGGGGCCGGGCATCCTCGTCATCCAGGAATGGTGGGGGCTCGACTCCGGCATCAAACAGCAGACCGACCGACTCGGCGCGGCCGGGTTCGTCGCATTGGCGCCCGACCTGTATCACGGTCAACTGGCCGGTCACGACGAGATGGACAAGGCCGCACATCTGATGCAGAGCCTGCCGCCGGACCGGGCCGGTCGCGACATGAGCGGCGCCATCGATTTCCTGCGATCGCATCCGTCCGTCACCGGAAACGGCATCGGCGTCGTCGGCTTCTGCATGGGCGGCCTGCTGTCGTTCATCATCGCCGCCAATCGGCCCGACGCGGTGAAAGCGGTGGTCCCGTTCTACGGTTTCCCTCAGGGTGCCACCGAACCCGACTGGTCGAAGCTGTCTGCAAAGGTCCGCGGCCATATGGCCGAGAAGGACGACTACTTCACACCCGACGGGGCGCGCGCGCTCGAAAAGAAGCTCAAAGGCATGGGCAAGGACGTGACGCTGACCGTGCATCCGGGCACCGGTCACGCATTCATGGGACCCCACAACGCGCTCGGCACGCTGAACGCCGCGCTCGCCGAACAGATCTGGCCGCAGGTGACGACGTTCTTGAAGGAGACGCTCGCCTAAGGCGCTATCAGGCCGCGGTGCGACGCTAGGGGCCCGCGCCCGTCATAGAATTTCCCCGTGCCCCTTCCCCTCCGGCGCGAGCCCCTCCTCTACGCGGCGCTTGCGCTGCTCTTCGTCATCGTCTTGATCTACCGAGTCCGGGACACGGTCGACCGCTTCAACGAAGTCGTCCACGCGGAGCGAATCGCGCGGTCGCCGTTCGACATCGACTTTCCGGAGTTCACGATCGGCTCGCTCGAGCCCGAGGCGGTCGCGGCCGGCCTGAAAGAGGGAGACGTGCTCGTCGCCGCGGGCGGCAGGCCGATGCACGGCTTGAACGACTTCGGCACCGCGTTCGCGAACACACCGGCGAATACCGCGCTCCCGATCGAAGTCGAGTCGCCGTCGCCTGCGGGTCCGTCGCGGCGGTCGGTCACCCTGACCTTGCAGCCGATGCGAACCGGCTCTCCGCTCGTGCGCGATTGGCTCTCGTTCGCGATCGGTGCGATCGCCTTGCCGTATCTCTGCTTCGGCCTGGCGTTCTGGGTGGCCGCGGTACGCATTCGCGACAAGCTCGCCTGGGTGCTGCTCATGCTGCTGCTCGGGCTCGCCGAATTCGTCGACACCAATTGGCGAACGTTATACGGGCGTCAGGACTGGTTCCAACCCATTGCGGTCGTCTACCAACCGCTCGCCGCCAACCTGTGGCCGATGAGCATGATGGTATTCGGCCTTTACTTCCCCGAACGGCTCCCGTTCGATCGCCGCTTTCCCTGGGCCAAATGGATCGTGATCGCGCCGATCCTCGTCCGCGCCGCGGGCACCAACGTCGTGTTCGATCTCATGGCGCTGAACGATCTTCCAAGGGCCATCGCGCTCGGCAACTTCTTTCGACCGATGGCCTCGGTCGTTGGCGTCTTGCACTTCGTTGCGATCGCCATTTTCTTCGCCGCGCTGGGCAGACGGGCGTTCAGCGAGAAGCGACTGGATGCACGGCGGCGCTTGAGACTCCTCTATTGGGGTGCCACAGCCGCCCTGACGCCCCTCTGCACCCTGGTGGTGCTGCTGTTCACCGAGACGATCGATTTCGCTCCGTGGATGCTGCTGCCGCTGTATCTGATCATGTTCATCTTCCCGGCGACGATGGCGTACGTGATCGTGGTGCATCGGGCGATGGACGTCCGGCTCGTGATCCGGCAGGGGGTGCAGTATCTGCTCGCGCGCGGCACGATTCGGGCCATCCAGCTCGGACTGAGTGCCTTGATCGTCGTCAGCCTCGCCACGCGCGTCGGTCCATTCGCGGGATCATCGCCGGGCTGGCAGGTCGCCATCGTGGGATTGGCGTTCGTCGTGATCGTCCAGATTCGACGTGTCGCTGCGCATCTCGGGGGCTGGGTGGACCGCCGCTTCTTCCGCGAAGCGTACAACGCCGAGCATTTGTTGTCCGACCTCGCCGCCAAGGTACGCACCATCGTCGAGACGAAACCGCTGCTCGAAACCGTCGCGCATCAGATCGCGTCGGCGCTGCACGTCCAGCGCATCGCGGTGCTGTTGAATGGCGGTGGCGTGCTCGAGCCGGCGTATGCGCTGGGCTACTCGAATGTCCCGCGTGTGCCCATTCCGGCGCACGGCTCTCGCGGCGAGCTCGAGCAGCATGTCCGGGAGTCGCTCGATGCTGAACTCGTTCTGCCGCTCTCGGCCAGCAGCGATCTGATAGGCGTCATGAGCCTCGGGCCGAAGCAGTCCGAGGAACCGTACACGCGCGGGGACATCAGGCTGCTCGACGCCGTTGCCGCGCAAACCGGCCTTGCCCTGGAGAACAGCCGGCTGACGGCCGCGATCGCCGAGGAAGTGGCCAACCGCGAAAAGGCGAAGCGCGAGCTCGAAATTGCGCACGAGGTCCAGGAGCGGTTGTTCCCACAAGAGTACCCGCCCGTTCCCGGCGTCGTGTACG